>CAIMKX010000056.1 GCA_903842025.1 uncultured bacterium | reverse complement strand
TGGCGTCAGTGTTGCTTTCACTCTTTTGGAGGAAACCTAAAAACTTCTTTGCCGAACTTGGAGCTCTCGTCAATCCTGTTGCAATGGCTTGAAATATGGGGGCCAAGAGAGGGTGTGAGCGGTTACATTTATTACTATTGACAATATACTGCCAATAATGATATAATACCAACCAGAAAGACTAAAGAAAAGCGCGTGCTTTTGGTGATTCTATCGCCAGAAATATGGCGTTTGAGGTCTTTGAAAACTAGAGGAACTTAAGTGTTCTACATTGGAGGGTTAGTTTTTATGATCAAAATCAGCGTAGTCTGTCCTCATCCGGGATTTCATCTGGATGAGGTGTGTGAAAAGGTCTTGGGAGACCTTTATGGCGGCAACAAGATCAGTATCGCGCCTGACGCAAAACTGATCCCGTGTCAGCTTCAGGGAACTGAAGATGAATGGTTGGTCAAGGGGTATCTACCTCTTGGGCAGCTCGGCGGGAACTTCGACGACAAGGATCCGCAAACCGGACAGCGAAAAGCGGGCACCTGCGGTGCGTTTGAGATGGCTCGTTATCTCGGTGTTGATACGCTTCCGGAGCTTCAAAAGCTTCTGAAGGCAGTAAATAGGGTTGACGGATCAGCGACAGCCAACTGCTCTGACCTAAGTTCGTTGGTCAAGAATGCGGTTGAATCATTTCCGGAGCAAATGCATCCGGCAATATTCCGGTGGGCTGAGGTTGGCGTGAAAGCCATAATCGGCTATCTGAAGTCGCCGAACGATAAATGCGACGACTTTTTGAGTCCGGTGATCTTCTTGGAAAAGATGATTGCAGATGGCGACATTGCTGAAGAAAGGGTTCAGGGACGTCTGCGGCGCATGGTTCGAAGTTCGCACACCCAGATCGGGAATTGTCTCGAGCTCTCATTCATAATGAGGGCCATGAAGGTGACCGGAATGAGTGAAGATGATTCTTCGGAATGGCTCTTTTTCGCTCTAGCCAAGTGTGCTAGTCAGCAGCTCGATTATTATGCGGCCATCGAAGAGATCAAGCACAATGGCCGAGTCTTCGAGCTCAACGTCTTCCGGGATGGTCACAAACTGAAAGGTGTCCTGATTCACAGTGACAACCTTCAGATTACCAAGGCCAGCCGATCGCAGGAGTTCAAATACTCCGTCTGTATCGTTCGGCGGTCGAGCGGAAACGTTGCCATTACTCTGAACAACTACGACAATCTTGATCCGAGGTTGTTATGGGCATTGGTTCGGGCCCAGGAACTGCCGATCGAACTGCGCCGGGACGTTGACTTCGGCGAAGCTTCCAAGCCTGGCAATCATGTCGTTCCCAATTGGTATGTCATGGAAAATGGAACGATTCTCAACGGTAGCAACTTCATTAAAGCGCAGCCGACCAGAATCAGTGACAATACGCTTATCAATTTGGTTCGTGATGCTTTCGGTGAAGCGGGTAATCGTTTGTATTCTCACATGACTGGTATGCCGGTCATTCGCGAAGTTAGGAAACCTGTCAATCTTCCGGAGTTCCTGCAAACGACTGCATCGGTTGATCTGAATTTCGTCGACAGGCGAAGTATCGAAAATTCATTTGACGCCGGCTTGAGAGCTTAGGCGACAAAATCTCTATCACAAAAGGGTCCTCAGAGGACCCTTTTTTTAATGCAGCATTTGCCAATGACGACCTCATGGCTGTAGACTGGCTTCATGTCCGCGCAAGACTATTTCAAGGGAAAAATGATCGCCGTCATCGGTTTGGGAAACAATGGCGAAATGGTGGAGGACATCAAGTATCTCATCAAAGCTGGCGCTTTGGTCAGCCTCTATGATCTCAAAAGCGAAGCCCGGCTCAAGAGTCATATCGTTTTCCTGCGCTCCGTCGGTTTGGCAAACTATGTCTGCGGTTCGGTTCCGGCTGAGGATCTGTTGGACATGGATCTCATCATCCTCTCGCATGAATATCCGCGCGACTCGACTTTTCTCAAAAATGTCTTGGAGAGGAATCGGATCATCAACCTGGCCAAGCCGGAGACCTTCGAAAAAAGGGAAAAGACGATCCCCGTCGAATATCCCGAGACTTTGTTTTTCAAACGCTCTCCGCCGGTGGTGGTCGTCGGGGTCATGGGTGAATACGGCAAAAGCACGCTCGTCTCTGTCCTGGCGCCGATGCTCGCCATGGTTTGCGCCGCGACAGAGGGCCAAGACTTCTTTCTCATCGATCCGGAAACCGGCGAGGGCGCCGTCTCCGTCCTGAAAAAAGTCAAAAGCGGCGACATTGTTCTGGTTCGGATGGGCGGTCGGATCATGAGGGAGCTTCATGACATCCGCATCAGTCCCCAGGTGGCGGTTTTCACTTCGATCCCGCCGGAAGATTCCTACCATGAATCGCCATTCGAGATTCTCGACCATCAGACCTACAACAATTTCATAATCGCCTCGGATGAGATCATTGATCAGACTCGCACCCTCAAAGCCCAGAGGAAAGCCAAGATGCTCCGAACCAAGACCTCGGTCATTCCCGAAGGTTGGCGATTTGGTAGCCGGAGAACCCAAGACCGCGAGATCGCCGCTTTGGCTCTGCAAACCGCCCGCTTATTCAAGGTTGAAGACGAGATGGCCAGAGATGTTTTGGAAAATTGGAAGCCTGTCAAGGGTCGTCTAGAATTGGTCAAGAAAATCAAAGGAGTCGAATATTATAATGACTCGGCCTCGATCTGGCCGTCGGCGACGGTCAGGGCCCTGCAGACTCTTTCCGGAAACAAAGACTCCGTCTTGATATTTGGCGGAGCGAAAAACGGGGGAGATTGCCGGATCTTGCATTCAATAATGCCGCGGTTCGTCCATACGCTGATCCTTTTGCCGGGAAGCGGCACGATGCATGAAAGAGCGGAAATAATGAAGATCCAGGACGTGAACATCCACTCGGTGCCTTCAATAGAGGAGGCTGTCCGTCTGGCGGCGGAAAAAGCGGTGACGAACAACAAGGTCATTTTTAGTCCAGGTTTTGAGGCGGCCGGATTGGACAATACCAGGAAAGAAAGAGGGGAGAGGTTTGTGAGAGCGGTGAGAGGGCTTTAGTTAATGGTAGTTAGTTAATGGTTTTTGGTTAAGCCGGACGATTTTATGCTTGTCATTCCCGCCTTCGCGGGAATGACAACCAGTAGCCTTTTTGAACCGTAAATCACTCTCCGCAGATCAAACAAACCACTCCGCCCTTTATTTCCCAACTTCGATAGATAGCCTGCGCAACTCCTGCGACTGACAGCGCACTATTGGTTGAAATTTGTAATCCGGTATTTTTCTCAGTCAATGATAAGGCGGTCTCGATATTATCATTGGAAGCGACCCAGGCATAACCACTGGTCTTTTTAATTAGGGGTACGAGTTTTGTTCGGCGCAAAGCCGTCTGGTCGACGATGGCATCAGCGACGGAATCCTCATCGGGGCCGTCGTAGTTTTCAAACTCAGCGCTCATCGGATGGCAGGAAGATGTTTGGACGATGTGGACTTGGATCGGCAGTTTTTCTTTGAGGAAATATTCGGCCAAGGCCTGAGCGGTCGTGCCGGAAGAAGTGCCGATAAAGACAGCGCCTATGCCTTTGACCTCCGCCAACTCTTTGGCCAAAGATTCATAACCAAGAAGGGCAGTGTCATCTGTAGACTGCCTCAGGCTGCGCTTGCCTTCTTGAATCGCTTCAGTCAGGGCTTGAAGAGGACGCTCTTTGATCAAGACGCGGATAGGATTGTTGTCGCCCTTTGTAGAGACGCGATTAATCGTATCTCCACCTGTTGCCAATGTTTTCAATTTCTCTAATTTATGAGGCGCGATATGTCGTCCGACAAAGATGTCCAATTCGGCCGGTTGGCTATTCTTGCTATTTATTTCCTGAATGTAAAGCGCGGCGGCCAAAGCGGCATTTCCGGAACTGGAAATGGCAAATTGTCGGTTCCCATTCTGGTAATAATGATCAATCATTATCGGGATCGAACGGCCCTTGTGCGAGCCGAATGGGTGGAGGTCTTCGCGCTTGAAATAGAGGTCGGAAACGCCCAAAGCCTTGGCCAATTCCGGATATTTTTTGAGTGGAGTCATGTTGCTATCTTATCCCTTTTTCGCTAATATTGGTAGACGTAGAGACGAGGCATTGCCTCGTCTGCGTATTACCAAGATGCCTAGACGAGGCATTGCCTCGTCTCTACAGCCGAATTTAATCTCATGATTCAACAAAATATGAAATCCGAAAATACGCTTTGTGTCTGTCCGGAATGCAAGAACACCGTCGACCTCTCGCGTTACCCCAATCTCGCGCCCGGCATGGTCATCGAATGCAACCATTGCGGCATGACTTTGCTTGTAAAAGAAATCGTCAACGATCAGGTCAAGACGGAGATTGTTGATGAAGGGAAGTGAGGGGTTTTCAGAAAATCCTCCGTCTCTTTGCTTCGGAAAACCCTTATATCTTTCAAAAAATCCCCCACCTCGCTCCGCTCGGCACCCCCTTTTTCAAAGGGGGGATCCACCAACGTACAGATTATGTGATATGTGTCGCTATTGTTTAATTACACTCTAGGTTAAGAATTAAACATAAAAAGTCATTAGAATCACGGCGAGTTATATTAAAAAAATGGTTTGATGGAAGATCCCCCTTTGAAAAAGGGGGTGTCCTGAGGCGTTAGCCGAAGGACGGGGGATTTTTGGAATGATAAGGAAACCTCAAGGAGATCATCCAATTCTCTTAACCATCTCCTCAATCATGCCCCTGAATCCGTGCGAACCTAGGAAAGCAATGACGTCACCCTTTTTAGAATTTTTTGTGAGGAATTCCGAGACTTTTTCATCGTCGTCAATATATTGAACATTCGAATGTGTCTTCGAAATTTCCGCTGCCAATTCGGCTCCTTCAATAGGAATATTCTTTTCTTCTTCGGCAATCTTAAGCTTGGTTAGCCTCGGAATCACGACCAAATCCGCGTCTCTGAAAGCATTACAATATTTGCCGAGAGATTCGCGGCTTCTCCCACCAATATTCGGCTCAAAAACCGCGATGACTTTGCCGGTGTAGATGGATTTGAGGGTATTCAATACGGAAGAGGCCTTTTCCGGTGAATGAGCGATGTCGTCAATAACGGTAATGTCTCCTTCATATCTTTTCTCCATCCTTCTTTTGAGTCCCTGGAATTGGGCAATGGACGCTACGATTATCTCGGGCGAAACTCCAAGCTGATGGGCCATGGCGAAGCAGGCGGTAATATTCTCGGCTTGATATAATCCAAGCATCGGTGATTGTATTGCATAAGAGGCGCCACCGATTGAAATAGTGAACCGGAGGCCGTCTTTGGTCTGCGTTACATTCTTGTAAGAATAATAATCAGGAGTTGTCTTATTTATCGGTAATTCGCGGCCGTATTTTATAACTTTTCCTTTGAATGATTTGGTGACCTCAACCGCTTTGTCGTGATCGGCGCAGGTCACGATCAAACCGTTTGTTGGAATAGTCGCGACTAATTCTCTAAAAGTATTGAAGTAATCGTTCTCAGTCGGATAAAGATCAGCATGATCCCAGGAAACGGCGGTCAGCAATAGATGGGTGGTCTTGTAATGGAAGAATTTAGCTTTTGGATCGGTGGGCGAGCTCTTGTATTCGTCGCCTTCAAAGACGCTCACGGTCGAATCGGTCAGCTTGGCTGAGGCTTCATGGGAAAGGGAAACGCCGCCAAACATATAAGTCGGGTCAAGCTTAGCCTGTTCGAGAATGAATGACAGAAGTGCCGAGGAAGAAGTTTTGCCCCAAGTGCCGGCGCAGACGATGGATTTTTCTCTGGTGAAATATTGACCAATGACTTCAGGGTACGAATAAGTCGGAATATTGTGTTCTTTGGCGAATTCAGTCTCTGGATTGTGACCGCCAGAAGCTGTGCCGACGATAACGATTGCATCTGTGGCGCCTTTGTAATCGATGGCGCCGCTGTAATTAATCTCGCCGTTTGAATCCGTTCCACTGAACATTTTTTCCGGATGCCAGCCAGCGTAAAAGCTTATGCCTTGCTTTTCCAATTCTGTCGAAACCGGCGGATAGAAGCCTTTGTCGCTGCCGGTCACCAAAACACCCCGCTTCTTGAAGGCAATGGCTACAGCACTTGTTGAAACGCCGCAAATGCCGATAACATGGAGTCTTTTTGGTAGTTTAGCATCGCTTGTATTCATGGTTCTTTTAGTATAGCTTATAAAGCAGAAGAACAGCAAAAATTTAAAAAGGAGGAGACAATGAGTCAAAGTTTAATCGATATTAGTACGGGCAAGTTCAAGGTACCTGAAAAATCCCAGGAAGAGAAAAATCTCGAGGAGGCTTTCGGTCTTATTACCGAAATTTGTTTCGGTAAAGGTTCTGTCAAGGGTGATCAGGATGATCCGGACGAGCTTGTCGAGGCGGTCGTGGTTATGCCGTTTTCAACGGACTTGGGCGGCCAAAAAATGTGCAGGACGCATTTTCATAAAGTTGTGGAAAAGTTCCGTCCCTGGTATGTCTATGCCGTCGACAAAGGTCGAGAGACTAATGGTGAATTCAAATCCGACGGTTCTTTGTCCCGACTCGGTCTGAAGGTTATCGTGGAAGATCTCCGGAGGGTCGTCAAGGAATCGGATAATTACGTCGAAGATATTCTGAATATGGTCCAACTGGGCTTGGCCAAGCAGCGGAGCATTATTTTCGTCACCGAGTGGTGGCATTGCGGACTTCTTAGGCTTGTTTTCAAAAAAGCCTTGCTTTCCTCAACCAGGATCTATCAACGTGGCTACGTCGTTTCGATCCCCGGTATTGCAGGCGTAATGTCGCCGGATTGCTGGTATAACGTGCCCAAAATGATAACTCTTATTATGGAAGAGTTTGGGACGATCGAATTGCTCGGATCAACCAATAAAATCGAGTACCCGATTGATATTCGTGTAAAAGTCCAAAGAGCCCGTGATTTATTGGCGCAGGTTTGGTCGCCGAAAAAATCAATCTGAGTTTTGTTATTTTCCACACCAAGCGCTCCGATGAAGATCGGAGCGCTATTTTTTGCCGCTTACCATGTCTGACATGGTAGGACTGCGACTTATCAACAGGATATCACCCCGTTACCATGTCAGACATGGTAAGTAGTTTCTTAACCTCCTCCAGATCTTTCGACCACTCTTTCCTGTTAAACCACTCCAAGCCCTCGAATTGAAGCTTGTAAGTGTCGGTTGGTCTTTGAAGTGAACCGAGATATACATATTTCAAACCAGATTCTTTGGCAAAGACAATGGTTTTAACCATCATGGCCAAACCCATGTCTTTGGCTGATTCGTTGAGGTTATAAAAAGGATAGGAATAGTGCATAAAAGTTGGCGTGGTGTAGACAATAGCGAAACCTATTGGAGCGTTTTCATTTAAGGAAAAATTCAAGAGACAGTTGAAATTGGACTTGCTTTGGTCTGTGAGCATCTCTTTGACTTTTTGGGCGCTCATGATTCCCGGGCCAAACTTGGTCTCGTAGAAATCCTTGGCCAGTTTGCCGATCGTAAAATCGTAAGAGGAGGTGCGGCCTCCGAGATCGGAGGCCGCACCTCCAAGCGGCAAATCAACCGATTGAATCATTAGATCGGGAACCTTCTTGATTATCCGTCTATTTTCGCTAGTCAATTCAAACTTGCTCAAATCAAGGCGGACGGAGCGAGTCTGCTGCATGACGCCGCGATCAATTCTGGTGAAAACGTAGCCTTTTTCATACATTTCACGGAGATTTTTTTCGGAAAAGTCGGTGACGGTCTTTTGGTCCCAATTCAAATATTTCATGTTTTTAATGGAGAGCCAGCCAGAAGCCGAAGACGACGAAGATGAAATGGACGACCCAGAAGCGCATGACGGTTTTTTCTTCGCTCCAGCCTTTGAGCTCAAAATGATGATGGAGCGGGGCCATGAGGAAGACACGCCGGCCGAAGAGATATCGCGAGACGACTTGGATGATGACCGAGATGGCTTCGATGTAGAACATGAAGCCGAGAAAGAAAAGGGAGCTGGTCTCGCCGATGGCCATGGCGTTCACGGCGAGGAGGGCGCCGAGGCCGAGGGAGCCGACGTCGCCCATCATGAATCTGGCCGGTTTGATGTTGAAATAAGTATAAGTCACCAAAGCCCCAACGGTCGTGGCATTCAAGATGGCCAGCTCGCCGAAGCCGTTGATCCAGGAAAGAAGGGTCAAGGCGCTGAAAGTGGTGAGGAGCATGCCGCCAGCCAAGCCATCGAGCCCGTCGGCGATGTTGACGGCATTGGCGGTGAACATGACAATGAAGATGATGATTGGAACGATCCAGATGCCGGCGTTAATGGCCAGATCAAATGGAAAATAGATAAAATGCCAAGCCGGACCGAGTTTGGAATAGATCCACCAGGCGGTCAAAGTCCCGGCGATGAATTGGAGGACGAGTTTCTCGTGAACGAATATTCCTCTCGAGGTTCGGGAGCCAAACCAGACGGAAACTCGCTTGAAGGCTGTCCAAGGCAAAGTCAGGGCATACCAGACTCTTTTTTTCCATTCTTTGTGGACGCGGATAAGGGTGAGAACATGGCCCATTTTTTTGGAATGGCGTTCGACCCCGAAAATATTCATGAGGTCGTCAATGGCGCCCAAGGCTCCGGAAAAAAGCATGACGTATATGGGGACCCAAGTGAAGCTTCGTGACCAATTGAAAAGGAAAGTTAGGACGGCAACGGTGATGATGACCAGGAGTCCGCCCATGACCGGCGTGGAATTCTTGTAGGAATGGGAACCGAGGCCGTTCAATTCGATCTTGGGCCGTTTGAAGACATGGAAACGGTACAGGGCTCGCGACAACAAAGGCGCCCAGACGAAGGCCACGATGGCGCCGACGAGGGTAAAACCGAAGATGTAGGCCAAGTCGGCGGTACCCTGAAGAATGGTTATCATGGGGATTACAATACCATGAAAATTTCTAATTATCTAATTTTTAATTTCCAAGAAATGAACAAATCCCAATTCCTAATATTTTGACATTGGTTTTTGGGATTTTCTTAGAAATTAGGTCAATTAGTAATTAGAAATTTCCCATCACCCTCAATCTCCTCACCTCCGTCCTGCACCTCACCGCTCTTTCAAATAATGGTCTGACTGATTCGACCGAGCCGTTCTCGGTCCAGACGGCTTGTGTGATCGGTTTGGTAACGTCTAAGATTTCAATAATACCCTGACGAACACCGGTCTTGTAAAGGCCATCCGCCGGATAGGCGATGGAATGTGAATAGTGGATCTTGGATGGCAAATCATTTTGGTAATTGACTTCATGGATGACAAGAATATGATCGCGTGAACGATCGGGTTCATCATTGGTCATGGTTATGAAATCGCCGGGTAATATTTTGTCCAACGCAATCGCTCGGCTATTTTGCTCGGAGGCAAAAGTCGCCACGTCGCAATTTTCCACCGGACGGAAATGGCAGCGGATCTTTCCGAAGAGGCCGCGGCAGTTGGGGAAATGGAGAAGTTTTTCCAATCGGCCAAGTTTGCGGTCATGGATTTCGGCGTTGAGGACATGGAAGACGAAGCCGGAGCATTCGATGCCGAGATTGTTGTCGACTAGGAATTTCTTCAATGATTCGGCGGTCAGCAAATCCTTGCCGATGCGGTTCTTCACGAACATGGCCTCGACTTCCTGGGCGATCTCTTTCGGAGTGCCTTTGCCGACATAGACTCGCAAGGCCGCTCTGGTGCCCTTGGTTTTGTTGTTAAAATAGGGAATGGAACAGACTACCGTCCCAATCTTGAAATTGAGATACTGATCGATGATTGAAAGGGTTTGAACAGAAAGGACTTTTTGATTCATATTAAACGCCGATGTTGATCTTCGAGCTCTTGATGGTCTCGACTATCTCATGACCTTTGACGTTGAAGAGGCCATGTCCATCCATTATGCCTTGATGACTCTGGATACGGATAAGGTCGGAATTGAGTTCGGTGTTCTCATAGACGACGACGTCGTAGCCTTTCTTTTCCAGTTGATTGCCGATGTCATCAAAGAGGCTTTGGATGTTGGCGGTTATCCTCTGGATGATCTGGGAACCGTCGGTTATCTCTATGAGATCCTGATCGATCGGCAGGCCGAGGAGGGCGCGAATGTGGGCTTCGAATGTTGTCAGGCCGGAATAGCCAGCTTTTCTTTTCTCGGCCTGGAGAGCGGATTCGAAGGTGGTGGAGGCCGGTTGGCGGGCATTGACTTCGATGAGGAAGATCCGGCCGCTTTTTTCCTCGCGAATAACATCGAGGCCGAAGAGGCCGAGCCAGCCTTCGGCTTTGAGTTTGAGGCCGATCTTTTCGACCATTGATCGTATCGCGACAAGGTCCTTTTCCGTGACAAGTTTTTTGGCCAAAGCCCAGTCGTTGCCCACGGTGCTGAAAGGATTGTCGGTGAAAGGCGGCAAGCCGGTGATCTGATAGCTAATATTTCCCATCATGATCCGGTCGGCGGTGACGACAACGTTGACCGTGAATGAAGGGCCCTGGATGTAGTTGCTCAAGCGGGCGATGCGTTCAGGGAACTTTGCCTGAATGGCCGAAAGCTCTTCTTGATTGTGGATCAACATTGTTCCGTCGCCGGTGTGGCCGTGAGCCCATTGCATTATGAAAGGCTCATTTTTCCAAGTAATAAGTTTGGCCAATTTGGCGGTGTGGGAAGGCAGCATCGTCCGGGCCAGATCGCCCAGCCAGCGGATCTGGGAAAGTTTATTTTCGACCCTTTCGGCCAAAAAAGATTTGGGATTGACGAACTGGCAGCCAATCTCCTTGATCATGGTTTCGACGCGCAAAGAATTCTTGAAGACGAGGATGAGCGGATCATTGGAATTGTTGGAATCGGCAGTCTTGCCTTTTGTCTTCGCAATAATATCCTTGGTAGTCTGGTGGCCTATAAGTTCGGTTGTGCCAAGAAGCTTGTTTCCTGTTGGTTTGATGAGAGTGACGAAATTGGGGAACTTTTCTTTGATTTTGAGGCTATAGGCGGTCTCGTTGGCGACTATGAGATAGTTCGGTCCCGGCTCCAAACCGATGGCCCTCTCTATATCGCGGGTGACGTATACGATCGTTTTGTTGGCTGGAATCATGGTTCACAGTGTAGTGTGTGGAAGGAAAGTTGGCAAGGGTTGGTCGCAAGGGACTAGTTTTTAGGGATTAGTAATTAGGGACTAGGAATCGCAATATTCTTATATGTTGAAAACAAAAAATGCACCGACAAGTGTCGGTGCATTCAAACTTTAGATTTCTTATTGTTCTGGCCATTAGCCGAGAACTTCGAGCCCTTTTCCTTGGTGGATGAGGGAGACATAATCGTCCCTGACTTCATCCATGGTGACAGTTTTGCCAAGCTCGCTGGACAGATAGCCGGCCGCGACCAGCCTGGCAATCTGTTCGCCGTAGGCGAAGTTGAGCAAACCATCCTTGCCGTCTTTGAAGGCGGCCATGGCGTCGCGCCACTCGTCAACATAGCCGTAAAGGTCAGGTTCATTGGGCTGAATGACCAAACTGCCGCGGTTGGCCTGACTTTTTTCCAGGGCCAATTCGGCATTCTTGACCGCTTCGGCCGCGGCGTCACTGATGAACAAGCCCGCCGGCGACATGAGGGTGTTCACATTGTATGAATACCCGGGCCCCATGGCCTCCATGAGCAACCGCAAGCCCGGCGCATCGTACATCCAGGAATCAGTCGCTTGGGCGATGACGATCTGGTCGGTCTCGGGATTGCGGAATTTCAGAGTGACCAAGGCGTAATCTTCGGCCGGCGTCTGGGTGTAATCGACACCCATGGCCTGAAGCTTCGTGAGCCACGGATTACGGCCCCATTTGAGAAGGGCCAAGGTTGCCGTGACACTGACCGGCTCCAAGAAGTTGGGCGGTTTGTTTTCCGGCGTGAGCATCTGCATGCCTACTGCCGCGCTGTGACAACCCATGTCACACCAAACTCCGCCACCTTGTTGGGTTGGATCCCAGAACCAGGGCATATGCGGCCCACCGTGTTCTTCGGCACTCCGAGTGAGATGGACAGGTCCCATTTTGCTGGCAACCTGCGCCAGTTGTGCGCGGCATTTCGTAACCGCCGGCATGTGGATCTGGTTTTCGAAATAGGCGGTTTTCAGTCCCGCTTCCTCCGCCAATCCGACCATGTTTTTGGCCTCGGCTATCGTGCGCCCGAGCGGCTTTTCGCAGACCAAACCCAGAAGGGGATGATTCTTCGCGGCGTCCACGATCGCCTGCATGGTCTCGAGCCGGGCGAAATTCGGGTTGAAGATTGCGACAACATCAACCATTTCGACCAGTTCCTTGATGGAACCGCATACCTTTGTTTCGCCCAAACCACCACCAGTGGCTGCAGCGGCCAGGTCCGCGGCCCCTTTCAAGGCGTAGACGGCTGAGAGCTCAATGCCTCGAGCCGATCCGAGAGCCACCCTGTGAAAATTGGCCACGAAACCCGCGCCAATTACTCCAATACGAACGGTGTTTGTTTTCATTACGCTTAACCTTTTCTTTTCGATAACGCTCCTAGCCATCCGAACAAGGATAAACCAGTGCTTTTATTGACACATTTTGAAGAGCATTACCTGGTTCGCTATACTACCGCTATATTTATATATGTCAAGGGTCAATCGCAAGGGACTAGTAATTAGGGACTAGGGACTAGGAATTACAGATAACATGTTGTCTGTCATTCCCGCGAAGGCGGGAATCCAGTTTTGAATCAGTGGTGCAATTGTTTGCACACTGGATTCCCGCCTTCGCGGGAATAACAAAAACCATACTTTGCATT
>CAIMKX010000055.1 GCA_903842025.1 uncultured bacterium | reverse complement strand
CGATCTGGGGACACCCCTCGGCTCGTATGAATATGCAGGTAAGATTTACCCTGTCTGTATCCCGTTGTACCTCAGATCCCGGTCAACGCATATAATCGGCAAACCGGGGACGGGGAAATCAACCGAGATGATACATATGATCCTCAATGATATCAAAAGATGCATGGGGCTTGTTGTTATGGATCCCCACGGTGATCTCATCAAAGACCTGCTCTGCTGTATTCCGGAAGAATATATTGAAAGAATTATCTATTTCGATCTCAGTATCCCAGATTACGTGCCCATCTGGAATCCACTAAAGAGGTCGAAAGGGCAGGACATAAGCCGGACAGCCGATGACCTCCTTGCTGCCATGAAAACGGTATTCAGCAATGGCTGGGGAGACCGGATGGAGCACATCCTTCGGCATTGTTTGTACGCGATATTGCATCTGCCGGACAGCACGTTTTCGGATCTTTCCAATCTCATAGTTATGAGAGACAAAAAAAGCGCCATAGCGGATGATCCTCTAGTGCAACTAATCATTGAGGTTTTGGATAACGACGAAGCAATACATTTTTGGAAATACGATATCCGCAACTACGGTTTCGACGCCCTCATGCCGTCGAAACACCGGCTCAGCAAACTCATGTTGTCGGGGAAAACATCGTTAATGCTCTCCCAGCCACACAGCCTGATTGATTTCCGAAAAGTCATGGATGAAGGCAAAATCCTGCTGGTAAATCTCACCGATATCGGTACGGATGTCAAAGAAATCGTCGGATGCTTTATCTTATCCCTTCTGCATCTGACCGCCCTCGGACGAAGCGATACGCCAATCGATAAAAGAAGGCCCTTTCAGATTTATCTCGATGAGGCCCATCGTTTTGTAACAGACACGCTGGAAGATTTGATAGCAGAAACAAGAAAATTCGGTGTCGGCATAACGCTGGCTCATCACTATTTACGCCAGTTCGACAATGCAACGGCCGACGCTCTCGCCAGTGTCGGTTCATCGATTATCATGGAAGTCGACAAAAGAGACGCCGCCTACCTGGTGAAGGATATGCGTGATCTGTTTGATCAGAATGATTTAACCAACATGAAGGTAGGAGAGGCTATCGTTCGAATCGGTACGGATATCGTTAAAATAAATACATTGGGAAAACTGAATAAACCGGCTCAAAACTGTCGTGACCGGATTGTGCAGCATTCGTTAGACCAATATTATAAATCAACCGACGTCGTTAAGGGAATGACCAGGGAAAAGAACAATAGATATCGAGAAGTCTTTACTCCCATCTCCGGTACGCGCGGTTCAGCCGAGGAGTTTCGCTATGACGAATTCTAAAGCTCATTTTGATCCGCTGAAAGTGATTAGCACCTTATTGGACCTTCTTTGGGATCAAAAGATTCGTCTGGAAGTTGAGCAACCCATCGAATTGTCGAGCTCTGATTTCCAAAGCCACATACCGGAACCAATAACGCCCGAGAGTTTCAACCGGATCATCGCGGCATTTTTAAAGCATATTTATAGCCTTCTAGATATGCTCTTGCAAGCCCCTTGCTGTTCCCTAGATGTATTACATGTATTTGTTTATTTTTATGTTCTAACATCCATTCATATGTGCCATCTGTGCAAAAGCTATCAAAAACTAATACCCATACATAATTAGTTTTTAATTTTTTCAACATTTTCTCATAGACTTCTGATATTATTTCTATT
>CAIMKX010000054.1 GCA_903842025.1 uncultured bacterium | reverse complement strand
TCCGCGATACTGTTTTCTTTTTGGTCACAATCTCAAAAAAATTGTGTCGGACGGCACGGCAGGAGGGGTTTGAGGGGAGGAATGCCGTGCCGTCCTCCGCTTTGTTTTTTGGGGCGGGGAAAGTCCTGTGGCTCAATTCCACCATTTGAGCCACAACCATCTTATCACAATCGCAATGTTCGAAGCGGTCGACTTCCGCTTCTACAGATGTTAATGGCGCGCCTTCGCACGTATCCGAATGGCTTCCGCGCTTCCCACCGTTGCTAATCGCAACCGTGGGGCGCGTCCGCCATACAGATATGTGCTTGGCGCGAAGAACGGTTGATGAAAGAAGCGGAAGTCGACCGCTTCTCGAAGGAGCACGCGGTAATCAGAATAGTAATCAAAAACCCCTGTGGCTCAATTGGTGGAAATGAGCCACAGATGTAATCTATCGCAAGAATTGATATTTTGCATCGCGCGGGTTCCCCGCGCGTGCGAGATGACCCTGCTCGACGAGTTTGACTAGATAGCGAGTAGCAGTAGCACTCGAGACATGCAGAAGCATTTGAATGTCTTCATTAGCAACAATTTTCTTCTTTTGAGCTAATTGAATAATCTTATCGAGCTTCTTCTGCTTGTTGAATTGGATTTTCGCTTGAGCTTTGATTAGAAGCGCGTGAATAAATCCTTTTTGATCTTGTTGCGCCAGCGATTGAGTCTGTGTAGTAGCCGATGTTTGTGGCGCTGGCGCAGACACAGATTGTACGGGAGTTGCTGAAACCGCTTCAATTTGAGGCTCTTTTGGTGGTTCTACCGGCTTGCTTTCTGGCTCATTTACCCCTCCATTTTGACTTTCTACAGGAATAGTGGGTACATCGCTTGTAGGCGATTCTGGGGCTTCTGGGGGCAAATCGGTAGGCGTAGAGCCATTCGGCTGGCTAGATTCCGGCTCAACAGGGGTTGGGACAGGTTCTGGGGCTTGGGCTGGTGTTTCTGCTACTGGCTCACTTTGTGTATTTGGATCATCCATAGAGATATTTTAGCATGTTTTCATTGACATCTATGTATCCCGGATGTTTTAGCATAAATATCCAATGTTCAAATACTTATATTACTTATGTACTTGCATGTCATATTCTATGAGCACACATCCCATCAACGAGGAATAGGGGTTGATCGCTAGCTAGTCTTCCACCTAAATCATAGTCAGTAACAAGTTTTTTTCTATTGGACTTGCATTTATTATTAAAGCCTGTATACTTGGGCTATATCCCGATATTATGAGCTATCACTTATTAATAAATACTTCCAAAACCTATGACAGACAAGACACACACAATAGACGATCTCTTTTCCGACAGTGGCCCATTTGATGAATCCGCGGTTATTAAAGCAATCCACCCATTCATTACTATTCAGAAATCAACAAACGAGATATTTTTCAAGGAATCTAGCTTGACCAATGAGGAGAGGATACTTGTCTACGGACTTGCAAAGAAACTACTTAAAACAAAAGGACTTATTACAGAAGAAATGATAACCGCACTCGAGGTTTACAAGAAAACTGGAATCAAAAAAGGAAGCGTAGATCCCACCTTCAAAGCTCTCAAAGAAAAAGGTTTTTTGGTTGGCAAAATGGAATATGAAATTCCTGTTCATAAAATTACTCAAATCATTAGCTCTCTTAGCCGTAAGGCATAAATAATATGGAAGACATTAAATCTATTGGTAAAAAAGTACTAGACCTTGAAAAGCGAATTGGTGCTCTTGAAATACTTGTTGGCGAGGAAAAGTCGAACACCGTTGCATCTCCGGCAAAAAAGCTGTCGGTAAAGGAATTTATTCTACTTAAAAACCCTTCTGGCGATGTGCAAAAGTCTCTCGCCATTGCGTATTATCTCGAAAAGAACGAAGACATGCGATCATTCAATGTAGAAGATTTAGCGCATTATTTCCAACTTGCAAAAGAGCCTACACCAAAAAACTTGAATGATAAAATCAACATGAATATCAAAAAAGGTCATGTAATGGAGGCGAAGGAAAAGAAAGAAAATAAGAAAGCGTGGGTTATTACCAATACCGGAGAACAATTTGTTGACAATAATTTCAAAGAAACAAAATAATAGCATGACGAAAATATCCGACTTGCTGGATGTTCATACTTTCAGCGATTTACAACTACAAACACTTTGGGCATTAGAACAACTATCTAGCAATACGCAAGATCGTTTTTCGGGCACTGATATCGCAAACCATCTCATAGAAACTTGCGGTGTGAGTACATCTCGTCAAGCAGTAAGATACGCTTTAGAAAGAGAGAAGTCTGTAGCTCACAAAAACAAAAGTGGCTATAAACTCATGGAACCCGGGAAAAAGAAGCTACTTGCACAGTCGCAATATGACAAAGTTATCTTTATCGAGGCAAATAAGCCATTCTCTGCAAAAAACATAGCGCTGAAGGATATTTTTACCGGATTAAAAGGTGAGACTTTGATTTGTGATCCATACATAGACATTAACACGCTTGATATCGTTTTTAAAAACTCCGACAAGAAAAAGTCCATCAAGATTTTGACGAAAAACATTATTGATAAACCAAATGGAACATTCGCTCGACATCTCGCAGATTTGCGAAGTGAGGGATATAAAGTGGAAATCGGTGTCTATTCTAGTTCAGATTTACACGACCGCTATATTATGGACAACAAAACTTTCTGGCTTTCCGGCAACAGCCTTAATCATTTGGGAAATAAGGAGAGTTTTATTGTTTGTTTGGGAGAAGATATACGCCAAAGTATGTTGGCGACATTCAATAATCGGTGGAAAGTTTCATCAAAAGTCTAATCAAAGTCCAAACACCTCCCACCCTTTCATCGACGAATCAAAAGAATATTTCGCATTACGATTAATCTTCCAGCCGTTTGGTCCGTCTTGGACGACAATGCCGCCGTCAAAACCTTTTTTACCCTTTAGCTAGGCCTGGAGAGCTTCAGCCTTATATCTTGTATCATTGCTTTCAGCAGTTATGCCTGCTTTCGTATCGAGAATATAGACCGTGTCTTTTGTCTGCACAATCCAATCAGGATAGAAAAGCTTCTCTCTGTTATCATCGGGATTGCGATATGAGATCGAAAAATATTCGCTACCAGAATCGCCATTCTTATACCACCAAACGACATCCTTATTTTTAGGTGATTCCAAAAAATCGATAAATGATTTTTCATTAACAGCGCCAAACATGCCTTTTTCAATCCAAAACGGTTCCATTGCCGATTTCTTTACGCTCAGCGACTCGTATTGATCAGTGAAGAACAAGGCGTCGCGTGGTATCTCAATATGCTCAACTCGCTTTGTGCGAGCAGCCTTTTTGTTTACCTCCTGTTCTCGGATAGGACGATATGCAAGAAGCGCATCGCCAATGACAGGGGCTAAGGCACTCGCCGAGCTCACGAGATCGCTCACGATAATCTTGTATGCGTCAATGCGAGAAGCCTCAAGCTTCTTCATCAGCCAAATATTCAAGGCTGTTTTTAGCTTTCCCCACGATCGTTCAGGAGCAAATTTTCTGTTCTCGTCTATCTGCTTAGCGATTATCTTAAAGCAGAGCAAGTTATACAGCCGTTCAAGATCATGCCGAGACATTTCTTGATCGTGGCTTCCACCATCTTCAAAAAGTTCCTTTGTGAAATTGTCGTAATCATCAATCTCAACTCCCACAATAAGACTGTTCATCACTTTCGGTCTCAAATCAATACTTTTTAGATTAAGCTCTTTGTCTGCCACCTTTTTGAAGGTCTCTTGAAATGAGTCTCCGAGATCGTTGTAGTCGGCACGGGTCATGAAAACTGATTCCAACTTGATCGGCTCAACATTTTTCTTACGATAACTTCCGTTTATTGCAGGACGATTCTCTGAATTTGATTTTGCGTATTCTGCAAGCACCTCGTTCCGCTTGTAATTTGTGTAGAGATAACCAAGGTTCAACTCCGGATGAGCAAAATGTGAGCCAAACGGCATACGCAGTATGCGTCCAACGGTTTGAATAGCGAAGGTTGGATTTTTGATCTCGCGATACATGACCAGTACGCTGGCACGAGGACAATCCCATCCGGTCGCGGCAGCTTGTTTAAACAGCAGGAATGAAACCAGAGAATTGTTCTTCTCAAGGTCCTCCAGATTCTCCTTCTCTTTCGAAAGCCAGACGGCAATCTCGGCTTCTTTGACTCCTTTATGTTTGAGATACTCCAGGACTATCGACTGTTTCGTCGTTCCGTTATTAGTCTCTGTCGTTGCCTGATCATCGTTCGGTAGCTGTATAAGAACGAGGGGATTTACTTCAGCGCCGATTTCTTTATACAGCGCAACTAACTCCTTCCGTTTATTGTAGGCGAGTTCCAGAAGCATATCGTCTTGGTCGAGCTTCTTGAGCGTCTTCTGCCCTAAATCTTCTTCAGTTTGAAAGATGATCTTCTCCTTGATCAAACCTGCTTCGACAACTTCAGTTCTTTTCACTTCGACGAATCCGGCGGTGTCGGCACGCGTGGGTATATATTTAGGAGTGGCGGAAACGCGAAGTGTTATTTTGGGTTTTATAAGTCCATCTACAACTTCAAGCGCAAGCTCCGTATCCGAACCGATATGTTCCTCGTCAATTATGACGACGATCTTTCTTCCATCTTCATGAGTTTCGTTGATGAGATTATCGAAGGTGAGTCCCTGCTCGTTTTCACGGCGTAATTTTCGGCTATCTTTTGACTTACCTTTGATCTTCTGCCAGTTTATAAAAAAGACATTGTTTTTGTTTAGCTTTCCGCGGGAAAGGTCATTTAGGTCGAGCAGGTCAAGTTCTGACGCTCCTCCGTAGTATTCGAAGAGTTTCTTTTTGCTCTGTTCGTATGAGTCCTCACTGAATGAGAACCACACAAAAGCTACATCATTACCGTCGAAGCGAGGGTCGCTCACAATGTCTCGTAAAAATTGCGCAACTATGATTGTCTTACCAGATCCGGTAGGTGATTTGAAGACAAGTGGAATATTCTGATTCGGCAATTTCCATAGTGAAAGAAACTCGTTTTTGAGCTTCGATACTGCCACTTCTTGGAATGGTTTTAATGCAAGCATGTTTTTATAGGCGATTTATCTCCTTATACACCTCAAGGATCGGTTCGGGAATATCTTCGACTCGGATATTGGCGGAAGAATACTCGCCATTGTATTCATTCTTGCCCCAACTGAAAATATATAGTGCGACAGGCATACCTCTCTTTTCTAATTTGCTTATCAATTCACCAAGTTTTGATTTGTCCTCTTTGAAATAGATGGCCGTCATTTTTCCTTTCCCCTCAAAAATCTGCCACCATTCATTTTTCTCGACTTCGTTCGGAGTATCCTCGCGTACCGCTATCATTTCTCCCGCTTGATATGTGACATGAATCTTCGCTTCATCGGGAATCTTTTGGATTTTATCAATATTCACCAAATCGGTCTTGTAGTAGAAAAGATTTCCGCCAAGTCCTGCGACTTTTTCATTCTTCTTGTCTTTATAGCCTTCAATGACTTTTTTAATTCTCGGATAGCAGACACTTTCGGCGATACCACCAGTACCATTATCATTGTTGTTTTCGTTATTCGTGCAAAGGATGAATTTCCGCTCGCCGCCATCCGCCTTATTCATTTCAAGCACGGCATGACCAGTTGTGCCTGAGCCGGCGAAGAAATCGAGGACATTTGCTCGGGGACGATTGCCGATAACCGCGAACAAACAGTCATAGACAGTATAGAGAGATTTTGGAAAATTGAAATCGCAATTGGGAATTATCTCACGAAGAAGCTTCGTGCCATATTCGCTGGCATCGTATTTTTTATCAAACCAAACTGTTTTGTAAGTACCGTAATCCTTGGCAATCATAATCTGAATGAGACCATTTCGAGATTCTTTAACCTGAAGAATATCCTTGATCTCCTCAACACTTTGGCGTGCATAACGCCATTTCCTTTCAACGCCTTTTTCATCGATTGGCCAGACATAAATGCTTTTATCTTTTTGCTTTTCGTTCGCTGATTTCGGGTGCAGTTTATCCGGAGCAACATCGCCAAAGCCGACGATTTCCCCATTCGAAATAATTATCGGATAGAAACAATTCTTTGCGTCAGTTCGTTCCGATTCATTACCCCAATTTCTTAAATTTGAAATATACATCTCTTCCTCAGTCAGAGAGCGGTCGCCAATTATTTTCTTGTCTTTTGGAACAACAAAGATTGCGTATTCGTGAGAATATGAAAAATTATTTCCTTGCACACCCTTTGGATTATGGACAATCGTTATCGTATGCTGTTCGTGAGCTGGAAAAATAGACTCGATGAGGACGCCGAGGTGAGCCTGTTCGTTTTCATCGATCGCGCAGATCAATACGCCGTCATCTTTCAGAAGCTCTTTTGCGAGATTGAGACGGTGACGCATGAGTGAGAGCCATTTGCTGTGTCGGTACTCGTCTTCTTTGTCTACATAATCGTTGTTATATTTCCAATTCTTTGCTCCGGTATTATATGGTGGATCAATATAGATAAGGTCGATATTTTTCTTATGGGTATAGTTGAGAACACAAAGAGCATGATAATTATCACCCTCTATGAGCAAGTTACTCGGCAACTTGTCATCATTAACTACACGCTTTGCTTTAACTTCCTTCAGAACAGGAACATTTTGCTGGCATTGAATCACAATATCTTCCGGCTTGTCTTCAAAGACTAGCCCGAGGTAGTTTTTCTTGAGCCGTCTTAGTTCAGCTTTCAAGTCTAATATTTCTCTTTGTTGATCTTTTTCGGACATAATATATAGTCTGAATAATAGCATTCATAATGGCATTATTGAAGTGCCACTAGGTTATCGACCACCTAGTCAAAATACTACTTCTTATTCGGATACTTCAACTTTCTAAGAGCCTTAATGGAGTCTGCTAGTTCTTTGTTTGTAAATTTTGGATTCTTGGAATTTTCTGGGTGATGAATCGAATGTCTGATATATTTCGCTAATGAAACATCGTCAGTTGCCTTTGTCTTGTCGTTATACTATTTTTTAACCGTGGGCAGACCATCAAGTTTTGACTTGTCAGTATCTTCAAGAAATCCATACAGTTCATTATGGTAATCATTTGATGGAATACCGAAAATTTCATAGTTAACCTCTGAATATGAGATTTTCTTTCCCTCGATTTTTTCGATTTTAGTGACTTTATTTTTCTCTTTATATACCCGATAACAACGGTCAAGAAGATTTTTGTCGATCATATAATTCGAGTGGGTTGCGAAGAATACGATGTTATTTTCTTTGTTCTTGCTTATTTTAATCAATTCGTCTTTCAGACACTCTTGGGCCTGCGGATGTAAATGAGTCTCTGGCTCATCCAATAACAATAATGAATATGTGAGTTCATTGTTAGCATTTTCAGCTGATACCGTAAGCAAAAAGGAGATAAACTGCTTAAATCCGTCACTTCTTTGATCGGTAGTTTTCGAGCTATATTTTACGTCGTCGTCCTCAACAAGAAACGACAGCAACATGTTATTTATCTGAAATCTGATCTTGACAGGATGGTCTGGCCAGACTTTTCTGACATGAGCCGTGACTTTATCACCTAATTTTTCTTGTAGATTATTGATTTCAGCAGGATTAGCTTTTATTTTATTTATTTCTGCAGCGATATCCTCAATACCCGCAAGTCTGAAACAGTTTAACAGAGGAATAGACACCTCCTCCGGTTTTGCAATGAACGTTTCAAGATTAATCTGGTCATTTATAAGATATTTTCCATCTGATTTCCAGAATGTTATGCGATGAGATATTTTCCAGAAATATTGGACAAAGTTTGCCTCAAAATATTTTCCAAGATCAAGGTCTTCCTGTACCTGCTCTGGATTTTTCTTTGCTAGCGTGGTTCCATTAAGAGTATAATCCTTGATCAGATTGTTTCTAAAATATATCCTGTCAAAAAGTCTTTTTTGCGGCTTATCGGCTGGATCAAAAGTGACGCAAACATCGACCTTACTTACAGCTATCTTGGAGATTAACTCCTTATCGAAGCCCTTGTCAGTCAAAGCTTGATTTAGTTCTTTTTCGTCGCTTGGCTCAAGTTTGTAAGTCAGGTAAATTTCTATTGCTTTCTTGGCATCGTGAAAATCCTTGGAAAACAAAACGTCTCCGTCATCAACAAGGGATATAGCCTTAAGAAAACTGCTTTTTCCAGATTCGTTTATACCAATCAAGGTAAACGTGTGACTACCATCTTTTTCCTCGATAGTAAAAAGCTCTTCTTCTATGCTTCTGTAGTTTTTTATTGTTACACTAATAAGCTTCATGGGATTAGGTAAAAACCAAATTATTTGACTAGATATTACTATAATATTCAGATACTGTCCATACTTTTCCCCCGCCCCCGCCCCAAAAAACAAAGCGGAGGACGGCACGGCATTCCTCCCCTCAAACCCCTCCTGCCGTGCCGTCCGACACAATTTTTTTGAGATTGTGACCAAAAAGAAAACAGTATCGCGGAGCGACTCCGCATTTCATTCAAGGAAAAATCACACCTGCGAATTCTCGGCGAAAAATGTTCGAACTTCAAGTAAAAACCTCCGCAATTTCGCGAAAAATTCAGAATCATCGCAAATCGCACCATCGCAAACCACAGATGGAGGGCGACACGGCATTCCTCCCCTGACCCCTCCTGCCGTGTCGCCCGCATTTTTGTTGGCG
>CAIMKX010000053.1 GCA_903842025.1 uncultured bacterium | reverse complement strand
GACTCTAGTACGAGAGGACCGAGTTGAACAGACCTCTGGTCTACCTGCTGTCGTGCCAACGGCACCGCAGGGCAGCTATGTCTGGATCGGATAAGCGCTGAAAGCATATAAGCGCGAAGCCGGCCCCAAGATTAGGTATCGTTTAGACCCGTGAGAGATGATCACGTTGATAGGCGTTAGGTGTAAGCACCGTAAGGTGTTCAGCCGTGACGTACTAATCCGTCGATCCTATTAGGAACTTTGCACAGCGCTCGCCCTTCGAATCCCGATGGACATCGGGAGAAGTAGGGCAAGAATTACCCCATTGTTTTTTTACTTCTTTTGGATATGAACGAAGAGCTAAGAGTTAGGAGGTAAGAGTTAAGAGAAACAATTTATTTGTGTTTATCTTAACTCTTATCTCTAACCTCTTATCTCCACAATTGAACCTTGTGTTCTGGTGGTTTGGCGCTATGGCAACACCCGTTCTCATTCCGAACACGGCAGTTAAACGTAGTTGCGGCGATGATAGTCCTTCGGGGCGAAAGTAGCTTGCCGCCAGAACACAAGGTTCAATGATTTCAATCAAATACATTCAGTAGAAAAGACGCTCAAAATGGGCGTTTTTTTCTTTGTTGAGAGCAACAGTACGTGCCTTTCTGGTTTTGGTCTGCGAGCGCCCGCACTATTTTATTTTTGTTGTGCGGGCTGGTCGCTATTCTCGACCAAAACCAGAAAGGCACGTACGGTTGCTCTCATAAAGCGCCTGTGGTATGCAAACAGTCATCTTTCATGCGATAATACTGGTAATTGCTTGTGATTTATCAAATTAAAATAATTTTATGGAACCAAATGTCCCTATCGTGCCGCAACCAGAGTCAGCCATTAACAATGCGCCAGTTTTAAGCCAAATTCCGGGTCAGCTCGAAGGTCCGGTCAGCCTATTTTCCTCGTCGTGGAAATTCTTCAAGGCCAACTGGAAAATCTTAGTGCCGATCGTGATCGCGCCATCGGCGGCTATTTATTTGGGTCAGATATTCGTAATAGGCAAAAATCCGATATTGCTGCTAGTTGCGTTTGTCCTGATAATTGCTGGAATTATTTTTAGCATTGCCATGCAACCCGCGGCGATCAATACGATTCAGCGTCTATTTGCAGATCCGGGAGCGAAGATTGACTTCAAAGAGCAATACAGATTCGGCTTCAAATATTTCTGGTCGATTATTCTCCTGGTTATCATAACCATACCGGTGTTCTTTGGCTCGGCTGTTCTGTTTTTCATACCGGCGATCATTGTCGGTGGTTTCACTTCGATGTATGTCTTTGCTCTTATCATTGACGATAAAAAAGGCTTTGCCGCATTAACCGAAAGCTATAGTCTCGTCAAAGGCCGTTGGTTGGAGGTATTTGGTCGGCTTCTGTTCCTTATAATTCCGGCTATTGTCGTGGGCTTTGTTGTCAGTTTTATTTTCGGTTTATTGGCTGGAATGGTCGGCGCCGCGAGCACAGTCGGCTTGATCGTGACAATGGTCTCTAACCTTATCATGAGCGGCATTTTGACGCCTATATTCCTAGTGTATATGTACAAGCTCTACAATTCTCTTAAAGTTAGCAGATTGCAAAATGTCTCAACCGCCGGATTCAAAAAGTGGCTTGTCGCTTTTCTGGTCATAGGAATTGTGGCAATGATAATGATCCCGATTCTCGCTGGCGCATTATTTATAACGACGATGAATAACGCTTTTAGGAATAGAGATGAAAGCGCTCAAACTCTGAATCAGGCAATATCAGAATATAATAAGGCTTTAGAAGAGTCTAAAGTAAGTCAATAAATTGTCAGCAGTAACCCCTATTTCCCAGTCCCTAAAACCTAAAACCTACCCCCTACAACCTAACCCATGGATTGGTCACAAAAAAGAAAATTAATCTACGGCGCAATCTTCATCGCTTTGGCAGTGGTTGTCTTCGGCGTTCCTTCTTTTTTGACATTCTACAAAGCGCCAACCTGCTTTGACGGCAAACAGAACGGCGGGGAAGAGGGCATAGATTGTGGTGGACGATGTTCACGGCTTTGTCAAAGTGCCTTCCAAAGTCCAAATGTCGCCTGGACGAGGTTTGAGAAGGTGGCGCCCGGAATCTACAATGTCGCCGCCTATATTATTAACCCGAATACGACCGGCGAAGCCAGCGATGTGCCATATCATATTGCATTGTATGACAAGCAAGGCATGCTGATCGTCGATCTTACCGGCACGGTCACTTTGCCGCCCCATCGGAACACTTTGGCGTTCATTGGAGCCGTTTCGGTTGGCGGGCGAACGCCGGAAAGGGCACTGTTCGATTTTACAGCTTTGCCGGACTGGCACACCATGATCGATCCACTGATGTTATTGGGCATTGGCGGCAAGGACTACACCGATTCCGCGACCGACTCGTCCCTGTCAGTAACGGTCAAAAACACCGGCACCAAACCTATAGACAATATTTCAATTTACGCCGTCCTCTATGACAAGAATGGTGATACGCTAGGCTTCTCCAAAACCATTCTTGATGAGATTCCGGCTCTGGGTTCGACTGTCGCGCCATTCACCTGGTCGGTGAGCAGACAGGGTCAGGTCATTTCCATAGAAGTCCTTCCTGTGGCAGAATAGGTCCATGGACGGATCCGGTTATTCTATTTCCTCAAAAAGCGACGCCAAGCGCCATGGCATCGATTGGTGGCTTTTTTTCGCGCTTGTGCCGATCTTGGCGGCCGGTTTGATAACCATGCACTCTTTCACCGATGACAGCTCTTTTGCCTCGCATCAGATCTACGTGATAGCTTTTTCCGTGCTGATATTTTTCGCGACAAGCCGGATCGATGCCCGTCTGTTGCGTCCGACCTGGTTTTCGGTCTCGATCTTCGTTCTGGCGGCGGCTCTTTTGGCCACGTTGTTCATTCTCGGCAAAGTTTCTCATGGCGCCCAGAGCTGGTTCAGTTTCGGTTTCTTTTCCTTCCAACCCTCGGATTTCGCCAAACTGGCCGTCATAGTCTTCTTGGCCAAATATTTTTCCCGCCGACATATTGAGATCGCTAACGTCCGCCATATTCTGGTGACCGGCTTTTACGCTTTTACGCTTTTTCTTTTGGTTCTGGTCCATCCCGATCTCGGTTCGGCGATGATCATTGCCTTGATCTGGCTCGGTATGATCATCATTTCCGGAGTCTCGAAGAAACATCTGCTGGCCATGATCTTCGTGGCTGTGGCCAGTTTTGTTTTGTTATGGAGCTTCGGCTTCAAAGAGTACCAAAAGGACCGCATCCGCAATTTTATCAATCCGCTGGCCGATATCCATGGCGCTGGATACAACGCCTACCAATCGACGATTGCCGTCGGCTCCGGCGGTTTTTGGGGCAAAGGCGTGGGCTATGGTACGCAGTCGCGTTTGAAATTCCTGCCGGAATACCAGACCGACTTTATTTTTGCCGCCTATGCCGAAGAATGGGGCTTTGTCGGTATCGTCATTCTATTCTCGCTTTACGGTATTTTGATCTGGCGCATAATAGTGAACGCCATGAACGGCGCCACCAATTTCGAGATACTTTACGGGGCCGGGGTCGCCATTTATTTTATCGTCCACATTCTTATCAATGTCGGCATGAACATGCACCTTCTACCGGTTACCGGAACGCCCTTGCCGCTCATGAGCTTTGGCGGTACGCACATCCTCACGGAATTCACCGCTCTCGGAATCCTGATGGCCATGAGGCGCTATTCTCGCTCGGTACACAAAGACGCGGTCAGGAACGAGTTTGTGGGGCCGCAATGAGAACAAAAAATCCCCCATCCTTCGGCTTACGCCTCAGGGCACCCCCTTTTCCAAAGGGGGATCCTCCATCGAACCACTTTTTTAATATGGATCGCCATGATTCTAATCACTCTTTGTGTTTGATTTTCAACTCAGAGAGTAATTAAACGATAGCGATATGTATTACACTGGCTATATGTTGGAAGATCCCCCTTTGAAAAAGGGGGTGCCCCGTAGGGGCGGGGGATTTTTTAGTTGTACGTACTCTCCACCATCCACAACATCTTGTCCAACGAATACTTCGAAGCCACGCGCTCTTTCAAGGCGTTGCCGTATTTCTTGCGCTCTTCGGGATGTTCGATCATGAAGGAGAGGGCATGGGCCAGCTCTCGGTAATTCCTGGCCTGGATGAGGATGCCGGACTTCATGTCTTCTATAATCTCCGGAACACCACCGACCGTCGTGGCGACGACCGGCAGGGAAGCCAGGCCGGCCTCCAGTATCGTGTAAGGCAGACCCTCCTTGATTGACGGCAGGACGAAAACGGTAAAAGCCTTCAAATATTCCGCAGCATTGTCCAGGTGGCCTAGCAAAAAGACTTTTTGTTCCAATTTCTTTTCTGTGATCATCTTCTTGAGATTGTCCTCCTCCTGACCGGTTCCGGCGATGAGGCAAATGGCATTGGGTTGCTGTTCGGAGACCATGGACATGGCTTCGACCAAATATTTCAGGCCCTTATTGGGATGAAGCTCGGCGATGGTCCCGATGATTACTTTCTTGTTGAATTCTCCCAGGTCCATCCTGATGTTCCTGGCCAAAGCCTGATCGGCTCCGTCTATTGAATAGTAAGTCGGCGATCGGAGTCCAAGGGGAATAAGTTTGAGCTTGTCTTTGACCCAAGGAAAACTAAGAGCCTGAGCGTATTCTTTGTCGGAAATAACAATGGTGATATGGGACAGGAGCATAGTCAGCCAGGAGAACAATCGAATGAAAAGAAGTTCAATGATTGGCCGGTCTTCATTGAAAGTCCAACCATGAACCGTCGTGATTATGGTTTTAACTCCCAAAAGTCGACCGGCTAATGAGCCGAGTCCAGCAGCCTTTGGGCTATGGAGATGGATGACATCCGGTCGTTTGTTCCTGATGATCGAGTAGATTTCCTTGAATGAGCCGGCGTCCTTGCCCGGTTTGATGTCACGGCCCAGATCGGCGATGGAAAAGGTGTATATTCCGGCTTGCTCCAGCTTCTGTTTCAGCAGGCCCTCTCCACCCAAAGCCACCCAAACATCGTGATCTTTGGCTTTCATGGCAGTGGCGAGGTCAAAAACGTGTCTTTGGGCTCCGCCCCAGTTGGACTTGGTTATTACATACAGGATCTTCATAACCATTAAGTTACCACGGGATTATGAAAGAGCCAAGAGGGTTGAATCGCAAGGGACTAGTTTTTAGGGACTAGTGAATCGCATAATCTGCGATTCACTAGTCCCTGTGACTCAACCCTTGAACAACTCCTAAAAGAATGTTATCGTATTGCAATGACAAGCATCGCAAATTCCAGAGGAACAGCCGTTTTGGTGGTCGGCGACCTGATTATTTACGCTTTTTCCTTGGTTTTGGCCTTGACGGTCAGGTATGGTTCCATTCCGTCAAAGCTTCTTCTCGTCGACCATTTGCCGTCTTTTTCGATACTTTTCGTGGTATTCGTTCTGATCAATTTTAGCGCCGGACTTTATGACAAACAGGCCACTTTCATTCGCGGCCATATTCAAGGATTGCTCATGAAGGCTCAGTTGGTCAACGCCGTTCTTGGGGTCGTTTTCTTCTATTTGGCTCCGGTCATCATCGCCCCAAAGGCCAACTTGGTCATTTATTTCATCATTTCGACTATTCTGCTTTTTGTCTGGCGCCTGATCATGTTTCCGGTTCTTAGCGTTTCTCGTAAGCAGTCAGCTATCATCGTAGGCAAAGGCCCAGACATTGAGAATGTTTTGAAAGAGGTCAACGGAAGTATCAGTTACGGTTTGATCTTCAAGGAGCGGATTCAGCCGAAAAATTCCGTCACTGAGACTGTTCAGGCCATCGGAGATTCAGTCAGAAACCACGGCGCGGCCGTGATCGTCGCCGATCTTCATGACCACAATGTCGAATCAGCCATTCCTTTCATGTATTCGTTGGTTTTTTCCGGCGTCAGGATCATCGATGCCGGCAAGCTTTACGAATCGATCTTCGATCGGGTGCCGCTTTCCCTGGTCGGCCAAAAATGGCTGGTGGAGAATTCCGGCACGGCTCTGGGTAGTCGGAGGATCTATGACCTCATAAAGAGGGTCATGGATGTCATGGCTTCCATTCTCATTGGGATCATCCTCCTCGCGCTCCTTCCGTTCATCTATGTCGCGATCAAACTCGATGATGGTGGGTCCATTTTTATCGTCCAGAACCGGGTGGGTAAAAACAATAAGCCGATCAAGATCATCAAGTTTCGCAGTATGACCGCCAATGACAGCGGTGATTATGGCAAGAATGGCAAAACACCGCTTAAAGTTACCAGCGTTGGCCGGTTTATTCGATTTACCAGAATTGACGAATTACCACAGATATGGAGCGTCATCAAAGGCGACCAATCACTTATTGGCCCGCGCCCGGAATTGCCTTCGCTTGTTTCGATCTACGAAAAAGAAATCCCGTATTACAACGTCCGCCAACTGATCAAACCCGGTCTCTCGGGCTGGGCGCAAATTTACCACAAAGCCCATCCGCATCATGCCGTGGCCGTCGAGGATACCAAGGACAAGCTGTCTTACGATTTATATTATATTAAAAATAGATCTTTGACTTTGGATTTGAAGATTGCCCTGCAGACGATCAAGTCGATTGTTTCGAAAGAAGGAGTTTAGAACACAAGGGACTAGGGACTAGTTTTTAGGGACTAGTGAATCACAGCTCGTGCGATTCACTAGTCCCCAGTCCCTAACACCTAGTCCCTTGCGATTAAGTATTGCATTATCTAAAAAAATCCCTATAATAGCCCAATATGTTAAAACATCGCGCTCGGGCCGTTTTCCTGGTCATAATCGCCGCCGCCATCGGATATTTGGTTTACATCTCGAACGATGCCGGCAGTTCGCATCCATTCCGTCTCGGTTTGGACCTGTCCGGCGGTAGCCACCTCGTCTTCCATGCCGATGTTTCCAAACTGGACCCGGCCGATATTGCTTCTTCAATGACCGCCTTGCGCGATGATGTCGAAAGGCGCGTCAATACCTTTGGCGTCAGCGAGTCTTTGGTCCAGACAGAGCAAGGTGGGGCCTTGAGCTCCAAGGAAGGCGCCTACAAGCTGATCGTCGAATTGCCGGGTGTCTCCGATCCCGACAAGGCCGCCGCCGCCATTGGCGCTACGCCAAAGCTCGATTTTCGGATCGCCACGGCCGCGCAGATGAAGGATTACCAGGCCAAACTTTCAACTTTCACTTCGACCACGACTCAGAATGAAGCTTACCTTGCTCTCTTTGCCCCGACACAGCTCAACGGAACTATGGTCGGCCGGGCTTCTCTTACCTTCGACCAGACCACCGGCGCGCCTCAAGTCGGTTTAACCTTCAATAGCGACGGCCGCAAACTTTTTAGCGAAATAACCAAAAGCCATGTGGGCGATTATGTCGGCATTTTTCTGGATGATCATCTCATAGAAGCGCCGACCGTCCGTGAGGAGATTCCTAATGGCCAGGCGGTCATTAGCGGCGGCTTTGATCTTGAACAGGCTCAAACCTTGGTCCGCAACTTGAATTTCGGAGCTTTGCCAGTGCCGATTTCCCTTATTTCAACCCAAACGATCGGTCCATCGCTTGGCCAAGCGGCAGTGAACGGCGGCATCAAAGCCGGTTTCATTTCTTTCCTTATCATCGCCCTATTCTTGGTAATCTGGTATCGTCTGCCGGGTTTGGTCGCTGTCGTGGCTTTGGGTGTCTATTCTGTCCTGATGCTGGCTTTATTTAAACTAATACCTGTAACTCTAACCGCCGCAGGCATCGCCGGATTCATCATCACTATCGGTATGGCCGTCGACGCCAACATTCTCATCTTCGAACGCATGAAGGAAGAGTTGAACCGCGGCCGCGGCACCTGGGATGCCATGCATGAAGGCTTCGCTCGAGCCTGGCTCTCCATCCGCGATTCAAACATTTCCAGCATCATCACCGGTTTCATCCTCTACAAATTTGGCAGTTCATCAGTTGTGACCGGTTTTGCCCTAGTCTTCGTGATCGGCGTCTTGGTTAGTATGTTTACCGCCATCACGGCGTCGAGGATGTTCCTGTACGCGGTCGCTCCGTCGAAGAGCACGAGATTGAGCAGGTTTCTTATCAGTAATGGATTCAGGATAAATTAAAATGTGGGTCATCAAACACAGAAAAATATTCTACAACTTCTCAATCGTTTTGGTTGCTGTTTCGCTGACTTCTTTGGCTGTCTGGGGATTGAAGCCGGGAATCGATTTTACTGGCGGCACGCTTATTGAGATCCAATATCCCAACAACCGTCCGCTTCAAAGCGACGTCATTGCCGCACTTTCAGCCATTGATCCGGCGGCTTCGGTCCGTCCGGTCGGTTCGGATTCCTTTATTGTCAGAATGAGGGCCATCGATCAAACTGAAAAGAATACGGTTACGGAGGTTTTGTCGCTGAATACTACCGGTGCTTCCGATCTTACAGCGTCAACGTTAAGCACTTCATCAATTCAAGCCACAACCCCTGCCGATACTTCAATCCAGGCATCAGTCGTGACCGAGCCGGTCGGACAGGTTCAAACTTCAAATGAATATCAGAACCAGGGAATCCTGAAAACCTTTGATTCGATCGGTCCCATCCTTGGTGCTGAAGCTTTGCGCAAGGCTTTCGTCTCGGTCATTCTGGTCATTCTCGGCATAGTCCTATTCATAACCTTCGCCTTCAGAAAGGTCTCCCAACCGGTTTCTTCCTGGAAATACGGTCTGGTGGCCATCATTGCCCTCATTCATGACGTAATAATCCCGACCGGCCTGTTCTCTATTTTGGGACATTTCTCCGGATACGAAGTCGACACCCTCTTCGTCACGGCGCTTTTGGTTATCTTAGGCTTCTCCGTCCACGACACCATCGTCGTCTTCGACCGAGTCCGCGAAAACCTCAGGCTTTCTTCGACCAACAAGCCTTTCCCGGAAGTCGTGGGGGAAAGCATCAGCCAGACCATGATCCGCTCGATCAACACTTCCATGACCACTCTTATCGCCCTCATTGTTCTTTACTTCGTCGGTGGCTCAACGACCGAACATTTCTCTCTGGCTCTTATTGTCGGTATCGCGGCTGGGACATATTCTTCAATATTCATCGGATCTGCGCTTTTGGTCACTATAGAGAAGTGGGGGAAGAAGAAAAGAGTATAATCTCGCACATGAAATCAAATGAATCGAAATCAGAAACCTCAATAATTCCGATTGAATCCGTTACTCAGCGGATATTTTTGATCCGTGGACAAAAAGTGATGTTGGATGTTGATTTGGCGGAATTATTTGAAATTACGACTAAAGCCTTGAATCAGGCTATCAAAAGAAACACTAGTCGTTTTCCTGAAGATTTTATGTTTAAGTTGACCATGACAGAAACTGAGATATTGAACCGGTCACAGTTTGTGACCGGTTCACAGAAGCATCGTGATCCACGTTTTCCTCCTTACGCATTCACGGAGCATGGTGTTGCCATGCTCGCCTCGGTTCTAAAGAGTTCAAGAGCAATCCAAATGAACATCCTAGTAGTCCGGGCATTTATTCGAATCCGCGAAATATTGGCTTCAAATAAGGAGTTGGCGGGGAAAATTGAGGACTTGGAAAGGGAACAGAGGCTTCAAAACCGCCATATTAACGCCATTTATTCGATGGTGAATAAGCTGATAGAGAAGCCAGTGGAGAAACCAGCTGAGAAAACAGAGGAGATTAGGAAACCTATAGGTTTTAGCAGGAATTAGATATTCGTGGTTGGGTACAATTAGCCCCTTGACATTAAATTTCTGGCCTGTAATATAGCTATCACGCCTTGAAAAGCAAGGTTTGGTCCTTTGAAAGTCACATAAAGAGAATGTATTTAAATTCTAGGCAAGATCGCTAACCTGATCTCGCAGAGGATTGGTTTCGTTTGCTCTTAGCGGAGCAGGCGAATATAGTTAATGTGCACAGTTCGTTATATTCAACAATGATTCAAATTGATCCATTTTATTCACTGGATCTAAATGAGCATAGGACAGAGGATTGATTAAGTGAAATATAAAATAATAATACGAATTTTTTAAACGAAATTCGACTCTTTATTTTGTTCCGTTCGCTTATAGTTAAGAGTTTGATCCTAGCTCAGGATGAACGCTGGCGGCGTGGATAAGGCATGCAAGTCTAACGGGCACAGCAATGTGTCAGTGGCAGACGAGGTAGTAATAAACAGGTACGTACCGTGGAGTCGGGCATAGCTAGCCGAAAGGTTAGGTAATTCCCGATAGACTCTGAGGCGTAAGCCGAAGAGTAAAGGAGCAATCCGCTCTGTGAACGGCCTGTTCGGTATCAGCTAGTTGGTGAGGTAAAAGCTCACCAAGGCGATGACGCCTAGGGGACCTGAGAGGGTGACCCCCACCGATGGGACTGAGACACGGCCCATACACCTACGGGTGGCTGCAGTCGAGAATCTTCCGCAATGGACGAAAGTCTGACGGAGCGACGCCGCGTGGAGGATGAAGTTCTTCGGAATGTAAACTCCTTTTGCCAGGGAAAAAGTTATTGATTGTACCTGGAGAATAAGAAGTTGCTAAACTCGTGCCAGCAGCAGCGGTAATACGAGTGCTTCGAGCGTTATCCGGAATCATTGGGCGTAAAGGGTGTGTAGGCGGCGATGTTAGTCTTATGTTAAATCTTTCGGCTCAACCGAGAGTCTGCATGGGAAACGGCATTGCTTAGAGGACGGAAGAGGTCACTGGAACTCATGGTGTAGCGGTGAAATGCGTTGATATCATGGGGAACACCAAAAGCGAAGGCAAGTGACTGGTCCGCTCCTGACGCTGAAACACGAAAGCGTGGGTCGCGAATGGGATTAGATACCCCAGTAGTCCACGCCCTAAACGATGATCTCTCGCTTTGAGGAGTATCGACCCTCTTCGAGGCTAAGTTAACACGATAAGAGATCCGCCTGGGTAGTACGGCCGCAAGGTTGAAACTCAAAGGAATAGACGGGGACTTGCACAAGCGGTGGAACATGTGGTTCAATTCGACGCTAAACGAAGAACCTTACCAGGGTTAGAAATCCAGACGAAGATCCGCAGAAACGTGGATCGCCGAAAGGCGGCTGGACAGGTGCTGCATGGCTGTCGTCAGTTCGTGGTTTGAACTGTTCCCTTCAGTGGGGTAACGAACGCAACCCCTGTTGCCTGTTATAAGTATCAGGTGAGACCGCCCAGCCCGATGTAAAGTAAAAATGCAAAAGGCAAAATTCAAAACTATCGCAGCAGATGCGATCAAGTTTTGAATTTTGAGCTTTGACTTTTTAGTTTGCAACGGGCTGGGAGGAAGGTGGGGATGACGCCAAGTCAGCATGGCCCTTTGACGGCCTGGGCTGCACACGTGTTACAATCGCATCTACAACGGGACGCAATGTCGTAAGACGGAGCAAACCCTTATAAAGGATGCGCCAGTTCGGATTGAGGTCTGCAACTCGACCTCATGAAGCCGGAATCGCTAGTAATCGCAGGTCAGCTATACTGCGGTGAATACGTTCTCAAGTCTTGTACTCACCGCCCGTCAACCCAAGGGAGTCGGTGGTGCCCGAAATCTCACCTCGTGTGGGCCTAAGGCAAAATCGATGACAGGGGGTAAGTCGTAACAAGGCACGGGTAGCGGAAGCTGCTCGTGGAATATTTCAAAGAAACAACGTTCAGACGAAAGTCTGCAACTTATAGTCGATGTCTTCCTCAAAGAAGGCAGGAAATCGCTCTTCATCCATAAATGGGAGCGCTTAGTCTCCGAAGATAGGGGACAAATGTGGGCAATATCAATTGAATTGCTCACAGGTGAACGGAACAAAATAGAGAGCGCTATTTGTAAAAAGCCTCGGCCTAGCCGGGGCTTTTTACGTATGTGGATAAGTTGGGGATAATCCCGTGCCGTTATTTAGGGGCGTATGGCCGTTGGCGTAATTAATCATATTGTGGTAATAATATGCTCAGATATGAAAACTAGCACGTTAGATAGCTCTTCTTTTCCGTTGCAGCTAGAGCTGGCGGATCAGAGATCTCTAATCGAAGATTCCGAGAGCCACAACTCTTGGCTGATCAAGGATGATGGAAAAGGCAAGGTCCGTTTCCTTGGAATGCGGATGAGTCCGGCTTGGGCGATGATCACCGAGTGGGCGATCATTCTCATTGCAGGAGTCCATTTGGTCCTCGCGATTCTCAGGTACGTCGTCTACAAATGACGACTGGCACAATATGCCAAAGCGGCCGCGCCTTCCTCAGCGCGGCTCGTTTTATTTTGCTTCTTATTTGAAATTATCTTATAGTGTGTAGTGCTAGTGATCATGTGATAGTTTTGAGTTTTGCCTTTTTAAGCTTTGAATTTGAAATGGGCACGTGGCGGAACTGGTATACGCGTACGCTTCAGGAGCGTATGGAGCAATCCTTGGAGGTTCAAATCCTCTCGTGCCCACCACTTCGCTTTGCTTTACAAAGCTTCGCGGCGTGAACACAATTCGGGGTGTAGTACAGTGGTAGTATATGCGATTCGGGTT
>CAIMKX010000052.1 GCA_903842025.1 uncultured bacterium | reverse complement strand
TACTCTGCTCGGTTCTAATGTCCTACAAACAAAGGGGTGAAATGGGGGCTTACCTACGAGGGGTGTGAGGGGTTACCAAACAAAGGCTTGCGATATGGTCATTTCCATGTTAATCTCAATTTATTACAAGTAATCGCAGTTAGTTCCCGATGACCATCGGGATCCCGCAATAAAACGGGCCACTGGCTGCAAAACAACTATGAATGACGATATCGATGTTAGGAATAGCGTGTACGAGATAGGTTATCTGATCGTTTCTTCCATTCCGGAGGAAAAGGTTCCAGAAGAGGCCGAAAACGTGAAGAAGATCATCACCAGCGCCGGTGCAAGTATTGTGAGCGAAGAGATGCCTCACAGGCAGCATTTGGCTTACACGATCCGCCGCAAAACCGTCGCCGGTTCCTACGAATCATACGACGAGGCCTACTTTGGTTGGGTCAAGTTCGAAGTCGGAACCGGTACGGTTGAGTCCATCAAGAAGACTGTCAGCATTCTGCCTTCCGTCCTCCGGATGCTCCTTATCACGACCGTCAAGGAGAATACCTACCAGGGCAAGCATGCCCCGGCTGTTACCGGTTCCACGGTCTCGAGCGAAGAGGTTGCAAGACCGATCACTCCGGCTGAGCCGGCCGACAAGCCGGTTGCTCCGCTCTCCGTCGCCGATGTCGACAAGAGCATCGATGATATGGTCAGAGAAGCCTAACTCTTTATTAGCATAATTGCGGGGTCTATGCCCCAAAAATATATGTACTTAAACAAAGCGTTCATTATCGGGAATCTGACCAGGGATCCGGAATTAAAAGCCCTGCCGTCCGGTTCCAAGGTTTGCAGTTTTGGTGTCGCGACAAATAGGATGTACAAAGACAAAGATGGCGCCAAGCAAGAGTTAGTCGAGTTCCATAACATTTCCGCTTTCAACAAGCTTGGAGAATTGGCCGGACAGTATTTGAAGAAAGGCCAACAGGTTTTGGTTGAAGGACGCATTCAGACCCGCTCTTGGGAAGTCAACGGCGAGAAGAAATACAAAACTGACATTGTCGCCGACAATATCCAGTTTGGTCCGAAAGCTAGCGGAGCATCTTCTCAGAAAGGCCCTTCTTCGGCTCCAGAGGCAGATTCAGCTAAAGGAAGTGATGCTACACCTCCAACCACCGGTTCTGGCGAGAAGATCGATTATCCGAGCGAAGAGATAAATCCAGAAGACATCCCGTTCTAAGGGTTCGATCCTTCGATTACAACAGACAATTAAACTTACAATAAACCAAACGGTTCGATAAAAACTCACCGTAAACAAATATGAAAAAACAATGTTATTTTAACCAGCATAATATCAAGTACGTCGATTACAAAGACATCGATATTTTGAAGAAATTCCTCAATCCGCACGGTCGCATCCAGAACCGTGATCGTACGGGCATTTCCGCCAAGTATCAGAGGCAGTTGGGAGTGGCTGTGAAGAGAGCAAGGTTTATGGGCTTGCTACCGTATGTGGCGAGATAGAGTTAGAGGTAAGAGTTAGGAGGTAAGAGGTAAGATTAGAAAAATCGCCAGAATTTGGCGATTTTTCTTAACTCTTACCTCCTACCTCTTATCTCTTTTATTTATTGACCCTCTCTCTGTACTCACCCGTCTCCGTATTGACCCTGATCACATCTCCCTCATTCACGAACAGGGGAGCGTTGATGGTGGCACCAGTCTCGAGTGTAATAGTTTTCGAACCGCCGGTAACGGTATCGCCCTTAACAGCTGGCGGAGCGTCGGTAACCTTGAGGTCGACTGTGATCGGCATTCTGAAGCCCATGGGTTGTTCCTTGAATGAATATTGGCCGACGATCGTATTGGCTTTGAGGAATTTTCCCGCCGGGCCAACAACCTCTTCCGGCACCTTGAACCTATCGGCTGGATTTTCCGGATCAGCGAACCACCATTCTCCGCGGTTGGTGTAAAGGAACTTGACCTCTTTTTCCTCAATCTCAGCCTCCTCGATCTTCTCTGACTGGTGGAATGAATACTCCGTGACCTTGCCAGTCATCAGATTCTTGAGCTTGGTGGCATTGACCGGCTTGCGCTGTTGCTTGCGGAAGACATGTGAAGTGATGACTTCGTAAGGCGCGCCCTCAAGGACGATAAACTTCTTTTCGGTTACCTCGTTGTATTCTAAGAGTGACATTCAGCCATTTTACAGGATTTGGGAGAAAAAGCAAAAAAGCGCGGTGTGTTTTGGGTCTGAAAATATGTATTTCAATCATAGACATATTTATTAAAAGTTTGAAAAGCATAATCAAACATGATATAAATGCATCAGAAAAACTAATCGAATCATGGTGATTCGATTGTACATTTCAAATCTCAAAAGAGGAGGTTTTGTGAAACTCAAACTAGTAGTGTTGTTTGCCCCGGTTATTATCGTTTTTTGCTCATGCAGTTTCAATGATGATGATTGCTACATAAATACTATTCTGCAATATCCAGAACAGTCTATGAATAGTAGCAATTTTTGTACTCGCATTATAAAACCAAAAGATGATGATAGTAATGTTATGGGTGAAGTCGGGTCATTCCTAAATAGTGGAAAATATAATGTTGTTTCAATAAAGCTGAAACGAAGCAATACAACCGCCATATATTATGAAGCAGTAATTGTTTACGATATGTCATGGCGAGGGCCCGGTAATGATATCCGCTTATACACATACAGTTCACAATCAAATCTGTATATTCATGGCGAAAAAGATCATTCCCGTGACAAACTGGACAACATTCAATACAGTGGAAAGTTCGAGGTCTTGGGTTTTGAAGTTGATTTAGGTCCAAATAATTGTAATACTGACTATGTTTTCTACAGAGAAAAGACTACCAAATAAATGATAGGATTCACCAGTTGTTTCTGACAGCTGGTTTTATTTTCCAAAATAGGTTGACGAAACATTTGCTATTGATAAAATTATGGCTATGTCAAAGAAAGTCATCAAAGAACATATGCATAAAGACTGTTCCATTTGTGCCAAACATATGGATGTGATTCTTTACAATGACCGATCTTACAGAGGCGGGCATTATTTTGGGAAAGTTCCACTTTCAACGGAAAAAGAAAAAGCTAGGGCTCGCAGTTTTGGTACAAGAACAGTTATGTGGGGAGATAAGGAAGTGCAAGTTGCCAAGAAGGATCCAAAGCCATACGGCTATGCGGAATACTGGGAGTGTCCGAAATGTTACTGGGGAGAAAGTGATGATAAACCCAAAACCGTCTACCACTTCAATTAACAGATGGTAGACGGTTTGATTATACTATCTCTCCAAAGCTTTTATAAGTTTCTTTGGAGTAAGAGAAGGTAAGTAAGTCACTTAGGCGACTTGGACACTTAGGGGCAGAGTGAATCCCTTGGGAAATTTCCTTATTGATCTTTTTTCCTTCGGAATCGGCCAGCCCAAATCTTTTCTAGCCTCAAGATAGCCCGCCAGAGCATCTTTCGCCATTGCTATAACTTCTTCAAGACTTTCTCCTTCCGTGATACAACCCGGCAAAGAGGGGAAATAGGCGATATAGCCCCCTTCTTCTGCAGCTTCAATTTTTGCCACATAAGTACGAGTTCCCATGCTAAAAATCATATCATTATTCATGATGTTTACAAGTTAAGTTAATAAACGAACTGAAATTTACTGCTCGTTCAACTTCGCCCTGATCTTGCCCAAAATTTCTTCTTTAACAGTCGGATTTTCTCTGAGGAATTGTCTGGTTGCATCGTAGCCTCGGCCCAATTTAGTTTCACCAAATGAATATGAGGATCCGCTTTTTTGGAGAAGTTCGAATTTCTCGCCGAGGGCAATAATTTCACCTTCCTGGGAAATACCTTCGTTGTACATGAGGTCGAACTCAGTTTGCTTGAATGGAGCAGCGACTTTATTCTTGACAACTTTCACTCGAATGCGGCCGCCCATGATTTCTTCACCTTTTTTTATTTGCGCGATGCGGCGGATGTCGAGACGGACGGAGGCGTAGAATTTCAATGCTTTGCCGCCTGGGGTAGTCTCAGGATTACCGAACATGACACCGATCTGCATGCGGATCTGGTTGATGAAGATGACGGTTGCCTTAGATCTGGCCACAATAGCAGTTAATTTTCTAAGTGCCTGTGACATTAATCTGGCTTGAGTACCGACATGATAAGCGCCCATGTCTCCTTCGATTTCGGCTCTTGGTGTAAGTGCGGCTACTGAGTCGATAACAACTACGTCCATCTTGTTTGTTCTAATTAAACTATCGACTATTTCAAGTGCTTGCTCGCCTGTGTCAGGTTGGGAAATGAGAAGATCATCGATCTTGACTCCCAACTTCTTGGAATATTCCGGATCCATGGCGTGTTCGGCGTCAATATAAGCACAAACACCGCCGAGCTTCTGGGCTTCAGCGACGATGTGCAAGGCAAGAGTCGTTTTGCCGGATGATTCTGGGCCAAAAATTTCTATGATGCGTCCACGGGGGACACCGCCGATGCCGAGAGCCCAATCCAATCCTAGGGAGCCTGTTGGAATGGCGTTAACGTTGACTTTGGGCTTCTCGCCGAGCTTCATGATGGAATCTTCACCAAACTTGGCTCTGATGGCGTCTAGAGCATCGTTGATGCCGGATTGGCGACCGGATTTGCCTTCTGATGAGACGGTCTTTGGCGTAGCGACCTGTTCATCAGTCTCTTCTATCTGATCTTTAATTTTTTCTTCCTTGGTTTTGTTTTTCTTGAATGACATTTTTGTATGGGAATTAATTCTGATAACGGCAGGTTATGGACGTATGATATCACGTAGGATAAAGTTGGGAAGTGCTTTTTTGTCATTCCCGCGAAAGCGCCCAGTAGGTCATTTTGCTAAATGAGGAATCCAGGATGTTACTAATGACAAAATCCAAATGACAAATTTCCAATCAAATCCAAAGCTCAAATGTCAAAATTTGGATTTTGGGCTTTGTCATTCAACACTGGATTCCTCATTTAGCAAAATGACCTACTGGGCGCTTTCGCGGGAATGACAAGTAAATGATTCCTATTTACTTAATTAGAAATTTGCGGGGCTTCGCTTCCCACAATATCTAGCTCTTTCCTGATCTCTCTGCCAAACTGATCCTCTGCCAAAATGGTGATTTTATTCAATCCGGGGAAGATAATAAGAGTTTTTTTCCAGAGTCCATTTTCATCTGTGGCTATCATGTCGCCGTTCAGGAAAAGTTTATTTACGCGCAAGACCTGCCCGTTCATGGTAATCGTTGAAGTTGTGGCGGTTGTGCCATTCTCGGGCCAAAAAATTTCTATTTCCGGTCCGCGGACATAGTTCAAGCTTCGGGAGATCGCGAAAGCGATGATAAGTCCCGCGAAGGCAAAGACGCCCAAGAATTTGATGTAACGGATAAGAGTCGTGCGGGTCATGGGGCAAGTTTACAGTGCAAAGTGCAAAATGCAAAGTTAAACCGCCTCCGCTTCGCTTTCGGACGCATCCGGCGGCATGATGATCTCAGTAGCTTGTTCGATCCCTGTTCCGACACCGATGACCTCCCGAGGCTTCGAACCATTGGCCGGACCGATGACACCGTGCTCTTCGAGCATATCCATGAGCTTGGCCGCTCTCGAGTAACCGATACCAAGTTTGCGCTGAATGTAGGAAGTTGAAGCTTTGTTTGCGCTCATGACCGCCTCGCGAGCCGGTTCGTACATGTCATCGTCATCGTCCAAGGAACTGCCTTCGGTCATGGAGTCAAATGCCGCCGTGGCGCCGGCTTCGGTCGGAGTCAGGTTGATCTCGTTCATGATCTCGTCTTTGTATTGGTCGACCAGGAATTTGACCACGCGCTTGACCTCTGATTCTGAGATGAAAGCCGACTGCAATCTGACCGGCTTGGACATTTCACCGCCGAGATAGAGCATGTCTCCGGCGCCTAGGAGCTTCTCGGCGCCCGGTTGATCGAGGATTGTCCGTGAATCTATTTGTGACGCCACCTGCAGGGCCACCCTAGTCGGAATGTTGGCTTTGATGAGTCCGGTAATAACGTTGACGCTTGGCCGTTGCGTGGAGATGATCAAATGGATTCCCACCGCCCGGCTCATTTGGGCCAGCCGGACGACGGCTGATTCTAATTCTCTAGGATAGGTTTGCATGATATCGGCCAATTCGTCTATGACGATGACCATGAAAGGCATGGTTTCCGGAAGTTTGGTCTCTTCGGATTTCTCGCGTCTCCATTTGTCCAAAGCCGGTCCGAGGATGTTCTTGTGGTAAGACTCGATGTCCCTCGAGGCGGTCTTTTCCAAAACATCGTAGCGGCGGCTCATTTCCTTGGCGGCCCACTTCAGAGCCAAAATGGCTTTCTTGGGATCGGTGATGACCGGCGTAAGCAAATGAGGAATTTTATTGTACATCGTGAGCTCGACTCTTTTCGGATCAACCATGATGAACTTGAGATTTTCCGGAGAATTGCGGTAGAGCAGGGAAGTGATCAGGGCGTGAATGGTCACGGACTTTCCGGATCCGGTCGCTCCGGCGATAAGCATGTGTGGCGCTTTGGAGACATTGCTGAAGTGGGCGCGGCCGGTGATATCTTTGCCGAGGGAGACCAGAAGAGGCTTCTCTGATTCTTGAAAATCGGCGGAGGAAAGCAAAGTAGCCAGACCGACGGTGGTTTTGGCGGTATTGGGCACTTCCACTCCGACCAAAGATTTCCCAGGAATGGGAGCTTCAATGCGGATCGGGTGGGCCGCCAAAGCCAAAGATAGGTCATTGTTCAAAGCAACGATCCTAGAAAGTTTGACGCCCTCAGCTGGTTTCAAGGCGTAGCGAGTGACGGAAGGGCCGATCGAGATCTCATCCATTTCTACAGTGATGCCGAAATTTTGCAAAGTCCTCTTGATGATATTGGCGTTGGCTTTGATGTCTCCGGTTTCCGGTTTGCCGCGGTCTTTTTCCAATAAGGAAAGTGGTGGTGGCGTAAACGGCAATAAATGTGGAACAACGACCGAAGAAGTAAAGTTGGCTTCGTCGGCATCGGTGAAGTCGAGCAAGCCGGTCTTTTTCGGTTTAACGGTATTTTTTGTCGCTTCGGCTCTGGCTAGCTCGGCGGCTTTTCCTGTCGGCATCGGGATGTCGGCGCCGGCCACGGCTTTGTCAATGAGAGCCTCTTCGCTGGCATCCATCTTGCCGGTTTTTTTGTTTTCTAGCTTTTCGTCATCTTCGTGGCGCCAAAAAGCCAGATCAGCCAAGGTAAAGTAAAGATTGAATGTCATGACTATGGAAATGACGAATATCGCCAGGAGGATCACGCTAGTTGCCCAGATGTCCATCAATCTGAGAAGCGGAGAGGCAATCCACCGGCCGATGACGCCGCTAGCTCCTGCATAGCCGACATGGATAAGGCCGAGGCCGGAGACAAGGAACAGAAGCGCTCCGACGCCTTTGGAAATATCAAATTTCTTTTTGAGCCCTTGAAGCAAGGTAATACCTAGCATCGCAAACATGATCGGTATCAAGAAGTAACCGATACCGAATAATTCTGACAGGACGAAATAAGCTTTGTCGCCGATCCAGCCGGCCTTGCCGAAGGCCGCCAACAAAGCCAGGACGACCAGAAGGAATGAGATTATGGATAATATCGCCTGAACTGTTTCTGCGCGCATCTCGTCCCAGAAGCGGATCTTGTCAGCGATGTCGAGTTCTTTTTTCTTGACCATTATGTGGTAATCATATCACGATGCTATTAAAAAAATAAATTTGTAAATAGAGGTTTGTGATGTTTATAACGTGAGGGACTAGTTTTTAGGGACTAGGGACTAGAAGCGCAAGGGACTAGGGACTAGGTGTTAGGGACTAGTGAATCGCAGCTTGTGCGGTTCACTAGTCCCTAGTCCCTAAAAACTAGTCCCTTGCGATAACCTGCTTGCTTTTCCATATTTTTTGAATCATAATGGACATGTCTAAGACAGTAATTTATATGACTTTTATAAAAGACAGACATTTTTCTATCAAAGACATCTATTTACCATAATGGACAACAAAGAGACAAACAACCAGCCGTCTTTTAACAATCCTATCAACTGGAAATCTCTGGGATTCTTTTCAGCTGAGGACTATTTGATCTACATTTTCAAAAAGACAGAAAAAATCACTTCTGCCCTTTATCTAGTATCCGGACTTCTCAAGGACGATGAACCGATCAAATGGGAACTCAGGGACAGAGGCATTGACCTTTTGTCTTCGTCTTTTAATGCCTCTTGTTCATTGCCTGGCGATAAGAATGCCATCATCCAATCCTTATTTACGGCGGCTCTGGAAACGCTCTCATTGCTCAATGTCGCCAGGATTTCCAATCTGATATCGGAAATGAATCACCGACTTCTCGTTCGGGAGATCGACAATGTCGTTGGCTTGCTTCGGGATCGCCTGGCCCAGAACGCGGAAAATGCGGGTTATGTATTATCAGAATCGTTTTTCAAGACACCGGATTTATTTGCGACCGGTTTTCGGACCGGGAATGACGGCAATAATCGCAAAACCGGAAGTTATCCTCGCGCATCAGGCCAATTTGGCGGTCAGAATCCTTCCGGTAATTTGTCCAATGATGGCGGTGCAATTCAGGGACATGTCAGTACTCAAGAAAAGAAAACTCAGAGACAAGAACTTATTTTGGCCGCTCTCAAAAATCAGTCAAATCTCACCATCAAGGATTTCTCGAAAGTCATCAAAGATTGCAGTGAGAAGACTATTCAGCGTGAACTCATCGATCTGGTTGCTCGCGGCGTGGTCAAGAAAGAAGGAGAGAGGAGATGGAGCAGATATTCGCTAAACGCATAGGGACTAGTTTTTAGGGACTAGGGACTAGAAGCGCAAGGGACTAGGGACTAGGTGTTAGGGACTAGTAAATCGCAACTTGTGCGATTCACTAGTCCCTAGTCCCTAAAAACTAGTCCCTTGCGATTAGGCGATTATTGACTTTCTTGGCCATTTAGCCTAATATTACCTTGTTAAAAGTGAAAGTTGTAGGAGCGTGTATTTGAGGCGTTTTTTGTGCTAGTAGTGTTATCCACATGGGATTTTGCACCTTTAAGTGGTTTAGCGTTATAATGCTCTGCAACGAGTGTGCAAGCGCCAAAAGTTCTTGCCCATTCGTCCCAAAGCGTTTGCTTAGGGAAGTCCTGCTTCGTCCTGAGATTATCGAAGGGCTTCGTAGGACAAGTGAACTTTGACAAATTAATAATAAAATATAGTCAAATGTTCTCTTTAGCTTGCCACAAACTCCTTTTGCTTTGCGTGTCGATAGCGCGAGGTGAAAGGAAGTGGATTTATTAGTTAGTTTACAAACCGCATTTTAATTTCTCCAATCCTTATTATTAAAACGGAGAAGATGCGTTAATTATTAAGATCATACATATGAAAAAAGTTCTTCTTGCATCTGGCGTCGCCGTTTTGGCTTTCGCTATGATCGCTGGAGCTCAGGGTTACACCTTCAACGCCAACTTGACCGTTGGTTCAACTGGTGCTGACGTTGTTGCTCTTCAGACCTGGCTCGTAGCCAACGGCTTTAGCATTCCGGCTATTTCGTCCGGTGCCACAGCCAAGGGTTACTTTGGTTCTCAGACAAAGGCTGCAGTTGTAGCCTATCAGACCTCCAAGGGTATTCCTTCGACAGGTTTCGTCGGTCCTCTTACTCGCGGTGCTTTGAATGCCGGTGGTGGCGCAGCCTCCGTCGGTGTTACGACTTGCCCAGCCGGTTTCACCTGCACAGCTAACACCACGACTCCGGTCGCTGTTGTTTGTCCTCCAGGCTATACCTGCACAGCCAATCCTGGCACAACGGGTACTACTGTTACGGTAGGTCAGGTCACCACTCCTGGCGTAGCCGGTACCATCGATCTTTCCAATGGTTCTTATGTTGGGAACGGTACGGCTGTCAATGATGGACAGGAAGTTGATCTTGGCTCTCTTGCTTTGCAGACCGGAGCTTCCGATATGCAAGTCACGTCAGCCTCAGTTGACTTCAACGTTCGTCCATGGCTCTACATGACCTCAATCTCAGTCCGCGACACAAGCGGTAAGGTTTTGGCTCAAGTGGATAACCTTAACCAGTCGATGTTTTCTGAGATCACCGTCGGAACCGATTATCGTCTTTCTATTCCGATGAACTTTGTTATTCCTAAGACCACGAAAGTGATAGCTGTTTTGCATGGCACTTTTGCTACAAGCAACAGGTCTGCCACAAGCATTGCTATTACCAGAGCTGATGTTCGTGCCACTGATGGTACCGGCGTCACCCTTACTAGCACTACCGGAACATTGGCGGCTACAGTTATGTACGTTGCCTACGGCGGTCAGCAAGGCTCTAGTCTTCTCGTAAGCATTGATTCTTCTTCGCCGAGCCAAGGAAATATTCAGACCAGTTCTGGTAATACCCAGACTCAGAATGTTCTCTTGGGTGTCTACAAGATCAAGTCCCAGAATGTTAATGCAACATTGCAGGGCTTGAGCATTAACGCTCAAGTTGGAGCAGCTGCTGGAGTAGCGGCTACTGGTGGAGTTGGAGGTTCGCTTTCCGCTTTCCAGTTGAAAGCCGGTAGCACCTTGCTCACCAGCGGAACAGTTGCTACACCGACGGCTAGTACCTCGGTTGTTACATTCAGTAACTTCAACTTGGCTCTTCCTGCGAACACTTATGTTCCAGTGTCGATCTACGTTACGGTTGCGGGAGCTGTCAATGGTGTTTCGGCTTCCACAAGTCTAGTTGCGGCTGCCGCCAATATAACCGGTATTGACTCGAGCTCAAACGCTCTTACGGTTAGCACAGCTTCGACTATCGTTAGCAGCAATCAGACCTTCACATTGAATGGCGTCAATCTGACCAACCTTTCGATGGGTACTGTAAACCAGGCTGCTGGTTCTACTGGAGGTGTCGTTGCCTTTACACAGGATTTCATCTATACCCTAAATGCGGGTAACACGGATCTTTATGTAAGCAAGACTCCTTCGTTGGCTATGGGTACTACGACATTGGGTTCAGTCGCTACGTCGTCACTTCTCACTGGTACTGTTTCCGCTTCAGGAACCAATACTGGAGACAATACGACTGATTGGATTGTACCGTCTGGTACTTCTCGAACCTTCACTATCACTGCTAACATCAGCGACCTTGGAAACACCGCCGCTGCGGGCGCAGTTCAAGAGAAGGCTGCCGCAATCTACTACTCAACAGTCACTCCTATCACAAGCACGAGCATGACCGGTGTCTCATCGATCACATTCGGCTTGGATGCTTTGAAGACTTCTACGATCAACTTGACCGTAACTCACTAGTCTTGTTGGTACTGTTTGAGTCTGGTTGTCTTCTTTTCAAAAGTTGATAACAACAAAAACCGTCTTGAGGAAACTCGGGGCGGTTTTTGTATATACCAGTCCAAAGAAATGTCGTATAATCTAGCGATGAGCTATAATCGAAAAATCATCATCGCGTTTGTAGCGATATTGGCATTAGGTTTTGGAGCCGGTTATTATGTTCGAAACAGATCTATTGTTTCTGTCACAAACCTGGCTCCGGTTGAGATAAGAGCCAATGAAGCCCAGTATCATTTCATAAATCCTCTGCTTTATCTGATTACCAACAAGGATCTCTATACCGGTCAATATACGAACTTAATTGCCGATCTGAATAGTTACATAAATTCAGCCAAAACTGTCAATAATGCCACTGATATTTCCATATATTTCAGGGATCTGAATACCGGCCATTGGACAGGCATAGGGGAAAATGACAAGTACCGTCCAGGAAGCATGCTCAAGGTGGTAACTCTCATGGCAACTGTTCAACAAGCGGAAAGTGGTAAAGTATCCCTTTCGGAAGAAATCAAATATTCTCCAGGAAATACGCTTGGAGATACGAGTCTGCAATATTATCAACCGGAATTCCATCTGACATCAGGTATGCATACAATTCAAGAATTAACAAAAGCCGCAGTCATGTTCTCTGACAACGGCGCCAATGATGCCCTTCTTTCCAATCCGGCCATAAATAAAGAGTTCGGGGAGATATTCAAGCTGTCACGTTTGCCGTTTACGGAGTCGATCGACAAGGATTTCATGTCGCCAAGATCCTACTCAGCTGTTTGGAGAACGCTTTATAATGCCACCTTTCTTTCCACAGCGATGTCCGACCAGGTTCTCCAATTGCTGACAGGTACAACATTTAGGGACGGTTTGGTTGCCGGAGTACCAACTAGCACTGTTGTTTCCCATAAATTCGGTGAATATACTCTTAAATCAGAGGATGGAATTATAGTTAACCGTGAACTCCACGATTGCGGGATTATTTATTATCCTGAGCATCCGTATTTTCTCTGTGTCATGACCCGCGGCAAAGATTTTCCGAGTCTGGCGAAAACAATAGCCGGAGCTTCCAATGTTGTGTATAGCTATGTTGCCTCGAGTACTGTTACGCGAAATTAGCGGTGGAGCAAGCATTCCAATCAAATCAAACCGGAATATGTTATTATTTAACAATGATAAAAATGCCACCTCGGCTTTCAATTGTAGTTGCAATTATCGGAGTGTTATTGTCGTCTGACTCTGCTTTAGCGCAAGCTCAGGTCTATGCCGGTTTGCAAAATCAATGCCTAAATCTTTCAGACGATTTATTTTTTGGCTTATCTGATTCTGCTGTCGATTATTCAATATTAAATCTTCAGAGATATCTTGTTTCTATGGGATATTTAACAGCAACACCAAACGGTTATTTTGGCGCGGGAACTTTGTCCGCGGTGAAAAAGTTCCAGACGGCGCACAATATATCTGGAACAGGTCGAGTTGGACCGATTACTAGGAAGGCATTACAAAGTCTGACATGCAATACAAATAGCGCGGCAAATGTAGCTTCTGTGATCAATTCAACTTCCGTCGCATCTTCGGTGGCCGTCTTACCACCTATTAATTCGAGCAATATCGCTGTAACTTTGCCGTCAGCCGGAAGCGAGCTTACAATCGGGAAATCATATTCAATTGCTTGGAATACAGTACCCAATTATATCTATAGTTTAATATTAGAAGCCCCTAACGACTCCGGAGCAGGTTTTATTGTCGGCGATTTATCTGGTGGCACGAGCTATTCCTGGCAGGCTGGAAAAATTTTTTCACAGGTAGTCAACAATTATCAAAACATTGCCACCGGCACGTATCGCATCCGAATAGAACAGAAGTCAAAAGGAGCTTCGGATTCAGACCTGCTAAGCGGCTGGTTTACTTTGGTTACTCCACCACTAGCGATAATTTCGACGGTACCTTCATCCGTGCCGAATGATGATCGCACACCAGTGGTTATATATGGCTCTGGTTTCGACAATTCCTCGTCGGTGCGCTTTGACGGACCTTATGGATTATCTGGGAATTCATCGTACGTTTCTTCCGATGGCACGGTAATCATTATTACCGTCCCGACTTTTATCACGGCGGGCTTACATAGTATAAGAATCGTCAACTCATCTGGTTTAACCTCAAATTATCTGAATTTGCAGGTTACAAAGTCGGCCTTGGAATAGTCGTGGTATCCGAGTTATCCACTTTTGTCAAACATATTCACCTTGATCGGGTGTATAATTTTGTTAGTTGGGAGTATTCTTTATTAGTGTTTCTCCGATTATCGTATGGAGAATTTTATTGGTTCTTATTATATATGAGAAAAAATATTATATTTGGTAGCCTGCCTATTCTATTGATGGTAGGTGCTTTTGTGATTGTTGATCCTTCTGCTGTTTTTGCTGCCAATGAAGGGGACTTTATTATGACCGTAAAAAGCGAGTTGGGTTATCCGGTTGCTGGTACGGGTTTTTCTATCTGGTGTTCAACCGGTAATGCGACAACATCAGTTGCCGGAGTGACGACCGCCGCTGGGACGGTGACGCTCGCATCAACGACTTTGTCGTTAGGACTTTCTCCTATTAGTTGTAAAAGCGGGGATACATTCCATATTACCGCTACGACTACCGGTTATATCTCCACAACGACCTATAGCGGAACGTATGTGACTACAGCCGGCGGCAATGCCGTGCCTGTATGGACAAAATATTCTCTCAAGGTTACGGCCATGACCAGCGAAAATAACACCGATGTTATGCCTCAGTCGGGGTATTTGCATTTTTCTTCAACAACACCGCCGGTTGGTTCTATCACGGTAGCAAGTTCGACTTATCTTAGTTCGGCTTGGTATCTGGCGGCCTCGTCAACGGGAGATACTGGAGGCACGCTTTTGGCTACTTCTAGTGGATATATAAACAATACTATTGCTAATGTTGTTACTTCAACGTCAACGCAAAAAGATATTACTTTTGGTGGTTCCGGCGCCGTTTACAACAGTACAAGTCCGTTCCTATATGGTTTGAAAGTTGTTACAGCCAACTACCCGATGGCGGCATCCGTCATCCCTCTTTCTGCGACATATCGAGGCAATGCCACAACATCATCGGATGGGGCCAATCTTTATTGGGCTGATACGTCAGAAACTGCCGGGATACTCAATATCTATGCTCCAGGATATCTCTTTGCCTCGACGACCAATACAGGCTTCCAGAGTGTCACAACAGCTAGTACTTCACAGGTCTTGATCACTCTTGGAAATCATGACGCTACTACCACGGCCATAACGGTTAGCGGCACGGCTAGGGGTTTGGAAACGATGCTGAAATTGAAAGATACATCTTCATTCCTCAATGAATTGAATGGCAGTATTTTGCCGATAAGCGGTTCACCATTCTCGGTATCCGGTGCCCTTGATCTTTTATATCAGGCTTATAGCGCCAGTGATGGCTTATGGCACATAGCAGCTTCGTCAACTGACGCGACTGGTGGAACTTTGTCAGTCTCAGTTGATGGTTATGTGACGAAAAGCGTTTCTTTGGTTTTGACTTCGGCCACAACAACGCAACGCACCGTTGACATTGGCGGTACCGAAGGAACTTATCATATAGTAGGTTTACCGTATGCTTTGAAGGTTACAGCGACTGATTCTGCGGGTACCGCTCTTTCTAAGGCAACGGTCACTGCTGGAAATTCATACAGCGTCTCTTGTTCAGAAAGTGGTGTGACAGGAGTATATTATTGTGCTATTCCTGTATCCAACACAGGTTCAAGTTTGTTGGCGGCGAAGACTGGTTATAATACAAATAGTGCCAATTATAGTTATAGACCGGCCGCGACTACTGCTCAAAGCACAGCTTCCGTAATCTTGACCGCCGATCTGACGCCAAGTACAAGCGGGTCGTCTAGTGCGGGAAGCGGCGGCGGCGGAGGAGAGGGTTACTATGTCGCTCCAGTAACAGCTCCGTTATCAGTCTTGCCGGCCTCAGGTTGTCCTGTCGGCTATACCTGTACAGCCTATGCGGTCTCAACACCTTCGATTCCAGCCTCATCCATTCCTTCATCGATCATGATAGCATCATTCAATCGCCGTCTGATCAAAGGCGTTTCTGGAGACGATGTCAAGAATTTGCAGGCGGCATTGAATTCTGACGCCGATACACGGATCGCCACGGCGGGTGCCGGTTCTCCGGGGAATGAAACAAATTTGTTTGGCAGTCTGACTATGAAGGCTGTTCAGAAATTCCAGGTCAAATACAATATCGCTAAAGAGGGTGATGAAGGTTACGGACAGGTCGGGCCAAAGACTCGGGCGAAATTAAACGAGCTTTTCTAGAGATTTGATATATCGAAACTCAGGTCGATTATTGAAAAGTGCACAAGCAAAACCCCCTTCGCGGGGTTTTTGCTATAATATAACCATGGTCAACCCTTTCGATCGCAATTTCTTCAAATTCTTCACCGGCTTCGTCTGCATATTGGCGGCCAGCTTTACTCTGCTCTATGTTGTCGGTATCTATACCAATTCCCAGAATCGGGCGGCTTCGGCGGTCAATAGGTAGGGACTAGTTTTTAGGATAATGACGATTTGCTTCTCAAAGAGCAAATTGTTATAATGGTGATAATATGCTTATATTTGAACGTACAATTGAAGCGCAAATTTCGAAATCACTCTTCAAAGGTAAGATGGTCGCCATTCTTGGGCCGCGACAATCCGGCAAAACCACAATGGCGAAAAAGATCATTGATTCTTATGGGGAAGATGGCGCCTATTGGGATTGTCAGTTGGCCGACGTGAGACAGCGTTTTGTTGTCGGAAAGCCGGATCAATTGTTACCTTTGGTTAAAGGCAAGAAAGTCGTCATCTTTGACGAGGCGCAGACCATTCAGGATATCGGCACAGTCTTGAAAGTCTTTCACGATACCTATCCGGATACTCAGATTATCGCGACGGGCTCGTCTTCTTTTGATCTTTCCAACAAGATCAACGAGCCGATGACCGGGAGGATTTTTGAATTTACCCTACTGCCACTTTCGCTTGACGAGATCAAGAAATCCAGGCGGGTCACAATGGATGATTTGCGCAATCTTATGTTATTTGGATCATATCCGGCGGTTGTCGCCGCGGCATCTGTCGAGGAAAAAAAGATCATACTCAAAAACATCGCGACTCAGTATCTGTACAAAGACGTCTTTATCTTTGAAGCCATCAGAAATCCGCGCGTCTTCGAGGATCTAGTCAGATTACTTGCTTTGCAGATCGGTTCATTGGTTTCGTTGACGGAACTGGCGACCCATCTGGGCGTCAGCCGTTCCGTAGTCCAAAAATACCTGCGTTTGTTGGAGCAATCTTTTATCATCAGAGTCGTACATTCATTTTCGAACAATCCTAGGACGGAGCTCAAAAAAGCCTTCAAAGTTTTTTTTCTTGATGTTGGCGTACGCAACGCTATCATTGACATTGACACTTCCTTAAATGATCGTAAGGATGCGGGATTTATCTTTGAAAACTATTTTGTAGGCGAACGCATCAAGGAGGGCAGTAATAACTCGATTTTTCCTCCGGAGATAATGTTTTGGAGGACACGAACAGGTCTTGAAGTTGACGTCATAGAGAAGAAGGGGACTGACATATCAGCTTACGAATGCAAATGGGGCGATGTTAATGTGGTCTTTACGCGTTTTCAGAAGTCATATCCTCAGGCGGTTACGCATATTGTTACCCCAAATGACTTGTTGGAATAGGATTTTATCCGGATTTGAACAAGATTTTATCGTTTCTTGAACAAGATTTTATCGTTTCTTGAACAAAATTTTATCAGGATTTTATCTGGCTTTGATATGCTTTAGGCATTATCAATAATCCGAGGTAAAAATATGAGGAAAACAAAGATAAAGATCCTTCTCTTGGCCGGAGCCAGCGGCCTTATGTGTTTGGTGAGTCTTTCGAGGGTTGTCCACGCCGAGACCATCATCACCGACGGCTATTTGGATCGAGGCGCTGTCTGGTCGGCCGAAAACAGCCCTTATATTATAGAGAGTCCGATAAGGGTGCCGGCCGATAGATCCTTGGTCATCGGTCCTGGCACGACCGTCATCGGCAGTTCAACCATTGAGGGTTATAACTTTATGACCGTCAACGGTTCTTTGACCATGAAAGGGAATGTGTCGAAACCGATATTGCTCAGCGGTTTTGGTGGAGTAACCATATCCGGCGGCGATATGTCCATGGATTACACGGAAGTCCGATTGCCGGAGGGTGTGAGCGTATTCAACGGTTTGGCTTCAGTGTCCAATTCAACCATCAGTGGTTCGACGTACGAAGCCATTCGCGGTCGCTCAAGCACGATCAATATTTCTGATAGCCGCATTGCCGGCAACAAATACGGGGTATTCATCGAATCCTCCGCTCCGCCAGGAATATTTCCGGTCCGCGGTGACGATCAACTATTCGGAATCGGCGGCATAGGAAACGCCCTTTCGGACAATTCTTTGGCGGAAGTTTCGACACCCCCGACTGTCTCTATTGTGACGATTACGAATTCAGATATTGTGAACAATACCAGCGCCGCCATAAAAAACGCCGACTCTTCTATTATCCAGGCTCAAAACAATTGGTGGGGCAGTGAAAGCGGCCCAAACTTATCCGGTCAGAATTCGATAATCGGTTCGGTTGACTATGATCCATGGCTCAGAAAAGATCCTTTAGAAAACAAGCCGGTTTGTTGCTCGAGTGTGCTTTTCATTCCGGGACTTGAAGGCTCCCGTCTTTACAGGGATGAAAAAATGCCGGTCATTGGGTCGATCATCGGTTCGACGACCAATCGTCTTTGGGAGCCAAACCGCAATGCCGATGTCAAGAAATTGTACTTGAATGCCGACGGCTCAAGCACGGACCAGACGATATATTCCGGCCAGCCTATAGGTTCAGCAATGGGACTCTATGATATTTACGGTAAGTTCATGAACAATATCCAGGATCTGGTGCGAAGCGGGCAGATCAGCGAGTGGAAAGCCTTTGGCTATGACTGGCGTCAGCCCATAGCCGAAGTGGTTGCGGGGAGCGAAAAGAAGGCGACGACGACCGAGTCACTGATCCAAACAGTCACTGATTTGGCGTCGCGCTCCAAGACCGGCAAGGTTTCAATTGTCGCCCACAGCAACGGCGGTTTGGTGGCCAAATATCTAGTAAAGACATTAACGGATTTGGGTAAGGCTGATCTCATAGATTCGGTCATTTCTGTGGCTGTTCCGTACCTCGGAACGCCTGAAGCGATCGCGGGTCTATTGCACGGTGATGGCCAGGACATTCTCGGCGGTTGGGTTCTATCCAAGTCTGTGGCCAGAGGATTGGCCCAAAATATGGCCAGCGCTTATTCTCTATTGCCTTCGCGGGAATATTTCTCCAAAGTTTTTGGTCCGACGATCGCCTTTGCCTCGACGACCATCAATTCTGTTAACAACGGCGCGTATTCTCAAAGTATTTCTTCTTATGAAGATCAGGCTTCATTTATTGCCGACTCCAAGAATGCCCGTGTCATTCCAAAATCTTCTGATGTTTCTCTTCCAATAGTCGGTAATGATTCTCTTATGTTGGCGGCTGACCTGATTCACGGAATTTTGGATCCTTTCTCCTGGCCAGCATCCATTACACGATGGTCGATAATCGGTTGGAATAGGGGTACGGCGAAGGGTATTGAATATCACGAAAAAACCTCTTGTAGCAAATCTGGTTGCGTTAAGGAACCGGTAGTTGAGAAAATAAAAACAATTATGGGCGATGGCGTCGTTGTAGCGCCCAGTGCCGCTTACAATGCTGGAACCGTAATATCGGAAGATTTGGATGATCTTTCTTCGGCTGAAAAAAGTAAAATCGCACATGACAATATCCTAGGCGCTTCTTCAACAGCTGCGACTATCGACAAGATTATCACCCACAATCCTGCCGACGACCAGAAATCCCTGATTGAAGAAATATCAAAGATACCTGGCATTACGATCGGTGAACCGGATTACAGTCATGAGCCTTCATTTTTGGTTGTTAGTACTCATTCACCCGTCGAGCTTCATGTCTATGATTCACAAGGACGGCATACCGGGATCATTCCAAAGCCCACGAATACAGACGAAGAAATTGAAGACGGACTGTTCACTTTCACGGAAACAAACATTCCAGGTAGTGAATTTGATAATATGGGCGGAACGGATGAGGATCCTGAATATCAGATCTATCTACCCGACGATAAAGGCGAAAAATACACGATTGTCATGAACGGGACGGGTATCGGTGAATTCACCTTCGACGCCGAGAGGTTTGATAATGGCTCATCGGTCGGCAAGGTCGAATTTGCCAATATGCCGGTGACGCCTCTCACAATTGCGACGACGACCGTCTTGGCGGGCATTGGTGGCAAGATTCCGGACAGACCATTAGCTTCGACGACAGCTATTTTGAGCATTGATATAGATGGCAACGGCGCGCCCGATGTTCAGGCCACTCCCGAGACGAAGATCGATGATGCACAATACTTCAAACTATTGAGGGACACGATTTCAAATTCCTTCGGCAAACTTTCTCGCGGCAAGAATATAATCTCCCGAATCGATAAGATTCAAGGCCTGATCAAGAAAGGGAAGATTATGAAGGCTCATAAGGTCTCCGATAAGTTGTATGAGAGAGTCAGTCATATGAAGCTGAAAAAGTTGGCTGAGACCGACAAGACCAGGATTATGGATCTGATAGAGCTTTATGTGAGCCAATATGAGTGATGCCTGTCATTCCCGCGAAGGCGGAAATGACAATGCTTGATGTTTTCTTAATAAGAAAAACGCTCCGATGAACATCGGAGCGTTTTTCTTTTACCAAAATACAAATGAATTACTTCAACTCAACCTTGCCTCCGGCGGTCTCAATGGCTTTCTTGAAGGCTTCGGCCTCATCCTTCTTCATGCCATCCTTGAGGAGGGAAGGAGCGGCGTCAACGAGGTCCTTGGCTTCCTTGAGACCAAGGGCCAAGACTTCCTTGACGACCTTGATGACGGCGATCTTCTGGGCGCCTGACGAAGCCAGGTGGACGGCGAAGGCCGTCTTTTCCTCACCGGCGGCGGCACCGGCGGCTGGGGCGGCCACGGCTGTGACGGCGGCGGAAACGCCGAATTTCTTTTCCAATAATTTGACAAGCTCATTCAATTCGAGGACTGAGAGCTTTTCGATCGATTCGACCAATGTTTTGAATTTGGCTGGGATTTCAACTACAGTATTATTTTCCATGATATTGATTATTATTAATTTAATATGATTCAGCGTAATGTTGGATCAATTTCTAATTTCTAATTCCTAATTTCTGAATCAGCAGATTCACCTACTGGGTAAGAAATAACCAATGCTCAAATGTCCAATTGGGACATTATTGCATTTGTCATTTCTTAGAAATTAAAAATTAGTAATTAGAAATTTGCACTAAACTTTCTTCTCTGCAATCCTGCTCAACGCTACCACCAACCCCTGTATCGGCGAATTGATGACATTCACGAACATACCATACAAAGTCTGCAGAGGCGGAATCGAGGCGATGACCGTCATTTCCTCTTTGCTCTGGTATCGGTCCTCGAAGACTCCGCCGATGATGGTGACGTTGTCCTTGAATTTCTTCTGGAATTCATAAACTCCACTGGCTGGAGCGACCGGATCTGTGCCATAAGCCAAGCCGAATTCTCCAACGAGAGTAGGTGCTGAGCCCTCGTATTTCTTGGTTCCCAAAGTTTTCTCGGTCAGTGATTTCTTGGCGACGAAGAAACCGACTTTATTTTTGGTCAAAGCCCGGCGCATGGTCGTCGCGTCAGCGACTTTGAGGCCGTGGATATTGACGAAGACCAACGATTTGGCGCCGGACATGATCTTGTCCAATTTATCCATAATCTCTTTCTTTTGTGTTTTTGTGCGAGCCATGTTGTTCTGGTTAATAGTTGATGGTTTATGGTTAATGGTTGGCACCTTTTGCGATTACCATTAACTATTAACCATCAACCAACTACTAAAATCGACCTTTACAGGCCGAAAAGAGGAGAGTCCTCGGAAAGTCTCATATCTGGTTAATAGTTGATGGTTTATGGTTAATAGTTGACGCATGTTGCGATTACCATTAACTATTTACTAATAACTAACTACCAAACCGCTTTCTGTCTTTGGCCTTGATCCTATGCTACAATACTATCCCGTAAATATCAAATATATGGACACTCCCATCGCCATTTTCGGAAACCAGACCAAGGTCAAGCTTTTGCGACTTTTTCTCTTCAACGAAGCGACGGCTTTCTTGCTTGCTGAAATAGTCGAAAGGACCAAATGCCCGACTTCTTCTGTCAGAGCAGAAATCAGGTTGTTAGAAAAGGCCGATATCGTGAAGAAACGCCATGTCTCCAAGGAAATCCAGATCGAGCGCAAAAAGAAAGTTCTTATAAAGAAGCTCGAAGGCGAAGGCTACATTCTGAACGCCAAATTCCCATATCTCGATCCACTCAAGAATCTTCTCACAGTGACAAGTTTGAGAGCCGATGAGTCATTAGCTAAACGATTTACTAATGCCGGCAAGATTAAGCTCTTCGTCGCCTCCGGCGTTTTTATCCAGAATTGGGACTCGCGGGTGGATCTCTTGGTCGTGGGCGATGAGTTAAATTTGACCAAGATAGAATCGGTCATCAAGGTTATCGAATCGGAAATCGGCAAAGAGATCGCTTATTCAGCATTTGAAACTCAGGATTTTGAATATCGTTTCGGTATTCACGACCGACTAGTAAGGGATATTCTCGATTATCCTCATATCACTCTTTTGGACAGGCTCGGCATTGAGCCGCAATAGAGCTTTCCTATCCACAGGCCGCGCTTGTCAGGGCGGTTCCGTGTTATAATTACTTCATTATTGGAATAATTATCAGTCAAATATAACTATGACGTACATTAACACATGGGGCGACGTATTTACTCAAACGCTCCAAAATGTCTGGTTGGGTGTGTCGGCCTTCGTGCCGAACCTGATCATTGCGATTATCATCTTCGCGATCGGCTGGATCTTGGCCGTCCTCATCGAGAAGCTCGTCGAGCATCTCTTCAAGGCCCTCAAGGTTGACGAAGCCTTGAAAAGCGCTGGCTTGGAGGAGGTCATCAAGCGCGCCGGCCATAACCTCAATTCCGGCCTCTTCGTCGGAGCTTTGGTCAAATGGTTTATCATAGTTGTATTCCTGATCGCTTCATTCGACGTCCTCGGGCTTACAAGAGTCACCGAATTCCTCAATGAAGTCGTCAATTATCTGCCTCAGGTCATCGTCGCGGTTCTGATCCTCATGGTGGCGATCATCGTCGCCCAAGCCATGGAGAAGATCGTCATCGCCAGCTCCAAGGCGGCCAACATCTCTTCGGCCGTCATGCTCGGCAAAGTCACCCGCTGGGCTATCTGGATCTTCGCCGTTCTTACTGCTCTCTTCAATCTCGGAGTCGCTTCAGCGATCATCCAGACCGTCATCACAGCTGTCTTCGCCGGTGGCGCTCTGGCTATCGGTTTGGCTTTCGGCCTTGGCGGCAAGGAAGTCGCCCAGAGGCTGATCGAGAAGGGCATGCATGGGATAGGAGAATAGTAATCAGTAATTAGTAATTAGAAAAAAGCGCTCCGATGGACATCGGGGTGCTTTTTTCTATGAAATATCTACAATAGTTTACCTGCAACATCATTGCCTTACAATCGTACTGTTTGTATTATGAACCACGAGTCATTTGCTAAGCAGAACATTCATGAAAGAAATCAACTATAAATATGTCATCTGGTTTGATAAGACAATCCCGCGGTCTTATGTTGTCGACACTATTTCCGGTCTGGGCGATTTCAAAGATTCAGAATTAAGGCTTGGCGAACCGCTTTTGAAGAAGTGGCCAAATGGCGCTTATTGTGAAGTTATCGACGGCGATCCGAAAAAGCCGGTTTTTGCCGACAGTCTCATAAATATATACAAACAACTGATCATTTCGGAACGTCTGAAAAACTCATTGCAAGAATTGGTCACGGGCGATATTGAATTCCTGCCAGTCAGGCTCAAGGAAGGAACGAAAGATTTCGGTCTGACTTATTATATTGTCCATTTGCTTAATTTACCGGATTGCCTCGATCCGAAGGCTTCAGGAGCGCGGATGAGTAATATTGTGAAAACCAAAGTCAAAGAAATCAAAAAACTTGTTTTCATAGATGATCCGAAGCGTGATCTATTCAGACCTGTGAATTATGGAGATGCGACAATCATCAGTTTGGAACTGGCCGGGGCTCTTTCCAGGCAACGCTTTTCCGGCATTTCCTGGCGGCTACTATTTGATCACCCCAGAACTGATGAATCACGGAAGAAAGATCCCATGCACGACACGATCAAACGATTACATGATTTGCTGGCTGAAAGCACCCCGACTACGATTAAAAGTTCGGGAAGGAAAAAGATCAAACTGACTGAGATTCCGCTGGATGAAATAAAGAAATGGGCCGCTTCACTAAAAGGTCACAAAGAAATAAATGGTTCGACGTTCATTCCAATGCCCGGAGAGGAAATGTGGCTGGAATCATATAATGACAATCCAGATCAATGGCCAGTATTCAACCCTAAGAAATATTATTGCTTGGGAAACAACGGCCAAAGCGATTACTGGCTATTGGATTTGGTCAACGGCTTTGTCGTCTATTTCACACATGAGGCTGGTTACGATTCAAAAAACTTTGATGAGGTCATCGAGAGCTTTGATGAATTTAAAAAAATGATCGGAAGGTATAGACGCGATTAATCGCGTCTCTACATCGTTCAAGGCAAGTGTGGCTAACAAGACGAGGACCTGCTTTATTGAGGTCCTGTAGAGACGAGGCAATGCCTCGTCTCTACGTATTCAAATGTTCGATTTTGAAATATCAGTTCAACACCTTCAAAGCCGCTTTGATCTTTTGGGCCGTGTCGGAAATATTCTTGTCAATTTTCTTTAATGAATCCCGCGCTTCATTGGCGTCATAGCCAAGGGCTTTCAGGGCTTCAATGACATCAAGATCGCCCGACATGCCGACGGACATCTCTTCATTGCCGACCAAAGCACCAAGTTTATCTTTTAATTCGAGTACGATTTTCTCGGCCGTCTTCCTGCCAATTCCGGAAACCTTGACCAGGTGCGCGGTTGATCCGCTTCGAATAGCGTTGATCAACGCATCGCCGGAAACAGCTGAGAGAATATTCAAGGCGCCCTTGGGGCCGATCCCGGAAATGCTTATAAGCAATTCAAACAGATTTTTTTCTTGGATATTGTTGAATCCATATAGATCGAGAGCGTCCTCGCGGACAGCCAGATAAGTATGTATCTTGATTTGAGCGCCAACTTTGAGGGAGTGGAGGGTATCGGCGGTCACGAAAACCTTGTAGCCGATGCCGCTCACTTCTACAATAATGAAGCGGCTATCGAGATGATTGATGGTTCCATTCAGCGAAGAAATCATAGGGGCATTATAGCAAGTCTCGCCTAGTTATTCACACTATTGACTTATATACGGCTATCAGTATACTTGCACTACTGAATGATATTTATGAATAACCACCAATCAAAGCGGCCATAGCCATACCCCTTTGTTGGAGTATGACCTGTAGCCGCTTAACAAAGCGGTTTTTTCATAGCCCTTCGTAGTCCCGATTTGCATCGGGACGAAGTAGGGTTTCGGGACGATTGAAATTTGACAATCTCATATCCAAAAAAGTAAAAGTCTCTTTCTATCATGTAGTACATGATAGGTGAGGTTCTGTGTATATTCGGGTCGAACATACGCGGAAGTGATGCAAGGTAATGAAGCGTTCATACTATTTTGTCTTGTAGGCAAATAGTGTGAGCAATACACAATCCCGCTTCGCTCTTCACCGCTTCGCGGTTCAGAGCTTCGCAGGACGATTCCTCTTTGATGAGGAATCGGCGGTGTGTAAATTTCCTAATAGGAAATAAGGGCGTATGGTGGATGCCTTGGCTAGAAAAAGCGATGAAGGACGCGGCGTGGCGGCGATACGCTTCGGGGAGGTGCCGAGCAACCTTTGATCCGAAGATGTCCGAATGGGGAAACCCCACTAAATAAAATTTAGTGACTGTATCTCATCATTGAGTGTGATAAATCCAAATTTCAAAGCTCAAATGTCAAATCAATGTCAAAGTTCAAAATTTGAAACTTTGGATTTGATTTGACATTTGGATTTTGATATTTGACATTCTAAATGTAGATATCGCACTTAGCGATGAGGTACAGAGCGTACCCTGGGAAGTAAAACATTTCAGTACCAGGTGGAAAATAAACAAACATGCATTTCGTCAGTAGCGGCGAGCGAACGCGAAGAAGACTAAACCCTGAGCCGTAAGGCGAAGGGGGTTGCAAGGTAGAGACGTGCTATTTATAGCAGAGAAGTCACAAAATCTTTTGTTAATCGAACAATCTGGAAAGATTGGCCCCAGAGGGTGATAGCCCCTTAGATGAAAACAAAATATCTTCTTTGTCTTTATTCTTAAGTACCTCAGGACACGAGAAGCTTGAGGGAATCCGCCGGAACTAACCGGCAAGTCTAAATATTTTTCTAGACCGATAGTGAACAAGTACCGTGAGGGAAAGGTGAAAAGCAGCCCGGAAGGGCGGTGAAATAGATCTGAAACCAT
>CAIMKX010000051.1 GCA_903842025.1 uncultured bacterium | reverse complement strand
AAAATCCCAAAAAACGCCAACAAAAATGCGGGCGACACGGCAGGAGGGGTCAGGGGAGGAATGCCGTGTCGCCCTCCATCTGTGGTTTGCGATGGTGCGATTTGCGATGATTCTGAATTTTTCGCGAAATTGCGGGGAGCTTGGGACGATGTCCGAATAGCTTTAATAATGACGTAGATAACAAGGTACTATGGAAAATTTGCTATCACTGTATCGTTATACCGTCAACCGTCAATTTATCCTTTGCATCAACGCCGTATGTATGACGTGCATCGTGAGCCAACGTGTAGCCACCAGTACTATTCTGAACATGAGTATTGCCTGTGACCACAAAAGTGTTTGGATCAGCACCTGGAATTAACTTACCCTCATACCACACATACGACTTGTCTTTTGCGAAAGTCACCTCATAGCTCGTAAACGACTGTCCGTACATGCCAGAACTTTGTGCATATGGAATTTGATACTGTTGTTTGATAGCCACAAACGTTGCAGGGTCTGCGCCAGAGAGAACGGGTGCTTGAGCGGACCAAGCAGAATAAACATTTGCTCCGTCAGTGGCATAGAGAACACCATCCGCCTCGCTAGAATAAATGAGCCTGAATGTCAGCGGGTTGGCACCAACCACAATATCGCCCAGCCAGTTATAGACATGATCACTGGTTACATACCATTGCCCAACTTTAGTACCGATAGCACCGAGTAAAACTCCTGCTTTAGTGATAACCTGTCTTTGTTCTTCAGAGCTTACCGGCGTTGCAACAGAAGGATCCGTGGCAGTAATTGTTTTTGCAATAGTGCCAAAATTAGGACCAACATTGCGACTATTGAATGAAAAAACAACAAAATTATTAGCGCTTAAGGGAATAACTGATCCTGAACAGCCAGCGCCAAGCATATGAAGACCGCCCATAGTATTGCTGGAAACATCCGCGGCTTTCGTTGAAGCAGGAACACTATACATGGAACCGTCTTTTTCACTCTGCCCAGTATATGCAGGAACTTCTACCATCCAAGTATGTGTATTGGCATCGAAATAGTAGCGATGAGCCGGAACTGATGATCCGCTCATAGGTGAACAGAGATCTCTCGCTATGGTAATTTCACGAGTAGGAGAAGAAAATTCGTCAATTGTGATAGGCTCACTCTGCCATCCATTTGAAGCTATCGGGGGAGTTATTGTTAGTGTTTTCTGAATAGTACCGCCAAAATAATTGTTTTTTATTGTAGCATTTTGTACTGTCCAAGTGCTTGGATACCAGAATGAAAAGCCTAAATTTGAATCAGTGTATTGCTTCATACCGGAGACTGAGACAGATTGCGAATTGTCAATAGATTTTGAAATCGTAAATGGTGCGCTATCAAAGTAGGTACTTTGTGCGCCGTTATAATCTTCATAACGTCCAAGCCCGACTCTAATAACATATGTACCGGATAGGAACGATGTAGAGGTAGGCGGCACCACATAATTACGACTGCCTCCATAATTTGAAGAAGCTCCTCCGTTTAGTGCAACAGACTTGTTAACAACATAGTAATCGCCACCTTGGGCTGTATTTTTTAGCAGAATATATCCCTGCGTATCAAGTGGGATGCCTGATGTTTTCCATTGAACTTGATATGTATTGCCTGTTAGCCATACAGTGCCAGCACTCGGTGACGAAATAGTAATTGATGTTTGAGTAGCATGTTTGTTGGTTTGCTGCGTATTAACTGTTGGAGTCTGAGTAGTTGTTTGTTGTTGAACTTGATCTGATTGCCGTGTTCCAGAATCAATGATCGGTGCTCCAGTTTTATTATTCTCATAAATATACACACCACCTCCAATAACTAGCACTGCGATAATGGCTATTAATAGTGGCACAACGAAGCCTTTTTGAGAGTTTTTCATAATGCAAATATACTACCACACTTTTGATGAAAGCGGGTTATTCGCCCCCGCGCCTACAGCACTTTCGGAAAGTGATGCGTGGTCGCTTGTAGATAAGGGCATGTCACCTCAGCCCGTCACCACGGACTCTATTCGCGACTAGCTCCTGTTGGCATGGCGAGAGCGGCCGACTGTCTGTGCGTTACAGGCTGTCGGGTAAGCGGAGCCATGCGAATAGGAGCGTAAGTCGCGCCACAAACCCTATTAGGGCTGAGGTGGGCATGCCCGTACTCTCTACTACCAAGCGCACTTGCTAAGCGGCCACGCATGACTTTCCTGTGATTGAAAGTGCTGTTGGGGCGGGTGGCGCCACTATCCACTGTTTTCCATATAATACCTTGCGCTGTTATTTGATAGGCATATAATATTACCAGGTACAGAAAGCTCTCCGAAATTCGTAATCGCGCACCGGTCACTACTGGTGCCTAGACCTGTAACAGGCTCGTTTCGACACTTGATTCCAGCTAGAAAAGAAATCTACTAACCCTCACTAACAATTGGGTTATTTGCGTTTCCTTTCGTAGCTGTTTTTTGTACCCCAAAAGGGTATGAATGACTCAAGTGTATACAGCCAAAACTTAATAGACCGCATCACCGCTTACTACAAGAAGCGGGGTGTTTCGCTTACACCGGAACAAGCTGAAGAATATCTCAATTCTCTGGCCGATCTTTACGAGTCGTTCATTGAGTTTGCAAAAATTCCATGAATACTCAAGACAACACAACTCATTTTCTGGTGCATAGAAGCGGTGAGCTTGAACCCGTAGCTCCTACTGACATCCGGATCAGTCGTTGGGATTGGGAGAAACAGGAATATCAGTATCTCTCCACACTTTCAGTGAAAGTCTATGACAAAGATCTAAAAGTAAGTGATTCATACCAAGTGCCACGGCATGTTGAAAAGAAAAGTGGCAAGCGCGGCGTCATCAAAAAGTATTCATTCGGAGCCAGCCGCCGTTGCAAATTCTTTATGCGCAACACTGGACATCTCATGAAGGTTATGATCACTCTCACATATCCGAAGGATTACCCGATGGACGGTGCAACTGTTAAAAGCCATCTGCACAAATTCCTGCTCTGGCTCACATACCACGGTTATAAATACATCTGGGTCTTGGAATTCCAAGAAAGAGGTGCGCCACATTTCCACATTCTCGTTGACAAGGAAATTCCGCATCAGGATGTAGCAAAATCTTGGTATCGGATAGTCGGATCAGGAGATGAAAAACATTTGAAAGCCGGTACCGAAGTTAGAGCTATCAGAGCCAAAGATTCAATCGGCTACTACCTCACCACTTACATGGAAAAAGCTAGACAGAAATCAGTGCCTCCGGAATATGAAAAGGTCGGTCGATTCTGGGGAAGCTCAAAAGGATTGTTACAAGAAAAGAAAATGAAGATATATGGCAAGCGTGAGGATATTTACAAACTGAAAAAGTCACTACGAATAGCTCGTCGATATGACCGAAGCCAAAAGAAGCAATGGGAGAAGCGAGCTAGAGCTAAAGGCAAGAAGAGAAACAAATTCAAGAAATATTACAGCAAGAGTTACTCATTACACATCATTAACAGCGACAAAATAAAAGACGAATTATCAAAACATGGAATTGACCTGTTTCCGTATCAACTGGCGGACATTGCGCCCGTCCCCGATTCGCGCGAGCGGCGGGGCGGGCGCATGACGCCGGAGGTTTCAAAGACACAGGAAATCAAATTCCCAGAAACCTACGATGAATGGTTAGATCGCAAAGGTCTGTATTGAGTCCCTTGGTTTATCTATACAGTCATATCAGAAGAAAGTAACAACCAGAAAATCATCAAAATCATCCAAAAGTTATCACCAATTTATTAACAATTTGCTTTATCAAAAACAAAGCGTAAAATTCCAACCATGAAATACATTCTCTACTGTCGAAAATCCACTGAATCTGAAGATCGCCAAGTTCTTTCTCTTGAATCACAAGAAAAGGAGCTTATGGTTATTGCCAAAAATGCTAATCTTGAAGTGATTTCTATCTTCAAGGAAAGTAAGTCGGCAAAAGCTGAAGGTCGTCCGGTATTTAACCAAGTCCTTAAAATGATTACCTCGGGCAAGGCTGATGCTATTATTTGCTGGAAGTTAGACAGGTTAGCTCGCAACTTCATTGATGGTGGTAAAGTCATTGATCTACTCCAAAAAGGAGTTATCAAAGAAATCAGGACTTATGAAACCACTCATTTGCCGACTGATAACGTGCTTCTATTGGCTGTTAACTTCGGCATGGCTAATCAGTATATCCGTGACTTGAGTACCAATGTGAAGCGAGGTATCCGGACCAAACTGGAAAACGGACAGTGGCCAAATTACGCTCCATTCGGATACAAAAACGACAAGGCTGACAAAACGATTAAGATCGATACGAAAAGATCGCTGTATGTTAAAAGGATTTATGAATTGTATTCAACCGGAGCTTACACCTTGAAGCAGGTTGAGGATATTCTCTTTCAAGAGGGACTGCGTACCAAAGGCGGCTTCAGATTGAAAAAGTGCCAGATCCATCGTTTCCTGCAAAACAAGTTCTATGTCGGTCTCATGGAAAAAGATGGCAAGCTGTACCCAGGAAAACACAAGCCAGTTATTTCTCAAATTCTATTCGACCAAGTTCAAGAAATTCTTAATCGTAAAAGTAGTCCGAAGCCTCAGAAGCATTTCTATTCTGCTCGCGGTTTCTTAACCTGCGCATCCTGTGGCTGTATGCTAACAGCTGAAACTCAAAAAGGATTCATCTACTATCACTGTACGAATGGCAAAGGTAATTGCGATGAGCATAAAGCGTATCTGAAAAATACTGATGTCGATCAACTTCTTTCAAAGATGTTTCTTAACCTGAAATTTGACGAGGAATTCATTGAAATTAGCTATGAAGCCTACAAAGCCAGAAATGCTAACAAGAATAATTATGTCAAGTCTTCATTAGAATCCCTCTCAAACGAATTAAACGCCCTTACAGAGAAAGAATCACGTCTCGTTGATGGATATGTCTCACAGCTCATTGCAGAGCATATTTACAAGCAGAAAAAACTTGAAATCGAAAACCAGAGAGCAACACTTAACAACCAAATCAAGGAAATTCAGGCAAAAGGAGGCATCTCCGAAGTTACTCTCGAACAGATCAAGAATGTATTCCTGGAAGGTAGTAGAGCCGCGGAAAAATATTTACTCGTTGATGAACAAGAAAAACGGAATATGCTGAAAAAGTTACTTTCGAACGCTTCAGTCAAAAACAAAAGCGTGGCTCAATACTTATTCAAAAACCAGTATCAGGTGCTCGCTTTGGCACCTAAAAATAGTGATTTAACACAGATGCGGAGGAGGTGAGATTCGAACTCACGATCCAGTTTCCCGGATTCCGCTTTTCAAGAGCGGTGCCTTAAACCACTCGAGCCACTCCTCCATTGATTAGCCATAATAAGGCAAAAAGCATTGTTTCGCAATGACTTTACTGATATTGTTTAAGGACAAATTATGGACAAATTATCTTCAGATAAAGAGATTGCGGTCCGCCTCCTCGGCATCGACTACGGCTCGAAGCGGGTGGGCATAGCTCTTTCCGACCCCAATGGCCAGTTTGCCATGCCTTTTACGGTAATTCAGAATACGTCTGAATTAATAACAGAAATAAAAAAGATCGCAATCGACAATCAGGTCAAAGAAATAATCCTGGGCGAGTCGAAAAATTACAAAGGCGAGCCGAACGCAATATTTTTGGACAGTTTGGAATTCAAAGATCAGCTTGAAGCCAAAGGATTCAAGGTCATCTTCGAACCAGAATTCATGACCAGTGTGCAAGCTGAAAGATTTCAAGGCAAAAATGAGCTGACCGATTCCTCGGCAGCGGCGCTCATATTGCAGAGCTATTTGGATAGGGAAAAAAGAAAATAGAGGTAAGAGGTAGGAGTTAAGAGTTAAGATAATAAAATAGTCGCAAAAGTGATTCGATAATATCTTAACTCTTAACTCCTACCTCTTACCAATATCCAATTCCCGATCCCTTTGTTATACTAGCCCCATGATCACCTACGACGACTTCAAAAAAGTGGAAATCCGCGCCGGCAAAATAATCTCGGCCGAGAAGATTCCCAATACCGATAAACTTCTCAAATTGATGGTTGATTTTGGCGAATTTGAGGAAGTTAAATCAGAAACGATTCAAAATAATGACCAGAATAAGGTTGTGGCCGCTGAAGATTCAATTCTTGCCAAGACTGAGGTGAATAAGTCAGCTCCGGCAAATACTGAAACAGTGACAGTAGAAACTCCTAAAAAGATTCCGAAAATTCGTCAAATAGTCTCCGGTATCGCTCTCAAGTTTCCAGACACGGCCGCTTTGGTGGGGAAGACCTGCATGTTCGTGACCAATCTCGAGCCGAGAATGATCAAAGGCTTCGAAAGCAACGGGATGTTATTTGCAGTTTCAACGCCAGAAGGGCACCTTCGTCCTGATGGAACTTCGGCGCCCGAGGGTGGTTTTTCTTTGCTTGAGCCGAATTCAACCATTCCGCCTGGCACAATGGCAGTTTGAAAAGGACTCGATTGAATTTAATGTTCTCCACCTAATGAACTTCTCATCTCTTTATTCAATAATTGATCCGCAAACCATCGTCCAAACCCTGGGTCTTCTAGGTGTAATAACAATAATCTTTCTGGAAACAGGGGCCTTTTTTGGTTTTTTCTTTCCCGGAGATTCTCTCTTATTCACAGCTGGTTTTTTCGCCTCACAAGGCTATGTTTCCATGACTTGGCTTCTGATCGGAGCATTTTTGGCAGCCGTGGCCGGCGACAGCTTGGGATACGGCTTCGGCAACAAGGTCGGACCGGCGATATTTACAAAAGAAGATTCAGTTTTTTTCAACAAGAAACATATCGCTAAGGCCCAAAACTTTTATGAAAAATACGGCAAGAAGACGATCGTCTTGGCCCGCTTCATGCCGGTCGTGCGAACTTTTGCACCGATAGTCGCCGGAATCGGGAATATGAACTATCGAATATTTCTGGCCTACAACGTGCTCGGCGGTTTCCTCTGGACTTGGACCATGCTTTGGCTTGGTTACGGTCTCGGATCTTTGATTCCAAACCCGGATAAGTATGTCATTCCGGTAGTTATTGTCATTATCTTAGTCTCGGCATTTCCAGGTTTAAGAGAGATATGGAGAGCAAGGGGCAAGAGATAAGAGCTAAGAGTTAGGAGGTAAGAAAAAGTAAATTCTAGTTATCTTACCTCTTACCTCTTAACTCTGTTATAATATCCCCATGCACTCGTCGCTCTTCTTCAAGCTTTTTCCTCCGCCAAAATTCATGGTGATGAAGCATGCCGGCCTCGACATTTCCGATGATGCCGTTCATTGTTTGGAATATTCCTGTGGCCGGGCCCCGGACTTGCGCATTACCAAACACAAAACCGTGGAGATTCCGGAAAATCTGATAAATGGCGGGGAGATCGCCGATGACAAAGCCTTCAGCGCCATTCTCACCAAATTCGACAAGGAAAACGACCTTACGTACGTCAAGGTTTCCGTGCCGGAAGAAAAAGCCTATTTGTTCCAGACCGACGTCGTCGGTGACAATCCTCGGGCCATCGCCCAAAATATCGAGTTCAAGCTCGAGGAGAATGTCCCTCTGGCTGTCGCTGACGCGGTTTTTTATTTTGACATCCTGCCCATGTCGGTGACTGGCGGGGTATTGCGCGCCAGCGTCTCCGTCGTGCCGCGGGTCTACGTCGAGAAAGTTATTCTCCTTCTTCGTGATTCCGGAATATCACCTATGGCCTTCGAGGTCGTGCCAAAGGCCATCGCTAGGGCGATCATACCGGCCAATTCGACCAATACCATTCTCATTATTCAGGTCATGAACAAGAAAACCGGAATGTATATCGTGGCTGGAGGCGTCGTCTGTTTCACTTCAACAGTTGCTTGGGGGAGTCGCGGTGAAGAATCAGGCATTTCGCTTCTTGTGAAAGAGATTGGCCGTATCTATGAATACTGGGCTTCTCATGGGATTGCTGGTTCGGAGATCAAGCAGGTCATCATGGTCGGCCGCGATGCGCCAAAATTCCTAGAAAAGATAAAGTCCACCGCCGCCGAAGTCGGCTTGTCGGTTTCGCTTGGCAATGTCTGGAACAACGCCTTTTCGATAGACAAGTACATACCTTCCATTTCAAGGGAGGATTCGCTCGATTATGCGGTGGCCGCCGGCTTGGCCATGGAACTTTAAACACATGCGTCACACACTTTTACCATTACCGGAAAGAATAGTCCTGCGAAGGGAATATCTCGTCAGGGTTTTGATCGTGCTGTGTTTCGTGCTTTCCCTGGCCATTCTTGTAAGCATCGCTTCGCTCTTCCCGGCCTTCATCCGCGCTTCAGTCGGGTTTGACGCGGCAAAAAATGAAGCGGCGGCCGTGACCAAGAATCCAAATGATGCCAATCTGGCCAAAATTCAGGCTGAAATGGTCAAATCATTAAGTCTTCTCGCTATGCTCTCCGAACAGGAAGATTCTGCCAAGATTTCTGATTTGATCAATGGGATCGTAAACATGAGGGATGACATTAAGCTCACTTCGATCTCGGCCAGCAAAGAATCCTCCACAACTTTGGCGGTGAACCTGCAGGGGATCGCTCCGACCAGGGATGCACTCCTGCTTTTCAAGAAGAGATTCGAGTCGGCGACGCCGGGCAATAAGGTCGATCTGCCGGTTTCTGAGTTGGCCAAGAGCACCGACATCCGCTTCTCGCTTCAGCTCGTCAAAAAATTGCCATGAAGACCAAACACGGACATCTTTTGTTTCTGATCCTCGCTTTGCTCGCGACCATCTTCGTGGCGGCGATTTACTTTTACATGAATAACATGATCAATGTTTACATGGCAAAAACAGCGACTCTCAAGGCGACGATCGCGGCCGGGGCGGTCAACAAAGAGCGCGACCAAAGTTTCATGAAGGCTTACGAAGCGACGGCGAATAAGTGGGCCAAATTGCCGAATCTCTTCGTCCAGTCAAATCGGATCGTCGATTTTATAGAGTCGGTGGAAGCTTTGGGCAAGGAAAGCGGCGGCAAAGTCTCGCTGTCTTCGCTTGATGCCGATAATCTCGATTTGTCCCCTCCCGGCACGGGCGGTACGGTCCGCGTTCACATCACGGCCCAGGGCTCTTGGCAGTCGGTCATGCACGCTTTGGCTTTGGCGGAGACGTTGCCATACAAAGTTTCCATAAATAATTTTCATGCAGACGTTTCCAGTGACAGCCAAAATCAGGTGGCGGTCGAGAAGAATTCCAATAATGCGGCCGGCAAAGACGCTCCAAGGCAAAACTGGAACCTCTCTTTTGATCTCAAGGCGCAAATGATCGCGGTCGTGAGCGCCACTTCCACGATCCAATAATATGATCAAATTCCATTTCAAAAAATCCCATAAAGCCGATAAAGGAAGAGGTTTTTTTGGCCTGATCGGCCGTGATCCGAGGGTTGATTGGTTGGTCATAATAATCTTTTCTTTGGTTGTTGCGGCGGTTTTGGTGTTCATCGGACTCTCGAAATATTTTTATTTTGACGCCAATCTTTCCAAGCAGACTAAGTCCCAAAAAAGCAATGTCGCCGATACCATCAATGTCGACACTTTGGACCGGGTTTTGCGCGAATTTGATTCCCAAGCGGCTCTGCGCGAGAGATTGCTTCAGGAATATGTTCCGGCCAAGGACCCGTCAATTTGATTGATTACAATTTCGCCCAAATATGCTAACTTGATAGCAACCCCTTGTAGTTCAATGGATAGAACAGCGGACTTCTAAGCCGTTGATGTTGGTTCGATTCCAACCGAGGGGACCAGGAACATTTATGCCCTAAGATCTCCACAGGGACATAAAAGCCGTAGAGGGCTTGACTATTTTTTGCCCTTTGCTATGCTATCTATAGATAGCGCTACTTATAGTAGTCAACCAAATCAGGAGAAAGGTGATATATGTCAGTCGACACGATTTATGATCCGACGCCGAAAAACGTGGCTCTAGAGCCTGCCCTCCCCGAAAAGGAGAAAGGTGAAGACGCCATCGATAGTTTCGACGGCAGGGTTCCCAATTGAACACCTCTTTTGAGGGAGGACCGACACTTTGAGTGAAGGCCCGCTACGGACAAAACACCATAGGTAGAGGAGTATATATGGATAAGTTCGAGAGAAACATTATCTGTTGCGATGATAGCAGTGACAGTGAAAGTAGCTGCGATCATTGTGACGGATCGTGTGACGGGGGTGACACCTCCGGACCAGATTCGGGAGATTGAACCCGGATCGCTGGACGCTTAACATTCAAGGGCAGATCGAAAGATCTGCCCTCTTATTTAACAAAATGACATACAGATATATTCTTGATCTGATCGATGACGGATTGATCCGCAAAGGTAAGGTTCTTGATCTTGGTTGCGGACCGGGTACAGCCGCAACGCTTTTATCGAGTTTGGGATTTGACGTTGAGGCCGTCGACATTTTGGATCAACAGATATATTCAGCCAATGATAGTGGCACTGTATCATTCATAAAGTCAGATATCAGAAGCTTTCCTATCAAAAAAGGCTCGTATGATTTCATTCATGCTCGCAACGTTCTTCATTTTCTGAGCAAGGATGAGATCAGAGAGACTATCAGACGCATGTACGCTGGCTTGAAGCCCAAGGGAGTCTTGTATTTCAATGTCTCGGGAGACAAAGATGGTTGGAAGGAAAAAAGCAAGAATGTGACTTTTCTCACCGATGAAGAAGTAGCTTTATATGTCGAAAATCCGATAAAGAAAGGGAACAAGCCTGTACATAGCAAGGTCATCAGATTCGGATTTGGTACGACTATGAGAGGGGCGTACAAGTATACGCATACGATCTCGTATACGGTTGTCAGATAATGTTACAATACTACATGTCTAAGGAAAGGATATTTTCAAATTATAATGTTGAAGGTGTTTCTGATCCTAATTTTCAAACGAAATTAAAACAGACCAAAATATTATACTATCTATTTTCGAGACTATTTGCGTTATTCTTACTCTTTTCACTAATTGGCATAGGGTTCTATTTTATTTTGATGTTTGTTAATTCAAAATAATTATTTTGCTATAAAGCAAAAAAACTTTTAACCGACGCTTTTATTTCGGCGAGTTTCTTATCAGAAATTCTGCCTTTGCGAGAAAGTATTCTCTTTTGGGAAATTGTTCGACATTGATGGATACATAGGGAACCAACTTTTCCTTGAAATTCAAAAGGCATATAGCCAGCCATTTCCTTTATTTTAGTTGAAAGGGGAACGACCAGTGCCAGATTTGATCCAATAACATGAATTTTTGTACATCCTTGTATATATTTACAGACCCCTTGCGGGGCCTGTTGACGCCTTACGGCGATGGTAGAAGCAGTATAGCAAATCAATATAATAAATCAACTAGAAAAGGTATAGTTATTGTGTCTAATTTTGTGATCTGTACCCTAAAAAGTAGACACGTTAGAACCCCCTAACCCTCGACCTGGGTCAAAAGATGAATTCTGTACTCAACAGGAGTCATCCTCTTTCTGGTCCACTGCTTTCTTTCGTGATTGTAGTATTGCATATATTCGGCGATTTTTGAACGGAGCTCTTCGAATGATCTGCACGACCTGTAATCAAGTTCATCTTTAAGATGACCAAAATATGATTCAATCGGTGCATTGTCGATGCATTTTCCTTTGCCTGACATTGACTGGATCATCTTCAATTCCTTTACAATCTCAATGTATGCCGGACTAGTGTAATGAAATCCTTGATCAGAATGGATCATGATATCTTCATATGATTCGAGTCTCATGTTTCTGACTGTGTCTGTCACTAAGACAATCTCCAAAGACAAGGAAAGATTCCAGGCTACAATTTCACCGGTTGCAATATCTTTGATTACAGACAGATATGCAAAGCGATTCTCTAATGGTATGTAGGTTATGTCGGTACAAAAAACCTTGAAAGGAATGGCCTGATGGAATTCTCTTTGCAATTTGTTGGGAAATGTCCTGTGCTCCAGATTCTTTTTCATCATTTCTTTGTACGGGTTCTTCTTTCGCACCTTGGTAATCAAACAGTACTTCCTCATGATCCTCTTGATCTTCTTGTGATTCATGGCTTCTAGCCTCATTTTAACGTTTCTCCAGCCCCATTTACCTTTACCTTGGTCGAAGACTTCTTTAATCTTCAGATAATCTTCGTAATCTTTGTCTGGTTCATCGGCACACCGCAACCATTTGTAATATCCACATCGAGAGACACCTGCTAAATCACAGAGAATCATCACATCGTCATTTAAATTTCTGATGACCTTGAATTTTT
>CAIMKX010000050.1 GCA_903842025.1 uncultured bacterium | reverse complement strand
TGCGGAGACACTGGCCATACTCTGCTCGGTTCTAATGTCCTACAAACAAAGGGGTGAAATGGGGGCTTACCTACGAGGGGTGTGAGGGGTTACCTGACTCGTCATTGACTCCTGCGCCCTATTCTGCTAATCTGTTCTTACCTTAAGAAATAAGGCATTTGAACACATAAGTGATTGGAAGTGGTGAGCCGTAAGGCGAATCCACTAACCAATCCGCTTTTTATTCAAAAATTACGTAAAAAATGGCAAAAACTTCAGTTATAGCAAGGTCGCAGAAGAAGCCGAAATTCAAGTCTCGGGTAGTCAGACGCTGTTTCCGCTGTGGCAGGAAGCATGGCTACATGAGAGATTTCGACATTTGCCGTATTTGTTTCCGCGAGTTCGCCAATGAAGGCGTCATTCCGGGCATCAAGAAGTCTTCTTGGTAGTTCGCTCACTATTTTCAATACTTTCATACTACTATGGTAACCGACCCAATTTCAGATTTCATAATCCGCCTCAAGAATGGCAGTGATGCCAAGAAAGCTGTTGTGATTGTTTCCAATTCCAAATTGGCTATGAACGTCGCTCATGCTTTGAAGAAAGCGGGATATGTGGACACTGTCGAGAAAAAAGGCAATGTCTTTTCCCGGGAATTGGAGATCGGTCTCAAGTACTTTGAAACCGGCGCCAGGATCAACGGAGTCGAACGCATTTCCAAACCGTCCAGACGTTTGTACATGAAGTCTGGCGATATTCGCACATATCGTAGCGGTTTCGGTAATACTTTCCTGTCCACGCCGAAGGGGATTATGACCGATGTCGAGGCCAAGAAGAATAATGTGGGGGGAGAAGTGCTATTTAGAATCTGGTGAGTTAGTAAATAGTTTATGGTTGATAGTTAATAGTAACCGAAACCAAAAACAATTAACCAAAAACTATAAACCATCAACCAAACTACAATGTCAAGAATCGCCAAAAAAGCAATAACATTACCTCCGAAGACAGAAGCGACTTTTGTCGATGGTATTTTGACAGTCAAAGGCCCTTTGGGCACTTTGACCAAACATTTCAAGCCGGAGATCAAAGTTGTTGTTGATGCTAATGGGATTACTCTGACTTTGAACAGCAAAAGCCTGCAGGCCGCCGCTCTTTGGGGTACATATGCTTCGCATACCAAGAACATGATCGCCGGCGTCAACAAGGCCTATGAAAAGAAACTGATTGTCGAAGGCATCGGTTACAAGGCCGATGTTAAGGGTACAGAGTTAGCCATGGCCCTCGGTTTTTCTCATCCAGTTAATGTTGCCATTCCAAAAGATTTGAAGGTTACGACAGAAAAGAACAACATTACGATTTCCGGAATAGATTGCGAGAAAGTTGGCAAATTTGCGGCCGATGTTCGGGCTTTCAAAAAGCCGGAACCGTATCTAGGCAAGGGCATTCATTATTCCGATGAAGTCGTCAGGCGTAAACAAGGTAAGAAAGCCGCTTAAATATCATGAGCATACTCACCATAAAACAAAATATTATGGCTAGACGCAAGGCCCGCATCCGCGCTAAGGTTAGTGGTACAGCCGAAATGCCGCGTCTGACCGTTTTCAAGTCCAACAAATTCCTTTACGCCCAGATCATTGACGATACCAAGGGCCATACTTTGGTTGCCTGTGATTCCCGCCTTTACAAAGGCAAGAAACCTACGGAATGTGCCAAAGAGATCGGTTTGGATATAGCCAAGAAAGCCAAGGCGGCCAAGATCGAGAAAGTGGTTTTTGATCGCAACGGATATCTTTATATCGGCAATATCAAGACGATCGCCGAAGCGGCCAGGGAAGGAGGCCTTAAATTTTAATTACAATCATGACAGCCAAAGAAATCAAAACTAATCTGGATGACAAAAGCTTGAAAGGTGGTGCTTTGGAAATAAAAATTCCTGCCACTGGTGTTGATGTGACAGCTATTGAAACAGAAGCTGCCGTTGAATCAGTCGTTGCTCCTCAAGCTGTTGTCCCGACGGCCAATAAATTCACTCCCGGCCGGAAAATGCGCGGAGATCCGGCTCGCCGGGGAGGCTCGAGCGGTTCCGGACGCGGTCAAAACAGAGGCGGCCGCGGCGAACCTCGCGAGAGAGTCAAGCCAGAATTTGATTCCAAGATCATCGATATCAGGCGCGTGACCCGTGTCTCTTCGGGAGGCCGCCGTTACACCTTCAGCGTGGCCGTCGTCGCCGGCGACCACAAAGGCCGCGTCGGCGTCGGTTTGGGCAAAGGCGGCGATACGGCCTTGTCGGTCGAGAAAGCCACCCGTGAAGCCAAGAAGAACCTCATCAAAGTCGTTCTTTCCCCTCAAATGACCATTCCCCATGCCGTCGAAGGCAAATACGCCAGCGCCGTCATCAAGATTTTCCCGGCCCGTGGAAGCGGTGTTGTGGCCGGAAGCTCGGCTCGCGCCGTCATCGAACTCGCTGGCATCAAGGACGTCTGCGCCAAGTTTATCTCCGGAAGCAAGAATCGTTTGAATAACGCCAAAGCCGCCATTGAAGCCTTGAAGAAACTGAGCAAGGTATCCAGATCGGCTCTTCATGGAAAAGTTGAAAAGATCGAGACTAAATAATTTAAAATGTAAAAATCAAAATGAAAAATGACAATGAAAAAATTAATAATGAAATCACAGATGCGATGAACATTTTCCATATTGATTTTTTAATTTTCCATTAATATCATGCAAAGCAACCAACTCAAAAGGATACATCCCAATATGAAGCGCACTACCGTCGGTCGCGGCGGCAAACGCGGCAAGACTTCCGGTCGCGGTGGCAAGGGCCAGTCGGCTCGCGCCGGCAACAAGCGTCGTCCGGAATGGAGGGACATCATCAAGAGAGTGCCGAAACTCCGCGGTCGCGGCAAGAATTCCAACAAGGGCTTCCAGATCAAACCTCTGATCGTCAGCTTGGCTACTCTCGAAGCCACTTTCAACACAAAAGACGTCATCAATCCCCAGGCTTTGGCTTCAAAGGGTCTAGTTTCCACGAAGTCCGGTAAAATTCAAGCCATAAAGATCCTTGGCAATGACGACATTACCAAAGCCTTCACTATTTCCGGTTGCGCCATTTCCGATCCGGCCAGAGAAAAGATCGTCAAGGCTGGCGGTTCGGTCGACGCTTCGATTCCGAAAGCACAAGTCAAGGAGGTTAGAGTTGTGAAGGCTGTAGTTGAACAGGTCAAAGCCGTCAAGAAGGCAGCCCCAAACACAAAAGAAGCCAAGCCAAAAAAGTCTGAACCAGCCAAGGTGAAGACCGAAAAGAAAGTCGCCGCAAAGAAATAGGACATAATCCAATGCAGAATTTCCTGGAAAAAGTCACGATTGCGTTCAAGGATCCGATTTTGAGGAAAAGGATCGGTTTTACCGTTATTGCCTTGGTTCTTTTCCGGGCTTTGGCCGCGATTCCGATACCAGGTGTTGATCCAAGCAATTTGGCCAGGCTACTTTCTTCTAGCCAGCTCTTGGGCTTTTTGAATATCTTTTCTGGTGGAGGACTTTCCAATCTTTCCATAGTCATGCTTGGAGTCGGTCCTTTTATTACTGGCTCAATCATTATTCAACTTTTGACCATGATGTTCCCGAGTTGGAAGGCTTTGATGCACGAGGAAGGGGATGCTGGTCGAATGAAACTTTCCCAATATTCCAGACTCTTGGGCGCACCTTTGGCTGTTGTTCAGGCTATAGGTTTCATTATTCTTCTCCAATCCCAGAATGTTTTGCCTCACATGGCCTTGTTCGCCTTTACAGTAAACGTTATTGTAGTTACCGCTGGTTCCATGCTTCTCATGTGGGTTGGTGAACTTATTTCGGAATTCGGCATCGGCAACGGCGTTTCTCTCATCATTTTCGCCGGTATCGTCTCACGTTTGCCGGTTTCAATTGTTCAAAACTTCCAGAAAATATCCACAACAGGCGCTTCTGATATTCCTTTCTATCTCGTCGCCTTGGTTATCGCTATTGCGGCTGTTGCTGGGGTGGTCTATGTTACCGAAGCTGAGCGTTCGGTTCCGGTCACTTATGCCAAGCAAGTTCGTGGCAACAAGGTTTACGGCGGTTCTTCCACATATTTACCCCTAAGATTGAATCAGTCCGGAGTTATTCCGATAATCTTCGCCCTTTCTATCCTGATGTTTCCGCAGATTATCGCCTCTGGTTTGTCAAAGTTGGCCAGCCATCCGATAATCGCTAGCTGGGCTTCTTCATTCGTCGTTTTGTTTAACAATCAATGGTTCTATGGCTCCTGCTACTTTATTCTTGTCGTTCTTTTCACATATTTCTACACAGCCGTTACTTTCGATCCCAAGATGATTTCCGAAAATCTCCAGCGCTCCGGAGCCTTCATTCCTGGTGTCCGTCCCGGTGAACATACCCAAGCCCATATCGGTACCATTGTCACCAGAATTACTCTTGTTGGCGCGCTCTTCCTCGGTGTTGTCGCCATTCTTCCTCTTATCATCCAAGCTTTCTCCCCAAGCAATGATCGTTCCGTGGCGGTCGGTGGCACAGCCCTTCTAATCGTAGTTTCTGTAGTCTTGGATCTTTTGAAGAAAGTCGATGCTCAGGTGGCAATGAGGGAGTATTAGGAAGTGAAAAGTGAGATGTAGCTCAGTAGAGCCGCTATTTATGGCAGCTATTGACATTTCGGTACTATGTACGGTATAATGTACAAGTAGTTCTTTGATATGCCAGAGATTTCTCTACGACAGAAAGCACCCATATTCTGGGCATTCTCTGTTGTGGCGAAGAGTCCAACGAACAAACCCGTATCCGCAAGGATACCAACAAAGAAAGGATGACAACGATGAAAAATCCATCGATTGCATCAGACACAGAAGTTACGGACGGTCAGATAGAAACCTGCGTGACCTTGGTCACCGATGCCACCCGCAAGGGAACCGGCACCGCGCTTCGCGAGCTCGCCAGAAACGGTGTTCTCAACAAGCAGAACATCGAGCGTGTGAGGGCACGCGGCAACGAAATTGTCGCAGCCATCAGCGCCCTGGTCAAGGAGAAGTTTGCCGAGATCGCCGATAACATCGCCGGCATCGTCAAGCTCATCTCCGGTGCCGAAACTTTGGAGCTCGACGAAACGGACGGCAAGGAGACCATCGCGAAAGCGAAGGACACCTTCCCCGGCTGGATTGACGGCGACTTCAAGGAATACGGTTGCGATGTGAAATCGGAACCTACGAAGAAGACTCAAGTCACCGTCCACGAGATGATCAAGGACGGCACCTTCGCCCAGATCTTCGGCGGTATGAGCGATGACCTCGACAGTCTCTGCCTCACTCAGCCCCAGATCACCCAGTTCGTGCAAAAGCACCGCAAGTGGCTCCGCACGGACGGTTACGGCACCTTCTTCCTCTTCAAGGTTGGAGAAGAGTTCTTCGTTGCGTACGTGATCTTCGATGACGATGGCCAGCTCTGGGTGTTCGCGAGCCGTTTCTCGTACGACGACGTGTGGTCTGCCGAGAGCGGGCATCGTCTCGTGGTTCCGCAACTGGCACTCGCACATTAGCATTGAGCCTTTGGCTCTCAGTCCCTCTGACCCTTGTCAAAGAAATTTGGCAGGGCGGGGGGATTTTTGTATACTGGGACCGCATGCATGAATGCGCGGCGGCCAAGGCTTCCGTGCCACGCTTGTGAAAAGATATGTTCGGGAGTTTTGCCGGGCAACCCAGTGGTCATTGTGCTCAATGAGCCTTGCAGAAGAGTGGATGTATCTTTCTCTAAACAAAAAATAGTCAGTTGGTGCGGCAAACTGGCGGACTTCAAGGTCCCGAATGCGATTCAATCCCTAGGGCTACCGAGGGATGGTGTACCGGATGATTAGCCGCACATTATCTTCGTTGCGAACGTGAACTTCGATGACGATGGCCAGCTCAAGGTGAACGCGAACCGTTTCTCGAACGACAACGTGTGGAATGCCGAGAACAGGCATCGTATCGTGGTTCCGAAACTACTGTTTCTCTCACTACTTCGTAGTGAGAGTTTTGCTAAGCGTTGATTTGGCCGGTGGGCTTTGGAGGCCTTTGCGCCATCCACCGAGCATTCGGCCGATTTCCTCTAGCTTTTCCGAGAGTTCGGCATATTTATCTGTCGGTATCAGTCGGCTTTCCCACGCGAGTTGACAGAAGAATTTGAGGACATCGAGCTTGGATATAGTTCGGCCGAGCATGAGAATTTTGGATTCTGGCGGCAGGTATATGCAGGAAAAGGTGAGCTCAAGGACACTGAGGAACGTGCTCTCGATCTTCTGCCCCAGGCCGAGCCGCTCAACGCGCGGGAAATTGCGTGAGAGCGTCAACCAAAATTGGTATGATTCTTTTTCTTTTAATATAACAACCGGAAATCGGTTGGGGGGGGGCTTTAATAGTCATTGTAATTTGTGAAAAATATGAATAATAAATCGATCACATATAACGATATCACGTCTCTTAATAATCTCCACGAGGCATGGCGTGAATTTGTTTCTGATAAAAAATACAAAACCGATGTCTCGGAATTTTTACTCGATCTATCTCATAATATTTACAAGCTTCATTATGATCTAAAAAATAAAACCTATAGGCATGGTCACTACGAAGCTTTCAAGGTGAATGATCCGAAGCCGCGAAGTATTCACAAAGCCAGTGTGCGCGACAGATTACTGCATCACGCGGTATACAGAATCCTTTATTCGCATTTTGATAAAAGATTTATTTTCGATTCTTATTCATGTCGTGATTTCAAGGGTACACATAGAGCGCTTAATCGTTTCAAAAGCATTGCTCTTAAAGTATCAAAAAACGATCGCCAAACCTGTTGGGTGTTGAAATGCGATATTCGCAAATTCTTTGCCTCTATTGATCATTTAATTTTGATAAATATCGTTAAGAAATATGTTACAGACCAAGATATAATATGGCTTGTTGAAAGGATAATTGAAAGTTTCCAGAGCACAGCTCCCGGGAAAGGTTTGCCGCTTGGAAATCTAACTTCTCAACTTCTAGCAAATGTTTATATGAATGAATTGGATCAATATATAAAACATGGTCTCAAGCAGAAATATTACATCCGCTACGCCGATGATTTTGTGATTTTGCACGATAATCGCGGGGTCTTACTTGAGATTCTGCCGAAAATTCATGAATTTCTGGAAGCTAATCTCAGATTACATCTTCATCCGAATAAAGTCTTTATTAAAACAGTCTCATCTGGCATCGATTATCTAGGCTGGATACATTTTCCGGATCATCGCGTTTTGCGAACAGCGACGAAAAGAAGGATGTTCAGAAGGTTGAGCGTAACAGAAGGTAGGCCGGAAACAACCCAATCATATCTGGGGATGTTGAGCCATGGGAACGCTAAAATATTACGAGAACGAGTATATAAATATACAAAATCGGCGGAGAATTCTTGAAATTGGTTCGAAAAATATATTACGAAATATATTTCGCTATATGTAATCTTGCGCGACCCATTAAAGAGAGTAAAATTGTCGTACCTGCCGTATTATTTTCTAACCGTATAAAAATTATGATTAAAGAAACAGAACTTAATAAAACACTTAGCCGCTATGTAACAAAGGACTATTTTACAAAAACATTAAAAAAGGAACTCGGGGATCAAAAACATCAAATTCTAAAGGAAACTCGTGTGATGATCTATGAATCCTTAGAAACCATAAAAATCTATTTTGAAGAACAAGGCAACAGGCATCGGGAAGCGTTATTGCAAGGTTTCAAGGACGAGATGTTGGTTTATAAGGATCAGATGAAATCATATTGGGAAAGATTGGACAATCACGAACATCGGATTATATCTTTGGAAAAGACTACTGTATAATGTGGCAATGAACCAACAATCCTTTATATTCATCGGTCGTTCGGGTTGCGGTAAGGGGACGCAGATCAAATTACTGATGGATGTTCTCAAGAAGAAGGATCCGAGCCGCGAAGTCCTTTACATCTATACCGGCCAGGAGTTTCGGGAATTCATCAAAGGCGAGAGCATCACCCAGAAGAAGTCCAAGGCCATATATGTCGCCGGCGGCCTTCAGCCGGAGTTTCTGACCGTTCACATGTGGGTCAAGCCCTTGGTGGACAAATACACCGGAAAGGAGCATGTGATCTTTGACGGCACGCCGCGCAAGTTCCATGAAGCCGGCGTTCTGCACTCCATCTTTGGTTTTTATGGCCTGCCGAAGCCTTGGGTCGTCAATATCGACATCAGTTCCGCCGAGGCCACCAAGCGTTTGCTGGCCCGCAAGAGATTTGACGATGTCACGGAAGAGATCAAGAAGAGATTGAGCTGGTACGAGACGGACGTGGCTCCGACCATTGGCTATTATCGCGACAACGGCAACTACAATTTCCTGGAGATCGACGGAGAAAAGGGTGTCGAGGGCATTCATGAGGATATTGTCAAAGGGTTGGGATTGAGATAAAGTCATTGTGTGTCATTCCCGCCTTCGCGGGAATGACAAATAAAATGATCACGATCAAAACCAAAGAAGACATCAACATCCTCCGCGAGGGCGGCAAGCGTCACGCGACGATCTTGAAGGAACTGGCGGCCATGGTGAAGCAGGGTCTTCATTCGCAAGAATTGGAAAACAGCGCCAGGAAGCTGATCGCCGAAGGTGGTGACACAGCGGCTTTTTTGGACTACAAACCGGCGGGAGCCAAGCGGGCCTATCCGGCGGCTTTGTGCGTCTCGGTAAACGATGAGATTGTCCACGGCATTCCCAATGAAACAGATAAGATTTTCAAAGAAGGGGACATTGTCAGTTTGGATCTGGGTTTGGTTCATAAAGGATTGATTACGGATGCGGCCGTCACTGTCGCTGTCGGCAAGATTTCTACTGAGCTACAACAACTTCTCGATGTGACTTCAAAAGCGCTTTATGCCGGCATCAAGGTCATAAAAGACGGAAAGAGAATCGGTGATATCGGCAATGCCGTTACAAGGACGGCGCTGCCTTATAAATATGGCGTCGTTGAAGAGCTTTCCGGCCACGGCGTCGGTTATAGCGTCCATGAGGATCCTTACGTTCCGAATTTTGGTCAAGCCGGCAAAGGGGAGACTCTCAAACAGGGGATGGTGATAGCGATCGAGCCGATGTTCAACTTGGGGACGAAGGAGATTGTGCTTGATCAGGATGATTGGACATACAGGACGGCTGATGGTTTGCCGAGCGCCCATTTTGAGCATACAGTCGTGGTGACCAAGAGCGGTGCGGAGATCTTGACAGAAGTTTAAATTTGCTTCTATAATTGGAAAACTATGAATACACACCCTAAATACGAACGCACCCTGGTCATCATCAAACCCGACGGCATTCAACGGTCTCTTATCGGTGAAGTGATCGGCCGCTATGAAAGAGTTGGTTTGAAGCTGGTCGGCATTAAAATGTTGATCCCAACACCGGAACTTATCGAAAAGCATTACACTTTGGATCCTGAATGGCGCACTAAAACAGGTTTGAAAACCATTAAAGGTTATACGGACAAAGGACTGACACCACCAGATACTGATCCTTTGAAGATTACGGCTGTCATATTGAAAAATCTGATTAACTATATGACGAAAGGTCCGGTCGTGGCTATGGTTTGGCAAGGCGCCCATGCTGTAGAAATAGTCCGCAAGATTACTGGCGGGACTGAACCTCTAACTTCGCTGATGGGCACAATCCGCGGAGATTTCGTCTTGGACTCCTACAGGATGAGCGATGTTGACGGACGGGCGGTGCGCAATATCGTCCATGCTTCAGGCTCACCGAAAGAGGCGATTGACGAGATCAATCATTGGTTCAGAAAGGAAGAGTTGTTCGATTACAGACTGATCGTGGAGCAGATGCTGTATGATGTGGATCTGGATGGGATATTGGAATAGGACGAAGAATTACTGTTTTGTCATTCCCGCGAAAGCGGGAATCCAGTGTTGAATGTCAAAGCTCAAATTTCCAATGACAAATCAATGTCAAAGCCCAAAAACCGAATTTTGACATTTGAGCTTTGGATTTGATTAGAAATTTGTCATTTGGATTTTGCCATTGGTGATATCCTGGATTCCCGCTTTCGCGGGAATGATACAAAAAATTGCCTTCGCCCCTGAATCTGTGTTCGAACTATGTCCGGCTCTTGCAGTCTTCAATAGTCGCGATAAAATGTAGACAGGTAGCAAGAGTAAAATCCTACAAAATTAATTTTTGCGGGAGACCAAAGAAAGCCCCATCGGGGCAATCAAATTCGTCGGCACCTTGGTGCTCGATGTGAGGTCACCCACCTGTTTTAACAGGTATTGTACTCTTGCCGCCTACAAAGGACGTCTGCCATATCGGTAGGCGTTTTTTGTTTAATAACTTATAATGAACCAATGACGACATACATCTGGGCCATCATAATTCTTCTGATCGTCTTGGCGGGGCAAATATTCGGCATCAGCGGCGGCTATGTCAGCACGCCCCTTTTTGACGTGCCGATGCATATTATTGGCGGAGTGGGGATCGCTCTTTTCATCTGCGGATTCTTGAACGCTCGCAAGACGGATATAGGACACAAAATCAAGATTACCGTCATTGGCGTTCTGGTTGCCGGTCTGGTTTGGGAATATTTTGAGATTCACTACAACCTTACAGGTTATCGGCTTTGGACGAACGCCTACTATTTGGACACCTTAAAGGATTTGGTAGATGATATTATCGGCGGATTGTTGGTTGCTTACTTTTATTGGAGAAAGAGGTGACAGATATTTGTAATTAGATATAAGATATTGGAAAGTCACAAATATCTAATATCAAATATCTAATCACACATGAACATGATTAATTCTCCCAAAATAACCTTCTGTTCCGGAGTCAGCACCGTGACTGGCGCCAATTTCATCTTCGAATCTTCAAAAGGTAAGAAGATAATGATCGACTGCGGGTTGATTCAAGGCGAAAAAGTGGCAATGGAGGAGAATAAAAAGCCGTTCGTATACGATTTAAATTCATTTGAAGCTTTGGTTATCACACACGCTCATCTTGATCACGTCGGCCGCATTCCGAAGCTGGTGAAAAGCGGATACAAGGGTCCCATATATTCAACGCCGGAAACAAGGGAATTGGCGGAATTGGTCCTGAATGACGCGGCGGGCATCTTGGCTGAAGAGGCCAAAAGGGATGGGATGGAACCGATCTATGACTTGAATGACGTCCAGGCGGTTTTTCCTCTATGGAAGACCGTCAAATATCACGAACCTTTGCAATTGGCGGAAGATGTTTCAATTACTCTGAAAGATGCCGGGCATATTCTGGGCTCATCTATGGTTGAAATAACGACGGATAATTCTGCAAAAAAGATTCTTTTTACGGGAGACCTTGGCAATTCGCCGGCACCTTTGCTTTGCAATACTGAGATAATTGGTGAAATAGATTATCTAGTAATGGAAAGCGTTTATGGTAATCGGAATCATGAGAGCCGTGAGGGAAGGGCGGAAAAATTCCGTGAGGTGATCTTAGAGACTATGAATCGCGGCGGAACGCTAGTGATCCCCACTTTTTCCATCGATCGCACCCAGATATTGCTTTATGAATTGAATAACCTCGTTGAGAAAAATCTTGTTCCGCGCGTTCCCATCTTCGTCGATTCTCCCATGGCCATAAGAGCAACGGAGATTTATGCCGGAAGCAAATATCTTTTTAACGACAAGGTCAGAGAACAGATCAATCATGGCGATGATATCTTCAAGTTTCCGAGATTGGAGTTCACTATTTCCAAGAATGAGTCACAGGATATTTCCAGAATGAACGGAGCAAAAATAATCCTTGCCGGTTCAGGAATGTCCGTGGGCGGAAGGGTTATCAGCCATGAAAGACATTATTTGCCGGACCCTAAAAGTACGATTCTTCTGGTTGGTTATCAGGCGGCCGGTTCGCTTGGTCGCGAATTGGCCGACGGCGCCAAGAAAGTCAAGATTTATGGTGATATTATCAAAATTAAAGCCAGAATAGAAACTCTTTACGGCTATTCTGCACACAAAGACAGCGATCATCTGGTGGAATTTGTTTCAACAGCCACTGACAAATTAAAAAAAGTCTTTGTGGTTATGGGAGAACCGGGTGCGGAAATGTATTTGGCCCAAAGGATCAATGATGAGTTGGTGGTGAAGGCAGTGGTGCCGAGGGAAGGAGAGACGGTGGAGTTGGGGTAATTTCAAAGAGAGAAATGTTTGTTTGTCATTCCCGCGAAAGCGGGAATCCAGTGTTGAATGTCAAAGCTCAAATTCCCAATGACAAATCAATGTCAAAGCCTAAAATCCAAATATTGACATTTGAGCTTTGGATTTGATTGGAAATTTGTCATTTGGATTTTGTCATTGGTGATATCCTGGATTCCTCATTTAGCAAAATGACCTACTGGGCGCTTTTGCGGTAATAACAAAAAAACACCTCATCTCTGAAGTGTTTTTAAATTTTCTAATCTGGGACTTATTTCACTGACTCAACAACTCTCTTAAAGGCATCTGGCTTGAATTCTGCCATATTGGCCAGAGTTTTACGGTCGAGAGCAAAACCTTTCTTTTTTGAGGCGTCGATAAACTTGGAATATGACAAACCAAAAGGACGGACGGCGGCGTTGATCTTGACGTTCCAGAGGCGACGGAAGTCGCCTTTCTTGTCTCGGCGGTGGGCAAAGGCGTAGACTCCGGCATGCATCAGGGCGTCATTGGCGGCTCTTTCGGTATTGCCCCGGCGGAAACGGAAGCCCTTGGCGGCTTTGAGGACTGATCGGCGGTTCTTGAGGGCATGGACGGCTTTTTTGACTCGGGTCATGGTAGTTTATTTAAATTCTGTTAAAAACTCGTCGCTAAAAACCTGCTCTTGGCCTTGTTGTCCATATGGACGATGACACTGCGGTGCTTGCTGTTACTGGTCGAAGTACGCTCCTTGGCGTTGAAATGGTCCTGACCCGGGCGGCGCGAAAGGATCTTGCCATTTTTGGTGATCTTGAATCTCTTCGTATAAGATTTGTTTGTTTTGATCATTGTTTTTTCTCAATTACTATCGACAATCCCTTCGGTCCTTTCAATGGCTCCTGGGCAATTTTGTATTCGACGGTGACAAGCTTCATTATCCGGTCGAGGCGCTCCTTGAGGAACTTGATGTCCATGTATTTGGAGCGGCCGGTCAAGAATAGCTCGATTCTGACCCGGTGGCCTTCGGAAAGCCATTCGGAGACTTTTTTGGCCTTTAATTCCAGATCGTGATCGCCAGTGCCAACTTTGACTTGGACAGTCTTGAGTTCGCTGACTTGGACCTTGCTTTTGGCGACTTTGACCTTTTTCTTTTCATCGTACAAATACTTGCCATAATCCATTATTTTGGCGACCGGCGGCACCGCGGAAGGGGAGATCTCGATAAGATCGAATCCCCTCTTCTGTGCTTCTGCCAGAGCCGTTTGTAGGCTTATTACCCCGAGATTTTCACCTTCAGACGTAACCACACGCAGTTCCGGCGCTTTGATTTGGTGGTTGATTTTAGCTCGAATTGCCAATGGGTTACTGGTTATCAGATAATCTGATTACGGGTATATTTATAGCATGGGGAAAGATTTGGTGCAAGGTCTATTGTAGTAACCCCTCACACCCCTCGTAGGTAAGCCCCCATTTCACCCCTTTGTTTGTAGGACATTAGAACCGAGCAGAGTATGGCCAGTGTCTCCGCAGTCTTCTCGCTGAACGAACCAAAGGATATCTTCCTCTTCAGTACAAG
>CAIMKX010000049.1 GCA_903842025.1 uncultured bacterium | reverse complement strand
CTAATGGTCTTTTGGCTGTCTTCTGATATAGGAATTTAGAAATATTTTCTCCGAGTGATGCTTTAATCTGATCGAAATCAATGGAATTATCTCCCAGGTTACTACCTTGGCGCAGAGGCATTCTCGATGTTGCATCTTCTATCCCTTTTTTAATAATGATTCTGACCTGGCGCAACAATTCTTGATTTTCTTTAAGATACACAAAGCCTCGAGAAATTAAATCCGGGGACTTTTTTAATTTGCCAGTTTTTTGATCGACTAATGCAATGATAACAAACATTCCGTCTTGCGCCAACATAACACGATCTCGGATAACGACATCTTGCACGTCACCGATAGCGAAACCATCTACCATCATCGGTGCAGAAGGAGCTTTTTCTTTCAGTAATACTATTTTCTTGCCTTCATTTTGAATTTCAATAATCGAACCGTTGTCTGGTACGACGATATGGTCTTCGGACATTCCTAAAGACATCGCGAGCTCTTTGTGCAACACGAGCATGTAATGGTTACCATGGATAGGGATAAAGAATTTCGGATGAGTTTTGCGATGCAGCCATTTGATGTCTTCTTGGTTGCCGTGTCCAGTGGCATGAATGTACTCTTCACTAGTGCGGAAGCTTATAATCCGCACTCCTTGGCGGGAAAGGTTATCTTTCAGTCCTTGGACTGCCATCTCGTTACCTGGAACGATAGAAGCGGACAGAATAATCGTGTCTCCTTTGCGCAAGTTGAATTTTGTATGTGTTTTATTGGCGGCGCGATTGAGCGCGGCGAACTCTTCGCCCTGAGCGCCGGTCATCAATATGAGAATTTTGTTTGGGGGATAGTTGTCTATCTCCTCGATCGGGATGATCGTGCCTTTTTTTGGTTTGAAGATCCCTGCTAATTCGGAAACTTCCAAATTTGTTTTCATCGAGCGGCCATCGAGTGCGACTTTTTTACCAAAAGATTCGGCTATCTCGACTACTTTGATCAAACGAGTGATGTGTGATGCAAAGGCGGCGACAATTATTCTGCCGCTTATTTGTTTAATTAATTTTTCCAATCCTTGGTGAACTTTTACTTCTTCCAGTGCGAAACCTTCATTGTCGATGTTGGTGGAGTCGGTCATTAAAAGTAAAATATTTTCTTTGTCGAAAAAAGCATATTCTTTTTCTTCTTCTTCGCTTACTTTGCCGTCGACTTGATCAAGCTTGTAGTCTCCTGGTGTCACGATGCTTCCATATGGTGTCTCGATAACAATGCCCATACTATCTGGTACTGTATGAGTAACTCCAAAGAATCGAATTTTCATTTTTCCAGCGTAAATAACGCTGTCTTTTTCAACAATATTTGCATTTAAAGGCGGAAGGTGAGGGAATTCTGCTTGTCTTTTTTGGATAAGCAATATGCTCAAATTTCTGGAATAAATCGGAGGATTGCCGATTCTGGACAATACAAGGGGGACTCCGCCAATGTGGTCTAGGTGTCCATGAGTTATAAGTACTGCACGTATTGT
>CAIMKX010000048.1 GCA_903842025.1 uncultured bacterium | reverse complement strand
GACCCATGAACTTTTCCGAAATCCGCGCCCGATTCCTGGCATTTTTCCAAAAAAGGGGACATGCCGTCATTCCGTCAGCTTCACTTGTGACCAGTGATGAAAGGGGCATAACCAATCCGACACTCTTTAATTCCGCTGGAATGCAGCCGTTGATCCCTTTTCTTCTTGGAAAACCGCATCCGCTTGGCACGAGATTGGTTGATGTCCAGAAATGTCTGCGCACCGTCGATATAGATGACATCGGTGATAAAACCCACGCCACTTTTTTTGAAATGCTTGGCAATTGGTCCCTGGGAGATTATTTCAAAGACGAGGCCATTAGGTGGAGTTATGAATTCCTGACTTCAAAATCCGAGGTCGAAGGAGACAAAGGATTAGGCCTGGATCCGAATCGATTATACGTAACCGTATTCGAGGGCGATTCAATAGCACCTCGTGATCAAGAAGCGGTTGGTATTTGGCGAAAAGTCTTTAAAGAAGACAAAAAAAACAATGTCATCGGTGCTGATACCGATACATCCAAAGGTCAGGCAGGGAGGATATTCTATATGCCGGCCAAGAATAACTGGTGGGAAGCCGGTGACAATGGGCCTTGCGGTCCTGATTCGGAAATGTTTTATGATGTATTGAATATATTCGGCGGCCGACCTATTACCAAAGAAGAATATTTGGCGGCTGATGAGGCTCGTGACGTTGTGGAAGTTTGGAACGACGTCTTCATGCAGTACGAAAAAAGGGATGGAAAAATTGTCGGAGAATTGAAAGACAAGTGCATCGATACTGGCGCCGGTTTGGAAAGGTTGGCGATGGTCATGCAGGGCAAGGATAATATTTACGAGACTGATTTGCTGAATTCGATCATGGCTTTAGCTGGCCCAATGAACTCTTCAGAAAAAAGCAAACAGCGGATAATTTCTGATCACATGCGTTCCGCCGTATTTCTGATTGCTGACGGCGTAATTCCTTCAAACTCTTTTAGAGGATATGTCTTGCGAAAATTGATCAGACGAGCGATTTTTTCAATCAGAGACAAGACAATCAAGAAAGAGGAGATTGCGGCCTTTGTGAAGATTATCTCGGATACATATAAAGACTCCTACGACAATCTTGAGCAATCGAGTGAAAATGCAACTGAGATCATCAATAATGAAGCGCTTCAATTTGGAAAAACTCTCAAACAGGGACTCAGGGAGTTCGAGAAGATCGCTTCAGCAAGTTCCGAATCGAAGAAGATAAGCGGTAAAGACGCGTTTATTCTGTTCTCCACTTATGGGTTTCCTTTGGAAATAACCAGAGAGCTAGCCAAGGAAAGGAAAATTGAAGTGGACGAAAGAGGTTTCGAGGCTGAATTCAAAAAACATCAAGATCTCTCCCGTTCCGGTGCTGAGCAAAAATTCAAGGGTGGCTTGGCTGATGCCAATGACGAGATGGTTGTGAGGTATCATACGGCGACACACTTGCTGCATCAGGCGCTTCACGATGTACTGGGCGACGGCGTGGGGCAGAAGGGTTCGAACATAACCTCGGAGAGGTTGCGTTTCGACTTCTCATATCCGACGAAAATGACTGACGAACAAAAGAAGAAAGTTGAGGAGATCGTCAATGAAAAGATTGCTGCGGCTTTGCCCGTAGACAAAGTTGTCATGAATAGGGAGGAGGCGGAAAAGACCGGGGCAAGGCACTTCTTCGGGGAAAAATATGGCGATCAGATTTCCATCTATTTCGTCGGAAACAATTTGAATTCCGCCTATTCCAAGGAATTCTGCGGCGGACCCCACGTGACGAATACCAAAGACTTGGCCGGACCGGAAGGGAAGTGGCTGTTTAAGATCGTGAAAGAGGAAGCGGTGGCACAAGGAATTAGAAGGATTAAGGCTGTTCTAAGTGCAAGGGACTAGGGACTAGTTTTTAGGGACTAGTGAAACGCATAAGTTGCGATTCACTAGTCCCTAGTCCCTAATTACTAGTCCCTAGTGTATAATTACCCCAATGTCCTTTTCCTCCAAAAAAGCCGAACAAAAGCTCCTTCTTGTTCTCGATATCCAAAGCTCGGCCGTGCGCTCATCGCTCAACCTTTGCCTAACCGGCCAGAAGCCGCATATCCTCTTCACCTACAATGCCGATCTGCTCTTCAAGGCTGAAACCGATTCCAAATCTCTCATTTCCATGACCTTGAAGGCCATCGATGACAATATCGAAGCTGTCAAGCAATACATGAATATCCGGGCCAATTCCAAAGTCTCCAAGATCCCCGGAAAGATCACCGCTGTTCACTATGTGCTTTCCTCGCCATGGATAGTTTCCCAAGCCAAAAAGCTCTCTTTGTCTTTCGAAAAGAGCACCAAGATCACCGCTGAATACATCCGTTCTCTTATAGAAAAGGAACGCTCCAAACTCATCAAGACGCCGTCCGAGCCGGTCAAAATAATCGAGGAGAAGATTTTCGACGTCCGCCTCAACGGCTATTCGGTATCCGAGTGGGAAGGCAAAGAAACACGCAAGCTCGACATCTCCTTCACTGTTTCCTTGGCTGGCAAGGGAATGATCGAATTCTTTACGGAAAAATGCGCGCATTTTGTCCATAATCACAATATTTTTTTTCACTCTTCACTGCTTCTGCAACATATCGCAGTGGACAGGGCCGGCCAGGGCGGTGAATGCTACGCCCTTGTCCATGTCCACGGCGAGATAACCGACGTCTCGATAACCAAAAATGAAGACTGCATATTCTTCGGCACTTTGACATTCGGCATCAGCACCTTCGTGAGGAAGATCGCCGCCGCGACTGGCAACGACCTCAAGGCCGCCGATTCGTTATTGGAGCTTTACACCGGCAAAGGCCTCGATGAAACGCACGGCAAGGGCGCCATCGCGACGATCGACACCATATCAGGCGAATGGATCGCCGAGCTCGGCAAGTCGCTCTCCGAAGCCGGTGTCGACATGGCGCCGCCGCTTAGCATCATCCTTTCGGCCAAAGCCTATGACAATTGCTTCACCAAAGCCCTGGAAAAGCGATACCCCAAGGTCAAGACGACGGTGCTGTCGCTCGACGATCTATTGCCGATCGTCACATTTGACCGGGAAGTCGACCGGCGCCGGCTGACGGCCCTCTATGCGATCGCGCTTAATTTTATTTCGTGATAGAATATTCCAAACTATGCCAAGGCGAGTTCAAGACATTATTCCGGCCAATCATCGATCGATCCGCAAGCCGATCGTTTCTGATGTGACACCCGTCAAGATCACCAAGAAAAAGTCCTTGGACTTTGAGGTCAAAAAGAAGCCTCTCGTCTCCGGACCAAAGATTCGGATAGAGACTGAAGCCGCCGAGGAGGTTGATGACGGTATTTACGCGGACAAGATTGCTCCGGCCATCCAGTACATGCCGGTGACGCCTCCGACCATCCGTCCACCAAAACGAAAGATCGGAAAATGGAGCGTTATTCTGGTCGCGCTGATCGTTTTCATCGTCGGATCGGGATATGTCGCTTCGGTCTATTATTCCCGGGCCACTTTTACGATCGTTCCCAAAGTCATCCCTGTTTCAGTCAACGGCACTTATGTAGCCAGCGCCAACACTGGCGACTCGTCCCTCTCATACGAGATTGTGACCGTCCAAAGCTCGGCCACGTCGACCGTGGTTGCCACCAATGGTCCTATTACAAACACCAAAGCGACAGGCAAACTGACGCTTTACAATGTCTGGAGCGTCGCCCCGATACGCCTTATCGCCGGAACCAAATTGATCACCAGTTCCGGACTCGTCTATAAACTAACCAGCTCGGTCGTGATACCCGGCTATACCAAGCCATCAGGCACGGTCATTCCTGGCAAGGTCGCGGCCGGTATCATTGCCGACCAGGCCGGACAAAATTTCAATGTTTTGACGACCGACAATGCCGGTGATTTCAGAATTCTTGCTTATAAGGATTCGGCCAAGGAGTCATCCGTTTATGGACGTTTGATCACCAATGTGAGCGGCGGATTTAGCGGCGTCAAGAAAATCGTCAGCCAGACGACGATCGCTTCGACGACCGCTTCTCTAAAAGCCAACCTTACGGCCGCTCTTTTGGCCCAGGTCAAAACGCAGATTCCGAATGGTTACATAATGTACGACAGCAATTATTCCGTTCAATTTTTCGGACCGGATATCGGCGGAGGCAGTGCCTCCACGGCCACGGTTGCGGAGCGGGCGACCATGTACGGCATCATCTTCCGTCAAAATAAGCTTATCGACGCCTTGGCCGGCAGCCAGTCGACGGCCCTTTTCGGCAAATTTGGCTTCACCTATCCTGGTTTGGAGTCCCTGCAAGTCAGCATCACCAATCTCAAGGATTTTTCCCCGAGCAAGAAAGTTACTCTGGTTTTGCACGTCAAGGGGACGATGAAACTCGTTGGTACGGTGCCGGTTGAGGATATCAGACAAAAGTTGGCGGGAATTTCCCTGGCCGGCACTCAGGAGGTCTTCAAATCATTCAGTCCGGTCATTGAGTCAGGCTCCGGAGAGCTTGCTCCTCCTTGGGCCAAAATTCCGACCGATTTGAGGCGGATTACCGTGACAGTCAAGGAACCGTAGAGAGGCGATTAGCCGCGTCTCTACTGGCCCATTGACTTATATGGCCCTTGTTTGCTACTATCATACAGCGTCCTTTTAAGTGATGGATTCAGCTTCCAAAACACCCAAAAATACAGCACTAGGCGTCGTCGTAGAGGCTTTGCCGGATACGCTGTTTAGGGTGGAGCTTGACGAAACCAAAGAAGTCATTTTGGCCTATCTTGCCGGAAAGATGCGAATGAATCACATTCGCGTTCTCATAGGTGATAAGGTCGAGCTTGACATCGACAAGTACGGAGGCCGGGCACGTATCACAAGACGTTTTTAATATGAAGGTTAAAGCCGCAGTCAAGAAAATATGCCCGAAATGCCAAATAATCCGCCGTGGTGGATATTTGTATGTGACCTGCAAGGGTAACCCGAGGCACAAGCAGAGGCAAGGGTAGAGGTAAGAGGTTAGAGATAAGAACAAGAAACACAAAATTCAAATAAATATACAATATGCGTATCCTTGGTATTACACTTCCGGAAAATAAAAGAATGGAATTCGCCCTAACGGCAATTTATGGCGTGGGCCAGTCTAGGGCCAAGCACATTCTGCTCAAGGCCAAAGTTGACGGAGCGATCAAGCCGAAGGATTTGACTGTTGATCAGGAGAACACGATCCGCAAGCTCGTCGAGGGCTTCAAGATTGAAGGCGATCTCAAGCGTGAGGTTGCCGGCAATATCAAACGTCTCAAAGATATCAAAGCCTACCGCGGCCTGCGGCACGCCAGACATTTGCCTTCGCGCGGTCAGAGAACCAAGACCAATTCCAGGACGGTCAGAGGCAACGTCAGGAAGACCATGGGATCGGGCAAGAGGAAGGAAGAGAAGAAGTAAAAACATAAAGATATTAGAGATTGGAGATTAGAAAAGGAGTCAATACAAAGGCATAGAGAGAAAACAATAACATGGGTAAAAAAAGAATTGTAACAACTGGTGAAGCAGAGACGGGGGACAAGAAGTCTTCAGCCAATCTCGTGTCTTCAAAAAAGCGCTATGACAGCGGTATTCTGCACGTCCAGTCTACTTATAACAATACAAAGGTCATGCTTTCCGATAAGTCCGGCAACGCTCTCATGTGGGGATCAAGTGGTGGAGCCGGTTTTCGTGGTGCCAAGAAGGGTACGCCGTTTGCCGCCGCCAAAGTCGGCGAAACCTTGGCACTCAAGGCTCAAAACCTCGGCATTCGGGAAGTGGATGTGGTCGTCAAGGGCGTCGGTTCCGGCCGCGAGTCTGCGATCAGGGGTTTTATAAGCAAAGGCATCACTATTTCGTCCATTAAGGATGCGACGCCGGTGCCGTTCAACGGGCCGAAACCCAAGAAACCGAGACGCGTATAGTTAATGTAAAATGTAAATATCAAAATGAAAAATAACAATGTAAAACTTAATAATGAATTGCGCCAGCCGCACCCTCTTCAGGCGGGAGAAGTGTCGCGTAATTCGAGCGAAGCGAAGAATCGGAGCGACACTTGTCCCGCCGAGAGGGTGCGGAGTTGTTTTTAATTTTTAAATTTATGAAGATCGGACCACGATACAAAAAAGCCAGATACTTGGGAGCCCCAGTCTTCAGGAAGACTCAGACTCAGAAATTTGCCATGCGCGCCCAGCGTAAGGCCAAGACCACCGGTCGCCGCGGCACCAAAAGCGAATACGGCAAGCAGATGATGGAGAAACAGAAGGCCCGCTTCAGCTACGGCGTCTCCGGCAAACAATTCACCAAATATGTCAAGAAAGCCTTGAAAACTACCGGCGATAATGCCAAAAACCTTCTTTCAATTCTCGAAAGTCGTTTGGACAACACCATGGTCCGGGCCGGCTACGCTCCGACCCGCTCGGCCGCCAGACAAATGGTTTCTCACGGTCATATAGTCGTGAATGGCAAGAATATCACCGTACCTTCATATGAGGTCAGAGTCGGCGATGTCCTGACGATCAGGGAAGGCAGTAAGAACAAGGTGATTTTCGCCAGATTGGACGAGGAGCTCAAGACTTTCAAATGGCCGTCCTGGATGTCGGTTGACCCAGCCACCAAAAAGGTCAGCATCATTGCCACGCCCGTCACGGATATGACGGAGCTCCTTTTCGACGTCAAGCAGGTCTTGGAGTTTTACACACGCTAGACATTATCTTATTTTAATGTATAATTGTGTTCTAATTTTATAATAATAAATATATGACATACGAAGTAGTACTACCATCACAGCCAAAGATTATCCGCGAGGACAAGGTCAGTGGAGTTTATGAGATCGACGGCCTTTATCCGGGCTACGGACATACTCTTGGCAACTCTCTCCGCCGCATCATCCTCTCCTCCTTGCCGGGCGCGGCCATCACCAAAGTCAAGATAGCCGGTGTCGAGCATGAATTTTCGACTCTTGACGGCGTCAAGGAAGACGTTGTGACCATTCTCCTAAATCTCAAGAAAGTCAGGATCCGCCTCGATACCGATGAGCCTCAAGTCATGTCGCTCAAAGCCAAAGGAGTCAAAGAATTAACTGCAAAAGACATCGAAGCTCCCGGTCAGGCCGAAATTTTAAATCCTGATTTGCACATCGCCTCTCTTACCGAGAAGGGCGCTGATATCGATATAGAGATCACCGTCGAGAAAGGCCTCGGATATGTCTCCAAGGAAGTCATTCAGAAAGAGCGCGTCGATATCGGCGCCATCACCCTTGATGCCGCTTTTACCCCGATCCGTAAGGCCAATTACGAGGTTGAGAATATGCGCGTCGGCGACAGGACCGATTTCAACCGCGTTCGCTTGACGATCGAGACCGACGGCACCATTTCACCACGCGAAGCCCTAGAGAAGTCGATTTCCCTAATGATCAAACAACTCAAAGCCATTGTCGGATTCAAGGAGGAAGAGTCTGCGGATTCTATTTCAGATGGTAAGGCTGCCGCTGATTCTGGCGAAGCTTCCGGAACCAAGTCCAAGGGAGAATCCAAGTTGGAGCTGGATACCGAGCTTTCCAAGACTCGCATCGACGTTTTGGGCCTTTCCTCAAGAACGGTCAAGGCTCTTTCCAACGCCAACGTGAGGACTTTGGGTGGTTTGGCCAGGAAGAAGGAGTCGGACATCATGGATGTCGACGGTTTAGGAGCTAAAGGTATGCAAGAAATTAAAAAGCTCTTGGCCCAGTACAATATTACCCTGAAGCAATAATGCAAAATGTAAATTATCATGAGACATCACTCAAACAACCGAAAATTTGGACGCGAAAAGACCCAGAGGCACGCTCTTTTGCGTTCTTTGGCCAGGAACTTGATCCGCGATTCGCGCATTCGCACCACGACGGCCAAGGCCAAGGAGCTTCGTCCTTTCGTTGAGAAGCTTGTCACCAGGGCCAAAGTTGGTACCATGGCTTCGAAAAGGCTTATTGTTTCTCGACTTCAAAGCGTCAATGAAACAAACAAGCTCATCGAGACGGCCGCGAAATACAAGAGTCGCGCTGGTGGATACACCAGAATAGTTCGTTTGGCTGATCGCGATCTGGATGGAAGTCCGATGTCCATGATAGAGTTTGTGTAAACAGAAAAACATGAAATATTCAATTGACGCAAAAGATAAGAAATTGGGAAGGGTGGCCAGCCAGGCCGCCGCCCAGCTTATGGGCAAGAATTCCACGAGTTTCGCCAAGAATGTCGTGGCTGAAGGCCAAGTGGAGATTTTGAATGCTTCAAGGACGGATATCACCGCCAACAAGAAGCTGAAAGACGTTTACGTCACCTACACCGGCCATCGTGGCGGCCTCAATTCCGAAAGTCTGGGCGATCTCATCAACCGCCGCGGCATCACCGAGGTTATGCGTCGCGCTGTTTACCGCATGCTTCCCGACAATAAACTGCGGGATCTGAGGATGAAGAATTTGATTATTAAAGAATGAAGTTAGAATTTAGAATTTGGAATATAGAATTTAGATTCTAAATTCCAAATTCTAAATTCAAAATTCCAAACCATGACACCAACACCAACCATAAAGAAATACTTTGAAGCAGTAGGACGTAGAAAAACGGCCATTGCTCGCGTCCGCCTTTTTGCCGGAGCCAAGACCGGATTTGAGATCAATGGCAAGACTTTGGAGGCCTATTTTCCAACCAAAGAGATGCAGGCTACTGCCGGAGAAGCTTTTGCCGGAGCCAAGACCGCCGACAAATTCCACGTAACGGCCAAGATTGTTGGTGGCGGCATTAACGCTCAGTCCGAAGCTCTTCGCCACGGCATCGCCCGCGCACTCATGGTTTATGACATCACGACTCGCGGCGCTTTGAAGAAGCTCGGTTATTTGAAGCGAGATCCCCGCGCCAAAGAACGCCGCAAGTTCGGTTTCAAGAAAGCCCGCAAGTCTCCACAGTGGAGCAAACGCTAGTCCTGAATTGCAGAATCGTATTCAAAAAAGAAGTAGCGATACTTCTTTTTTAGTTGTACAATCATTGCAGATCAACAACACAATGGAGGTAATATGGAACAAGTAACCTTTGTTCTTCTCTTTATCGTTATCATAGCCACAACGCTCTTGATATTTCACTATCGCGGGTTCGATAGGGTCAATCGAACGATTTGTGAACTACAATGTTCTGTACTGCATTTCACACAACCCGGTGGTTGCGAAAACGCCGACCTGATTTATAAGACGGTCTGCGATGAACTTCATAGATACAAGATCAATATCTTAGCCTTGGGCTATGAAAGTGAGTACGACATGGGCTCCATAGCTCTCATGTCGATGGAACTGTACATCAAGAACTTGAATGAGTTCTTTGAAGTTCGTCGTGCCAATCTCACAGAGCTCATGAGGATGGCTAACGATCAGAAATCGTCCGATATTTATCAGGATGAAAAGATGGTTCGCGAAGCAGTCAGCAAATCATCTCAGAGATATAATGAGTTAAGCAAGAGGATATGCCGTTTTCGGGAATTATTGACCTAGAAGTCTAGGCAGAAAGGTATCAGTCCGTCGATGGTGGCGGACTTTTTTGTTGCCTTAAGGGCAATTTTCCGCTATTCTTGAATAAATGAAGAATGAATCAGAAGATAATGAAATAGTGCCAGAGCCAACTATTGAGAAGATTATCGAAGACAACGACCTCGATGACTCTGTTGTTGCCGAAGAAAATGCCCTTGAAGCCGTAAAGAAGCTTCGCGAGAAGCTCAAGAAGTGCGAGGCAGAAAAGATGGAATATCTGACAGGCTGGCAGAGAGCCAAGGCTGATTCCATTAACGCCCGCAAAAGGGAAGAGGAGGAGCGCAAGAACTTCGTAAAATTCTCCAATGAAGGTTTGATTGATAGCCTTATTCCAGTTCTAGAAAGCTTCGACATGGCGATGGGTAACAAGGAAGTCTGGGAGAATGTCGATAAGAATTGGAGGGTTGGGGTTGAGTATATTTATTCTCAATTAAAGAAAGCGTTGAGTGATGCCGGACTCGACGAGGTTAATCCTATCGGCCAGATATTTGATCATAATAGAGACGAGGCGGCTGAATATGTGCCTGTGGAATCGGAGGCTGATAATCATAAGATACTGACGGTCTTGCAGAAAGGATATAATTTGAATGGTAAAGCCATGCGGCCGCCGAAGGTCAAGGTTGGGGAGTTCAAGAAGAAGTAAAATTGAACAAAAGAAAGCGCCGAAAGTGTTGAATTCGGCGCAGGAAGAATTGGCGGGTATTGATGACGTCTACGTCCGCAATATTGAGTTTCAGTTTGATCTTCCAGTCATTTGAAACTTTCGATCCCTTGTAACGGCGACCCATATATAGCTAACGTGATATTTCTGTCGTCTATCCGTTTTTGTTGTAGGACGGATAGTGGACAGAAGCTTGTAAGCTTTTTCAATATACCACGTTGTTAATATTACTGTCAATGTATCAAATTTGAACTTTTTGCTATAATTGATCGTACTGCTTATATGATTCAAATAGCCCCGAAAACCCAATTTCTTTCCCGCATCTTCACCGATGCTTCCGGTCGCCAATTTCGTCTGACTTTCTTGGTGGCAGTAGTTAATGGAGAACTACGTGGGAGACTTATTTCGGCTCAACCACTTTCGCTTGTGTCATTCCCACGAAGGCGGGAATCCAGTGTTGAATGCAATAGCCTATATTGTTTACCAATTTCCTGCACCGCAAAAACCCCCGATACTTTATACACTCCCGCTTTTGCCCCTCTCGTTTCTCCATATTTTTCTCTAGAATTTCTCATAAATAGTCAACCTACAAGGGCTCCCTCCTTCGCTCGCTAAGGCGAGCTACGGCGAGGCAAAGCCGTCTCTCTAATGTGTCATTCTTGCGAAGGGGGGAATCCAGTGTGTTAAAAGAAAAGTACATTAAAAAACAGAAAACCCCTTGCCATTCAGTCGCTTCGCTTAAGGATTCAGAAAATCCCCCACCCATCCCGTTGGTCGGGGCACCCCCTTTTCCAAAGGAGGATCCTCCAACGGGATGTTATTGAAATATTACCCTAAGGGTTCTTAGAACTATTAGGCATTCTCAGAAGTGGCGAGTTCGATGGAAAATCCCCCTTTGAAAAAGGGGGTGCTCCGAGGCGTTAGCCGAGGAGTGGGGGATTTTTAGAATGGAAAAAAGGGGGTGCCCGACAGGGTGGGGGATTTTGAAAGTGACGAAAGTTGTCGCCACTTTATCATGCTAAACCATAACAACCATGAGTATATATGACGGATTAAAAGATGCGGCTGGTGTATTAAAAGAAGCTGGTAAGATTCCAGAATATAGACAAATCCTCGAAGCACTGGAAAAAATGTTGGACTTACAGAAGAAAAACACCGAGCTTGAAAAAGAAGTTACTGATCTAAAAGAAAAATTAAGAATTAAAAATGTTTTAGTCATAAAAAATCATGCCTATTGGTACAAGGAGACTGGTGAAGGTCCATTTTGCACAAGATGTTGGGATTCTGAATCAAAACCAATTCACATGCATCCAAATGGAAATCCATCGTTTTATTCCTGCCCAAATTGTAAAAGCGGATCTGTAAAAGCAAAACCAGAACTTGACGATGATCGACCACGTGTGATGGATATGAGAGACTCGTGTCAGTAATAAATTATTAGTGTATAGAAAATAAATTACCCCAAAATCTATGAGTAAAATCATCGGAATAGACCTCGGTACAACCTTCTCCGCCGTTGCGGTTATGGAGGCAGGAACGCCGAAGGTCCTTGAGAATGCCGAGGGTGCCAGGACGACACCTTCGATAGTGGCGCAGTCCAAGACGGGCGAACGCTTGGTTGGTTTGCTTGCCAAGAGGCAGGCCGTAACTAATCCCAAGAACACGATCTTCCAGATCAAGCGCTTTATGGGTCACAATTTTGACGATCCGGGAGTTCAGAGCGATATTAAAAATGTCTCCTTCGAAGTTCGCAAATCTTCGACAGGCGGCATTGAAGTCAACATGTCAGGAAAGTGGCTACGACCAGAAGAGGTCTCGGCTATGATTCTGCAAAAATTGAAGAATGACGCGGAAGCACGACTCGGAGAAACGATCACCGAAGCGGTCATTACCGTGCCGGCATACTTCAACGATTCCCAGAGAGCGGCTACACGAGATGCTGGCAAGATTGCCGGGCTGGATGTTAAAAGAATTATAAATGAACCGACGGCCGCGGCTTTGGCTTATGGCTTCAACAAAAAGAAAGATGAGAAGATCGCCGTCTTCGACTTCGGTGGCGGAACGTTCGATATTTCCGTCCTTGAAGTGGGAGATGATGTTATCGAAGTGAAATCCACCGACGGAGACTCACACCTAGGAGGTCGCGATATTGATGCCAAGATTGTGAATTGGCTGGCAGATACTTTCAAGAAAGAAAATGGTATCGATCTCAAAGCCGATCCTTTGGCACTGCAGAGGCTGGATGAAGCGGCTGAGAAAGCTAAGATTGAGCTTTCGACGGCCATGCAGACCGAGATCAATATTCCATTCATTACTTCCGGCGCTGATGGTCCGAAGCATTTGCTCGTCGTTATGACACGGGCTCAGCTTGAGAACATGTGCGCGGAATTCATTGGTCGAGCGATGGCGATTACCGAGCGAGCTATGAAGGCCTCGCCCTTCAAGGTTGGCGAGATCAATGAAGTCGTTCTAGTCGGCGGCCAGACGCGCATGCCGGCTCTCCAAGATGCTGTCAAGAAATTCTTCGGAAAAGATCCTCACATGGGTGTGAATCCCGACGAGGTGGTTGCGGTGGGCGCCGCTATTCAAGGCGGAATTTTGGGCGGTGAAGTTCGGGATGTTTTGCTTCTCGATGTCATTCCGCTCTCTCTCGGTATCGAAACTTTGGGCGGTGTAGCGACAAAGCTGATCGACAAGAACACCACTATACCCACCCAGAGGTCTCAAACGTTCTCTACAGCTGCGGATAACCAAACCTCGGTGGAAATCCACATCACCCAGGGTGAAAGGGCTCTTTCAGCCGATAATAAGTCGCTAGGGAGGTTCATTCTTGACGGAATCCCACCTTCACCGCGCGGTATGCCTCAAGTCGAAGTAACTTTCGATGTCGATGCCAACGGCATCCTCAATGTGACCGCCAAGGACAAAGCCACCGGCAAAGCGAATTCGATCAAGATTACCGCTAGCTCCGGTCTTTCCAAGGAAGAAGTCGAGAAAATGAAACAGGAAGCGACTGCTCACGAAGCGGAAGACAAAGCCAAGCATGAAGCGATCGAGGCCAAGAATATTGCCGAGCAACTGATCTACACTTCTGAGAAAGCACTTAAAGACGCTGGAGATAAAGTGCCGGCTGAATTAAGAAAGACTATTGAAGATAAGGTGGCAGATCTGAAGACTGCTAAGGATAACGCGTCGCCAGATTTGGCAAGAATAAAAAGCGCAACGGAGGCGTTGTCGGGGGAGATTCAGAAGATAGGACAGTATATGAATCAACAGCCAGGTGCTGGTAAGAATCCTATGGAAGATATGATGAAGAATGCTGGTGGTAGTCAGACTGGCGGGGAATCAAAGAAAGATAGTGGTGAAGGAGAGGTCAAAGACGCTGAATTCAAAGAAAAGAAATAGGATGCGCAGACCAGATTAAAAATCCCCCGCCCCTTCGGGGCACCCCCTTTTTCAAAGGGGGGATCCTCCAACGGGATGTTATTGAATAGATATCGCTTGAAGTTTTTCAAGTCTCTGGGTGTTATGTAAAGAGAAGTGTTCGATGGAAAATCCCCCTTTGAAAAAGGGGGTGGCCGGTAGGCCGGGGGATTTTCTGAGTTCTCAAAAGTGACGAAAAATTTCGTCACTTTTGGTTTGGATAAAAAAGGACCCTCGCAGCTCTTCGGAGACTTGCGTTTAAGCAAAGCTCGGGAGAGCAAGCGAAGGATCTTTGTGATTCACGATTCACGATTTCGTTGCTAGTTCAAACCATCCAAGTTCCCACCAAAACGTATGTTCACGAAGTTGAACCATATTCGGATATTTACCAGTGCTGTCGTAAAATATCCAAGCGTGGACATGTTTACCTTTCTTTGGTCCATGACCTACCGAATCGACTACTGATACAAGTTCAACATCGGGATTCAACCAAAACATACCTTCTTCAGGCACCGGTGATGGGTGAGGTACGGCCTTAAAGTTTCTTTTCAGATCTTCGGCTGTAAGCATAGAAAACTCCTGATTTTTTTTCAATTTTCTGCTGACGAGATATTCCAATACCTCGCTAACTGAAATTCAGTAATTCAATGTGAGGCTAACATGACTAGAGCACCACTGTCAAGTTTACTCTCGTTTTACCAAGTGTAAAATTGTAGCAACAATCAGAGATAATCTTTGATGGCTTGTCTTGTAAAGTTAGTTGCATTGACAAATTGATAAAATTTGATAGTCTAAAGGCACAGTTCGCCTTCGGGCGTCAGCGGTTTGCTTCGGCAGACCGCAAATAAAAAGGGTTTAAACGGTGCGTAAACGGCAAATATGTATATTAAATGTTTCGACAAATGGAACAGTGTGAAAAAGCACCTAAATAATGATGATTCGGGTATCTTTTGTCGCGCAGGTGAAATACGCTGGGTATCGATTGGCGTCAATATCGGATCTGAAATGGATGGCAAGGGTGAATCATTCAATCGGCCATGTCTGATTGCAGATATGTTTTCTGACAAACTCGCTTTAGTATTTCCAATGACAACCAGCGTCAAAAAGGCACCCGGGTATATTCCGTTTTGTCTTGCAGATGGAAGAAATGTTTCCGTATGTATTCATCAGGCTCGAACCATATCGCCAAAACGGATTTTTGCACGCATTCAGAATGTATCGGATTCGAAGTTAACGGAATTAAAGGCCCACTATAAAAAGTTTTATAGATTATAATTACAATCATGAAAGACTACTACAAAACTCTCGGCGTCGAGAAAGGCGCCTCAAGGGATGAGATCAAGAAGGCCTTTCATAAGGTCGCTCACCAGCATCATCCCGACAAGAACAAAAATGATCCCGCTTCGGCCCAGAAATTCAAGGATGCCAGCGAGGCATATTCGGTGTTGTCGGACGACAATAAGCGCAAGCAATATGACATGTTTGGTTCCGGCGGACCAGGAGGAGCAGGTTTCAATAATGGATCCGGAGGAGCAAGCGGCTTTGGCGGATTCAATCCTCAGGACTTCGGCGGTTTCGATTTCTCAGGTTTTACTCAGGGCAACGGCCAAGGCTTTGAATTTGATCTTGGAGATATATTTGGCGACTTCTTCGGCGGACGATCCGGCCGTTCGACTGGCTCATCGAGATCAAGCTCAAGACGTGCGGTTGATGAAAGGGGTAGTGATATTTCCATTGATCTGACGATTTCATTTGAAGAATCAATATTTGGCGCAAGCAAGGACTTCGTTGTCACGAAAACGTCCAAGTGTCTGACTTGTGAAGGAAGTGGCGCGGAGAGAGGCGCAACGAAAGAAAAATGCAAAGTCTGCAACGGTCACGGACGTGTTAGCGAATCTCGTCGTTCATTCCTCGGAGTCATTAACACGAGTAAGGTTTGTGATAATTGCCACGGTCTCGGCGAAGTGCCTTCTGCCAAATGTTCAACCTGTCACGGCACAGGGGTCCAGGAGCGGCCGCAGGAGATCAACATCAAGGTTCCGTCAGGTATTGAAGATGGTCAGTCCATGCGTCTTAGTGGAATGGGGGAAGCGGTGCCTTTTGGTGTGAGCGGCGACCTCTATGTCAAAGTTCACGTCAAGCCACATCTATTTATCAGAAAGGAGGGCGCCAATCTCGTCACCGAGCTGACGATCAAGCTTACCCAAGCGCTTACCGGCGGCGATATTACATTAAGATCATTGGATGGTGATTTGATCGTCAAAATCCCTGAAGGAACAAACAATAATGATGTACTTCGGATCAAAGGCAAAGGAGTGCCTAGTACCCGCAGTGATCGCGGCGATTTGCTTATTAAGATACATATAAGCATGCCGAAGAAACTTTCTAAAGAGGCGAAAAGGATGATTGAGGAGCTGAGGAGGGAGGGAATTTAGTATTTCAAGGACACTTATCGTTTGTCATTCCCGCCTTCGCGGGAATGACAAAAAACAGGACAATCTGATATAATCTGCTGATGAAGAAGACATTACTCTCCGGCGTCAAACCGACCGGTCGGCCGCATATCGGCAATTATTTCGGCGCGATGAAGCAGTTTGTCGACCTCCAAAATGGCGGTGATTACACTTGCCATCTGTTTATCGCCGATTACCATGCTCTGAATCTCATTCAGGACAAAAATGAGCTAGAACGACTAACTTTGGACTTGGCTCTAGATTACCTCGCCATTGGCCTAAATCCGGCCAAATCCGTGCTTTTCAAGCAGTCTGACGTCTCTGCCCATACCGAACTTTGCTGGATCTTTGACACCATAGTCACAATGCCGTATCTCATGCGCGCTCATGCCTACAAGGATGCTGAGGCCAAGAACAAAGAGATCAATGTGGGCACCTTCAATTATCCCGTTCTTATGGCCGCCGACATCCTGCTTTACGGCACCGACGTCGTTCCGGTCGGTCAGGATCAGAAACAGCATGTTGAATATGCCAGGAATATTGCCGAGAAATTTAACAATACCTTTGGCGAGACATTCAAACTACCCGATGCCCTTATCCTTGAATACGTCGCCACTGTACCCGGAACCGATGGCCGCAAAATGTCCAAGAGTTATGGCAACACCATTCCTCTTTTCGCCACTCGCGAGGAGATCACCAGGGCCGTTATGAGTATTGTCACCGATTCCAGCGCTGGTATTCCAGAAAACGTCTACGCCATTCATAAGCTCTTCCGGACCGAGACGAGCCTTAAAAAGTTCTACGAGGAAAATTCCGGTAAATACAAAAAACTCAAAGAAGCCTTGATCGACGACATTGACGCATATGTAAAACCGCTTATGGAAAGACGCGCGGAATTGGCCAAGAATGAAAATACTGTTGCCGAGATTCTTAAACAGGGGAGTATTATGGCCAATGAGATCGCGTCGAAGAAGTTGCTGGAGGTCAAAGAAAAAATTGGTGTTATTTAATTGAATTCACGTGGCAATATTCGCGCCCTCTCATGCGGGAAAAGTGTCGCGTAATTCGAGCGAAGCGAGAATCGGAGCGACACTTGTCCCGCCAAGAGGGCGCAGGTCAATAAATTTCGAATAAAATGTTCACCGTCAAAACTCAATCATTCGAAGGTCCTCTTGATCTGCTTTTGGATCTTATTGAGAAGCGTAAACTTTTCATCAGCGACATTTCGCTCGCCAAAGTCACGGATGACTTCATTGAGCATATTCGGCAGTTCCAGAATATGCCTATGGGGGAGTCGGCACATTTCATTTTAATCGCTTCGACTTTGCTTTTGATCAAGTCCAAGTCCCTTCTTCCCGAATTATCCTTGACTGATGAAGAACAAGAGAACATTCAAGACCTAGAAACTCGCCTAAAGATCTACAAGCGCATTAAGGATGCCGCTGTTCACGTCGCTAAATTATTCGGTGATCAGGTAATTTTTCCACCTTCTCAATCGAGACCGCAGACAATCATCTTCACGCCAGATCCGGAGTTTAATCTTTCTAAGGCTTTGGAATGTATAAACGACTTAATTAGGCGGTTGCCAAAGAAGGAATCGTTGCCGAAAGCTTTAGTCCGCAAAGTCATCAGCCTTGAAGACATGATGAGCACTCTCACAACTCGTATCACTAGCACCCTCCGCATGAGTTTCAAGGATTTTTCTGGTGAGCATCGCGGCAATCGAGTAAATGTGATCGTTAGCTTCCTCGCCATGCTCGAAATGGTCAAATTGGGCGTTATTCAGGTTTCTCAGGAATCAAATTTTGGCGATATTGTTATGGAAACAAAGGATGTTGGCGTCCCTAGGTATTAGTTAATGGTAAATGGTTAATAGTTATTGGTGAATTGCATATCGTTGTCATTCCAGCTTTCGCGGGAATGACAAAAACAAAGGTCTGTCAGAGTTTTCAGATTCCTAGTATAATAACCCCATGGAAACTATTTCTTCTGATCTCTCAACCAAACTCGAAGCCATCCTTTTCTGGAAAGCTGAGCCTGTAACGATAAAAAAATTGTCTTCAGTATTGGAAGTTGACGAGAATTCTGTCAAAGAAGGACTTAAACAACTTGAAAACAATCTGAAAGGTCGCGGGTTATCATTGGTCCAAACAAACGACGAAGTCATGCTTGGCACCGCCAAGGAACTTTCACCTCTTATCGAAAAGATTGCTAAAGAGGAGCTTTCTCGTGACTTGGGCAAAGCTGGCCTGGAAACACTTTCGATAATCTTGTATCAAGGACCAATTTCTAGAGCAGACATCGATTATATTCGTGGGGTCAATTCGCAGTTTATTGTGAGAAATCTAATGATACGAGGGTTGGTTGAAAGGGTCGACAATCCTGGCGATGCAAGAAGTTTTCTTTATAAGCCGACCCTGACACTCCTTTCGCATTTAGGGACTTCAAAGATCGAGGATTTGCCAGAATATGAGCAGGTCAAGAAAGAGATTGAGGCGTTCAAGAAGATGAGTAAGGAAGAGGAGGGTGAAGTGAAAGAGGTGGTGGCAAATTCCTAATTCCTAATTACCTAATTTTTAAGAAATGACCAAACCCGAATGCTTAAATCAATTTACATTATTTTGAAATTGGTGCTTGGGTATTTCTTAGTAATTAGAAATTAGGTCAATTAGGAATTTCTCATGTCCAATCACACTCGCAAAATCGACAAATTCTTTCTCATCACCGTGGGAGTTTTGACATTGGCCGGCTTCACAATATTCCTCTCAGCTTCACTGGGTTTACTTGCTCAAACCGGAGCAAGTTTTGGCACTGTAGCTATCAAACAAGCCATAAGCCTTGCCATTGGCATCGTATTTTTCATAATATTCTCCAGAATTCATTACAATAATCTCAGAAAATTTGCCCTGTTCATCCTGCTTGGCGCTTTGGCCGTAAATCTTCTTTTGTTCATACCGAGCCTGACGCTTCACTTCAACGGCGCTTCACGTTGGCTCATTTTCGGACCCTTAACATTCCAACCATCGGAATTGTTAAAAATCGCTTTCATAATATACCTTGCCGCTTGGGCCCATTTCGCCAAAGATGAGATAAAGGACGTCAAAACCGGACTGATTCCTTACCTGATAATAATTGGCGTTCTTGGCGTCTTGCTTTTGATCCAACGCGACACCGATACCTTGGCCATCATTGCTGGCACAGGTTTGCTGATGATGTTCGTCGCCGGTGTTCCTATTAAACATATTATTATCGCTTTTTGTTGTTTGGGAATCGTCATTGCGGGAGTCGTTTATTTCCGGCCATATGCGCTTGATCGTGTCCAGACGTTCTTTAATAGAGGTTCCGACACCAGCGGTTCTGGTTATCAGATCAATCAGTCTCTTATCGCGATCGGTTCCGGTCAACTGGTCGGCCGCGGTTTCGGCCAAAGCATCCAGAAATTCGGCTATCTGCCGCAACCGACTGACGATTCGATTTTCGCCGTGGCCGCCGAGGAATTCGGCTTTGTCGGCGGCGTAGTCCTACTCGGCTTGTACCTGCTCTTGGCCATAAGCATGTTCCGGATAGGCAATCGCGCGCCGGATGTTTTTGGCGGCTTATTGGCCATTGGCATCGCCATTCTTATCATCACCGAATCATTCATGAATATCGCCGCTATGTTGGGTCTCATACCTCTTTCCGGTGTGCCTCTGCTCTTTGTGAGCCATGGCGGCACTGCTCTCATTATCTCTTTGATGACTGCCGGCATGGTGGCTAATGTTTCAAAGTATAGTAAAATACTTCGTATATGAAGATTCTTTTTACTGGTGGCGGAACTGGCGGTCATTTCTATCCAATCGTGGCAGTCGCTGAGGCTGTACGAGAAAAAGTAAAAGAGAGGAAGATCTTTTCACCCAAGCTCTACTACATGGCGCCGACGCCTTATAACCAGCACAGTCTCTTTGAGAATGGCGTGGAATTCGTGTCCATACAGTCAGGCAAATTTCGACGGTATTTTTCGATCCTGAATTTCAGCGATTTCTTCAAGACGATCTGGGGTTGCCTTGTCGCTCTGGTCAGGATGTACTTCATCTATCCGGATGTCGTCTTCTCAAAGGGCGGCTATGGAGCCTTTCCGTCTGTCATTGCCGCCGGCATTTTGAATATTCCGGTCATTATCCATGAATCCGATAGCCGGCCCGGAATAGTGAACAGGCTGTCCGGAATGTATGCCCAAAAGATCGCCTTATCGTATCCGGAAGCGGCCAGTTATTTCAAGCACAAGGATCGGATCGCTATAACCGGTAATCCCATTCGTACGGAGATCACACAGCCTTTGAGCAACGGCGCCAATGAATTCCTGAATCTCGAGTCAAATATACCGGTCGTCGTCATTCTTGGCGGTTCGCAAGGCTCGCAAATCATCAATGACATCATTATGGCCGCCTTGCCGGAATTGCTCAATACTTTTCAGGTGATTCACCAGACTGGCCGCAACAATTTTGACGAGATCAAGACGACTTCCTCTTTTGTCCTCAAGGACCACCAATATTCGTATCGCTATCATCCTTTTGATTATCTTGGAGAATTGGCCCTTCGCATGTCCGCCGGCGTGGCTTCGGTGATAGTCTCTCGAGCCGGTTCGACGATATTTGAGATAGCGGCTTGGGGTGTGCCGTCAATAATCATACCTTTGCCAAATTCGATCTCTCACGACCAGGCGGCCAATGCCCTGGCCTATGGACGGACTGGTGCCGCCTCGGTCATTGAGGAAAATAACCTTTCGGCTCATGTTCTTATAGAAGAAATAGCCCGCATTTCCAACTCTGCGGAAATCAATGGTCAGATGCGTGAAAAAGCCAAAAGTTTTGCCCGTCTCGACAGCGCTTCCGTCGTCGCAGACGCCCTATTGGATTTGGCGCTTTCTCATGAAAAGTGACGGATTTAATGCCGCATTATTCGTATCATTGGCACGAATTCGTATATTGGCATCGCACTATTTGCATATGGCCATTTCGCAGTAATTGTGATAGGCTTTGAGACGTCAATAAAGTCGATTTACTAGATTATTATTACATCATAAACATATGGAACCTTCAAGTGGAATCAAGACATGGCAGTGGGTAGTGACTGTCATTGTCATTATCATTATTATCGTCATCGGAGTCATCGTCTTTGGCGGCAAAGGAGGCCAAAATCCGGCCACGACAGAGCAGACGCCTGTTGCTAGCCAGAATCAGACCGACCTCAATCGCATAGTCATGACTGACCAGTATCCGGGCAATGTCGTTTACCTGTCTTCCGTTCAGGTCGCCAATCCTAGTTGGGTCGTCATTCAAACCGACAATGCCGGCGTGCCCGGCAAGATCATCGGTTCCGCTCATTTTGAAGCGGGCATCAACCCGGGCAAGATCACTCTGTCTCAGCCGATGATTGATGGTGCCACTTATTACGCCGTTGTCTTCACTGACGACGGTACAGGTACTTTCAACGCTACCAATGATTTGCCTCTCAAGGATGCCAACGGCAATGTCATCATGAAAGTCTTCAAAGCTTCATCGAGTGTTGGAGCTGGACTCAAAGGATAGGGACTAGTTTTTAGGGACTAGGGACTAGAAAATCGCAGCGAAATCTGCGATTTTCTTATCTCCTAGCTCTTAACTCCTACCTCTGAAAAAATGTGCTAAAATCAACTTATGAAAATCATTACCAGGTTTGCGCCTAGTCCGACCGGCTTCATGCATATAGGCGGTGTTCGCACGGCCCTATTTGCATATCTTTGGGTCAAAAAGAACGATGGTACGTTCATTCTACGCATTGAAGACACGGATCAGGAAAGATTGGTGCCAGGATCTGTCGAACATATCAAAGAAGCACTCTCTTGGTTTGGCATTGATTGGAATTATGGTCCAGATAAACCAGGTCCTTTTGGCTCCTGTATCCAGTCAGAAAGACTTGAGATATATAAGAAATATGCCTTGGAACTAGAAAAGAAAGGTTTGGCTTATCCGGATCCATACACAAAAGAAGAAGTTGAAGCTTTTCGTAAAACTGCAGAAGCTGAAAAAAAACCCTTTCTTTACCGGGAACATCGACCAGAAACGTTTCAAAAATGGGATGGGACTAAGCCTCTCCGTCTCAAAGTTTCGGAAATAAAGAAATACAAATGGCATGATATTGTAAGGGGCGATCTCGAAGCAGGAGAAGCCGCCTTGGATGACTTTGTTTTGATCAAGAGCGACGGTTTCCCGACCTACAATTTTGCTCACATAATCGATGATTATGAAATGGGTATAACACATGTCTTTCGAGCAGATGAATTCATTTCCAGCACCCCGAGATTCCTTAGCCTTTATGACGCATTAGGCATTAAACCTCCGCTTTTCGCTACTTTACCGCCGATCCTGCGCGATGATAGGACCAAGAAATTGGGCAAACGTGATGGAGCCAAAGATGTTTTGGAGTATAGAGCTGAAGGATATATGCCTGAAGCATTGTTCAATTATTTGACTTTACTTGGCTGGCATCCGACCAGAGATAAGGAGGTCATGAATGTCCCGGAACTGATCAGTGAGTTTACCCTTGAAAGGATACAAAAGGGTGGCGCTGTTTTCGACATCGAAAAGCTCAATTGGTTCAACAAGGAATATATCAATAAATTATCAGACGTCGAATTCGACCAACATTCCAAAAATTTTGTCCCTGAATGGTTGGCAGATATGAAAGATGAATACGCACGGCTCAGACAACTTCTCAGAGAAAAAGTTTCGACTTTTGGAGAAATTGGGCCAATGTTCGAAAGGGGAAGTGAACTTGGTTTTGTAAGAGAATTATCTGATTATCTGGCTGACATGCTTCTTTGGAAGAAAAATCCTAGCAGGGAAGAGGCAGCCAAACATTTAGCTTTTGCCAAGGAAACATTAACTTCGATTGATACCGATAAGTTCACCGCCGAAACGATCAAAGAGTCACTCTGGAAATATGCCGAGGACAAAGGCAGGGGAGACGTCCTCTGGCCTCTTCGGGTCGCTCTGACTGGCCAGGAAAAATCTCCAGATCCTTTCATGTCGGCTTTCATACTTGGTAAGGTTGAATCCTTGGCCAGAATTGAAAAAGCGATAGGGAAGTTGAAGTAAGAGGTAAGAAGTAAGAGGTAAGAGGTAAGAGGTAAGAGGTAAGAAAAGTATCTATGAAAAATGAAAAAGTCAATTACAAACACGGCTTTCTTTTGCTCGTTATAATTCTTATCTCCTACCTCCTACCTCTTACCTCTCCTGTGACTCACGCCCAAACCGCCTCCGAAATTCAATCCAAAATCGACCAGCGTAATCAAGATATAGCCAATCTTGAGAAGGAAATCGCCGATTACCAGAAACAGCTTGATACATTGGGTTCGCAGTCATTAACTCTGACGGCGACGATAAAGTCCTTAACTCTGACCAAGAAGAAACTTGAAGCCAATATATCCTTGACACAAGATAAGATCGCCGCCCGTAATCTTGAGATCGAGAGGCTTGGCTCTAATATTGCCAATCAGGAAAATTCCATAGCCGATGATCGGAGGATCATCAGGCAGGCATTTCTCACTGTGAATGAAATGAGCGAACAATCCGTGCCGGCTATCATATTATCAGGCCAATCAATTTCGGAGACTCTCGATTCACTGGAAAGACTTGGGACTATTCAAGCCAATATTTACGGCCACATCAATTCTTTGGAAAAGTTCAAAAGCGATCTCGAAGCCAATCAAAAATCCAGCCAAAAGGCCAAAACAGACCTGGTTACTCTGAACAATCAACTCAATGATCAGCGGGCCATCGTCCTGTCCACGACCAAAGCCCAGACGGCTTTATTGAAGGAGACCAACCAGTCCGAGGCTTCCTATAAACAACTTCTAGCCCAAAAGAAAGCTCAAGAAGCGGCTTTTCAAAACGAAATCAACTCCTATGAATCCCAGCTCCATATTCTGGTCAATCCGACTTCAATACCGCATACTGGATCGGGTGTCTTGTCTTGGCCGCTTGATAAGATATTCATCACCCAATATTTCGGCAACACACCTTTTGCCACCGCCAATCCGCAGATTTACAACGGCAAAGGCCATACTGGAGTCGACTTCCGTGCTTCAATAGGAACGCCTGTCAAAGCTGCCTTATCCGGCGTTATTATTGGAGAAGGGAATACGGATCTGGTTAGGGGTTGCTATTCATACGGCCAATGGATCATGATCAAGCACTCTAATGGCCTGTCGACTCTCTATGCCCACTTATCCTTGCAAACTGTGAGTATTGGCCAGGAAGTCGCCACTGGCCAGCAGATCGCTTATAGCGGCAATACCGGATACTCTACTGGCCCACATCTTCACTTCGGCGTTTATGCCACCCAAGGCGTCGAGATCAAAAAATTCGACAACAGCGTCAACTGCAAAGGCGCAATAATACCGATCGCCGACTTCAGCGCTTATCTCAATCCGCTTTCATTCCTATAGATGAGTTATAATATGTAAATGGCAACTTACAAAAATATACAAACCAATAGGGGATTGATCAAGATGATAGTAATTTTTATCGTCATTCTTTTCGTCATGGCCTATCTGGGACTAAACATCCGCTCTATAATCGACTCCAAGACGTTTCAAGACAACTGGACATTCATAAGGGAAGGGTCGGTGACGATCTGGAATGGTTACTTGAAGGCACCAATAAGTTATGTTTGGAACGTGATTTTCATTCCGTATATTTGGACTCCGATTTTCAACAATCTGACTCACGGTCAGAGATAAGGGATATGTACTAAACATATATTGTGCGACATAGACTATTGAGCAGTTAAGCCACTGCCCCACCTACGAATCTATCCTTGGAAAGGTTAGCTAGTTTGTGCCAATGAAATAGTTTCTGCCCTGCCGGTCACTCCGGTAAGCAGAAGTATCTCGTATACCAGAAGCAACGAAGTCTTAGCCACTTCGTTGTTTTTGTCTACGGGTTTATCAGTTAATTCATAAAACCTATGAAAGATCACTGTGTCTACCATGTGTCCCCTGTTTGTCGAGAGAAGTTAGAGATGACCGAGAAGCGTTATCGAGAACAAGGTAATTGTTGCGTAAAGTGCAGTTCGTGGATGGAGAAGAATCCGAGAGTTGAGTCGCCTATCAAGTTAGGAATGTTTAATTATTCGTTAGCCTAAAACCATGCTTAAAAATAGATACATATTTGCTCTCGATAATAAATACTACGGTAATAGTAGTTGCTTCCAAGGTGTTGTCGAGGATATAGACGGTAACTTCATCACCATCGTTCGGGATAACGGCGCTCAGGTCATTATAAACATGGATCATGTCGTTCTGATCTATGAGATTAAGAATAACGAATGAATATGATCAATTCCTGGCACTGTGACAACCTGTATAACACCGATGAGCCGCCTCTAATGATTGAGCAAACATGTACGGTTACCTCGTCGTCAACACAACCAGTCATGTCTCTCGCCTCCCCTATTACAGTGCGCGACGATGGCACTATGATCTTCGGTCTAGGAATAATTATTTTCTTTCTCGCAGTATTTTTCTTCGCAACTTTGTTCGGAGCGTTAGGAATGAAATCAAAACTATGAATCCAGTACTTATGCAGATATTACAGCCAGCAATCGATAACGCATCCTATGTGGATCTTTTCTGGTGGACTTTCTTCCTCATGCCCCTCGCTATCGGTGTCCCGATATTCGTCTACTGGATGATATTACAAGGCGTTAAACTTCTCCGTTTCCTTTCATGAATATCCTTTCTGACGCATATCAAGTGTATCTGTCCGCAGTTGTCTTGGGAATGTTCGCGTACATGCTGATCGGCCTTTTCCGGATACTCTTCCACTTCGGCTAACTGGCAATGTCAATAAGCCCAGTTGTCGATTCGTGGTCGATATTATCAGCATAATTTAAGTAGCTAAAATAGTGACCTCACTTGCATCTACCACTATTTCTTTGGCCAGTGTGCATCTCATCTGGGATAACACCATCGGTCAGGTCAATACTCTTGTATTGGACGTCCTGCCGTATGTTGTTCCAGCCATGTTGCTCCTCGGCGCAGTCTTTATGCTCTGGCATAAGGCAAAGAGATACGTGGGCGGTATCAAATGATCCGCGCGGCGTAAGGCCGCTGTCTCTCCGCTCTCTTCAAGTGGAATCAGGCTAGTCCTCTCCAATTGAGCCAAAAGGCCTTCTGAACTATCGACACAGCCGGTCTTTTGTAGCCGCGGGGTTTGGTAACTCTATAGAACGCTACTTTTCTACGGACATCCGGTTCGATTCCGGTCCCCGCGATCAGGTTAGTAGGAGGGTCAGGCTTGTCATAGCAGAGCAATAATTTTTCAGGAAATTTTTTGTCAAGAGAGCTTCGCGATGTCTTTACACCTTATAAAACAAAAAATGCGTAGGACATCGCGAAGCGACCTTGACTACAAAATTTCGGAAAAATTACGCTCTAGCTATGACTAGACTGACCCAACCCAGTGCGATTATCAATTTATTAATAACCACATGAAGAAATATTACTACTACAGTTTTATCTTTCTTATGAGCCTGCTGTTTTTGCCAGCCGGTACATACGCCATGACTCTCGGCGCACAAACTGATTCTTCAGGGTATGTGCAGGTCAATGCCAATTCGGGTACTACATACCAAGATCTCGGCACGAATCTAGTCGGTAATATGGGCGCAGTAGATGTGATCATGAGTGGATACATGATCAATAACACCCGCTACAGGGTTCATATCTGCCCTAGTTCAGAAAATGCCGCCACCTGTATAGGTGATATGTCCAATGTGAAATACAGCAACTCTTGGGCGCTTAATTCAACCCCAACACACCTTATAACCACATGGTCGCCTGCTGTTTCAGTTACCGGCAAGCGAGTAACTATATATTTTTACGCACCGGGTAACGGAGAAACTCAAAAAGTTCACGGATCGCCGACTGATAAATGGGCAGACGGTGCGTGCTATCACTATACCGGCGGCGGAGCATGTTCTGGCATATCCGACATATATTTTGCGGTTACCGACGGATACCCTAGCTATATTGGAACGCAGATCACTTCATATTTACCTGCATATACTGTTACGCCGATCAGCTCCCCTGTCACTTTGTCCGGATCATATTACATAGATAGCGATATTGGATCATCTACTCCGAATTTGCTAATCACGCTACTCGATACCGATAACGGTAATTACTCCGAATATAATTTCGGTACTGTTCCAACTGTAAGTGGAAACTATACTTACTCAACTACAACCGGGGCATTGGCCGATGGCCGTTATCACATGTCTATCTTGTTTGATAACTCTCCGAACGTTTATGTTGCCACTTCAAGCGAATTCATAGTCAATAAGACAATCACCCCGCTGTCGTCATTGAGCCTGTACTTCCCTGCTACTTCTACGCCGATAACGATCACGACCGGCTTAAGCGATTGCGATTCGATGCTCACGGCATCTGGTATCGGCTGTGCTGTCGGCACCGTGTTCAAAAATGTAATCTATCTACTCTTCGTCCCGGATATGTATACTCGCCTCCGTTTTCAGGAGCAGTATAATGATCTGAAATATAAAGCTCCATGGGGTTATATATTCCTCATTGCAAATGACATTTCAGGTTATTCTACTGCTTCTACGACATCCCTATCGAGCGCAAACCTTTCGATTACTTTTCCGAACAACTCAAACCCTCTCTACAACGCATCCTCTACGCAAATCTTCAAAGGCAAAACAATCACATTCATTGATTGGTCCTTGATGGCATCCTCGACGTCTCACGGTTATTGGGGTAATGCGTGGACGTCAATCAGCAACATGATCAGTCTACTCATGGGTGCTGGCTTCTTTTTCTGGCTATGGAAATTCGCCTTTAACAAAATCAAACCATGATTACATCACTTCTCATCTCATTCATTATGGAGTCGATGTCGTGGGCATTGAGCTTTCTACCAAAGGTCACTTCCCTTCCTCTCAATTTGGATTCTACGATTACGACGATCTTCGGCTACTACCGCGCGATGGCCACCATCTTCCCTTTCCTCGGAACAGCTATGACATTTATGCTCGCCGGTGTCGGGATAGAGCTTGGATACAAAACATATCAGCTCGTGAATTGGGTTATCAATAAGTTGCGAGGGTCTGGTTAAAAAATATTAGCAGTCAACTAATTACAAATAATCACATGAAAACAATCAATCAAAATATTATAGAAACATTACTGAAATCTGACCCGATTTTAAAGGATATACACGCTCATCTAAAAGACGGTCATTGCCATGGTTTCGAGCTGAATTTCCAACAACAGTTTGCATATCATTTTTTCTTACTTCAGATAATGCAAAGCAGAGTGTGGTCATTATTAAGATTAAATAAATTAAAAAAATGAATAACAAAATCATCATGCTGAATAAAGAGATAGCGAAAAAAGAATGTGAGCGAAATTTAGAGATATGGAAAGACTGGTGGCCTGCCCGAATCGATCCGGATCTATATGATCACCTCCTCGAGGTTATTGATAGATTTGAGGATAAAATCGGTAACCCTGTCCTCGTTGAGCTTATTTCGAACGAAATAGAAGATGTGTTCGCAAAAGGTTATGTTACAGAAAAGTTTATTTCTACCTATATCCGCGAGAGTGAAATCGGTTAATCGGTGGTCGATATTATCAAATTAATTTAAACATCATGTCCAAAATAAAGACAAAAAGAATGGATATCGAGCACGGCATTTACTGCTACTACGGTAGGCTAGGCCAAGGTAAAACATACGCTATGGTTCGAGATCTTCTTCGGCTCTTGAATAACGGGCATGTGGTCTACACAAATTTCACTATCCATTGGGATGGTTATGATCAAAGGCAAAATCCCTTCGCCATATTCTGGGGAGCGATTGGCCTAAAGAAAAAGTTCATCAAGTATCCGGCTACTAACCTCCGTAAGATGCCAACGGATGAAAACTGGCATAACGAGTTCGGAAAACTTCGAGATTGCATTGTCGCTATAGATGAAGCATATGTGCTGTTCGATTCGTATCAGATGTCCAAAATGCCCATGTCACAACGCTTGAATATTCTGCAAACACGCAAATTCGATCGTTCGATCTTCTACACCACTCAACGCCCAACTTCCGTCCATGCTGTCATGCGAGGAATGACCAATGTATTCTATCATTGCGAAAAATTCATGATTCCATTTATCACTCTTTTTGCCCGCGATGAATATGATCTCTCCGGTGACGAGACAGTCAATGAAGAAAAACGGCTATCGAGGAGACTATATTGGGGCGAAGCAAAATACTTCAAAATGTACAACACCAAAGAGACTGTCGGTATCAAGGGTGAAATTGGAAATATGATAGGTACAACAACAATCAAAACTGAAACTTATGAAGTAAATGTGCTACGAGTCGCCGAGATCTGGGCTGCTTTAGCTGCCCGGATATCGGCTATAAAATTCAAGAGGTAGAGTGTTGTTTCTAGACTCGACCTCTCTCACACTTAATCAGATTTATTAGAATTAAATATGTATGGCTAATCAGATTCCGTCGGCAGACGATCTAAGTCGGGCTTTCGACGAATTGAGAAAAATACATTGGGGCGTTGATTTCTCGAGATACAAGGCTGTCATCTCCGGTCCCGTCAAGGAAGTCTATGAATTCGAAAAAGACATCCATTTCGGTGGTCAGTTGAAGTCACGAAATCGTCGCAAGAAGCGTGTCGGTAAGCGAAATCTAGGTATTCGTCGTCCATTCTCAATCTCACGCGCTAGGAAGCATATACGCCGTCTAATCTCCTGTAATTCCGGTCAGTATCCTGAATATAGCGATAAATTCGTAACGTTCACCTTTGCCGAAAACATAACCGGGCTCAAGGAAGCAAACGAAATGTGGCGAAAATTCATGATGAGACTGAATTATCACATTGGACACGCGCTCAAATATGTCTCTGTCGTCGAATTCCAGAAACGAGGAGCTGTTCACTATCACGCCGTCTTCTTCAATCTGCCATACATAAACAATGACGAGTTAGCAGAAATTTGGTCACACGGATTCATAAAAATAAATGCCATTCAACACATTCAATCGATAGGTGCATATGTCTCGAAATATCTTCAAAAAGGCGTAGTTGATGCAAGGTTGTTTAACGAAAAATGTTACTTCACTTCTCGTGGTCTTCTCAAACCCATAACCATCCGTAACCCGCCCTCTGATCTCGATTTCACCTGTTCTGATTCCATCGAATATAGGCTCGAAGAAACTTGCATACTTCCCTTCAATAAATGGACTGGTTGGACTGTCTATAAAAGGTATACGAGGATCAAATAATTTATCTGAATTATCAATTAACAAATAACAAAATAATCACATGACTATTCAGCAAGCAATTAGAAATTATACTGATTGGAAAGTAATCCGCAGTCCTCGGGCTGCAGAAATATATCAGCCATACCTGCGTCGCCTATGTAATTTTAGAGATAAGGATACGAAGGAATATACCGATCGCGACATCGTCGAATTCAATCATCACCTCTCTGCCAAATGTAATCCGCCGACTGTAGCATTTTCCTGCCGGATCATGAAAAATTTTTTCCGCTATCTCAATTCGACTCAAGAATCATCGGTCAATCCATTCCTCATTCAAGAACCGAGATACGCCAAAAAGCCTCGTATAGGTGTGAGTGATGAAGATTTCAAGGCAATGTGCGCCACCCTAAATCCGTGGGAAACAAATGATCTGCAAAAGCTCACTATATTGCATCTTCTTCGTGATACAGGTGTTCGTGTCGGCGAGCTTTGTGATCTTAATGTTAATCAAATATCTTCTACCGAAAACTTTACCTCGATTGAGAACAAGAAGAATAAGAATACTCGCTGGATTATGTGGGGCAAAGATTTTCATCACGATACCTTGCTTCGTTGGCTCGGTAGTAGAATCTGCCTCAATCAAAAGCCAAATTTGTTTCTTTCGCTCGATCATAAAGGCCGTGGACGCATAACACCTAGAACAGTAGAACGCTGGACCAGAGAGATCGCCGCTGAAGCCGGCATCGTAACTCGTATCCATCCGCACATGTTCCGACATGCCAAAGCTCACCGCATGAAGGCAAGCGGGGCCGATCTCAAAGATATTCAGATGATGCTAGGCCACGTTAGTCCATATTCGGCCTTGATGTATTTGAATTTCGACAAGAACGAAATGCTGGCTAACGCTCAAAGGTATCTATAGATCTTTTACAATTTCATAAGATGCTCCGTGCAGGAGTGGCGAAATAGTAACCGCTTATCACACTTAAAGTTGGGCCGGGACGAGTGGTGTGCTTGTCCACGGGACGATCTTGCGAGGTGACTATACGAGTAATTAAAAAATGGAAAATACAGGGCTATCCGACCCCTGACCCTCGTCAAATCCTCGCCTCCTGCACAGAGCATCGTATGAATTATAAATATGTGCTAATCTATAATCACTAGACCCGAAAAGGACGTTTCGCACGTCCTTTTCTTTACGAAACTTTATGCTACCATTGCTCGTCTATATGTATGGTATAATCTCTTTGAATTATAGACAAAGTGGAGTATACTAATAGCAATCAATTATGAAAGATAAATTTTTCAAATTCTACGCTAATCTGCCTATGAACATTCGCAAGGAGATAGTATTAGACTTGGGTGAAAATCAAGGTGGTCCTATTACGTGGGAAGTCGCTTACAGAGAGATTAATGCTGACACTGAGCTTGGTAAAAAGATACTTGAGAAACTCGTTGAACTTAAATTCATACCTACTGAATAAATTATGAGCAAAACTATAACTAACAATTCAAAAGAATTAAACCAAGAAATTATCAATTTGGTTGTTGCTCGTTTGAAGACTATACCTTCGAATGCCAATCTCTCTGTTGGTGGAGACAATGAGCCAATGTCAGTTGATTCACTAATCGAAGAAGTTAAAAAGCAAACCGAGGTCGGCAAGAAGCTTGTTGAGTCGCAGTTATTCTTCCTCCGATCGCTTCGAGATTTACCTGTCGCATAATTATGTCACTACTAATCACTCGTCCCAGATACGAATCAGTCACTCACTATTTCTATCATTGGAGTGAAGAAATCGTTAAAGAAGCAAAACGCAGAATCGGCAAGGTTTTTGATTTGGAAAAAGATAAAGCTTCGCGTAAGCTTGTGGAAAGCTATCTTGAAAAGCAAAATCCCGAAATTGCCATTTTCAATGGACACGGAAATGATGTCTGTGTTACTGGACATGACGAAGAACCTCTCATAGTATCAGGTGAAAATTCATACCTCCTCAAGGACAAGATCGTCTATATGCGCTCATGCGATTCCGGTAAAGCTCTCGGGCCACAAGCGATAAAAGAGGGTTGCAAAGCTTTCATTGGTTACAGTGAATTATTCAGATTCTGGACAGATAAAGCTCTCGTCACAGAACCATTAAAAGATGAATATGCTAAACCATTTTTTGAAACTTCAAATCAGGTACCACTCTCGCTGATCAAAGGCAGAACTGCACAAGAAGCCCAAATGGATAGTTTGATCGAATATAAAAGAATCATCGGTAATCTGTTAACAAGTAACGCTGAAAACTCATTCGTCGTATCAGATCTTATCTGGAATATGCATAATCAGGTGTGTTTGGTGAAATAGCAATATAAACTTTAGACAAAGGAAAACGCCGTACAGGCCGGCGTTTTCTAATGACCCCTACTATAGCATACTTTAGCTATTTCCTAGCAAACATTGAGCTATTATTCTTTATTTATTGTGTTCTAGACATATTACTAACATTCATGTAATGTTTTAAATAGAAAGGCTTTATCACAATGAAAACATGTATAATATCTCGTCGGGAGGTCAGAATTGAAATCCCAGCATTCAAGGGGACTTTTAGTAAGTTTCTAAAGGACGCTGAAGATAAGTTCGCAAAAAATGATAGTGTAATGAGGGCGATTCGCAACAGTTACTTCTGTAACACCATCGGGAATCAAGTCACCCTCAGAATCGCCATGGCTGATGAGTTTGGCTACGATGTGGCCATATATCCTTGGACACCAGATGATATAGCTAAAAAGAACGGCTTGACAATCTGTTCTGACGCTACACCAGTAAGATTGGCAATGAATTTCGAGGAGGTTAGGGCTCAGATTCCTTCAGAATATCTTAGTCAGACATGGTGGGTCTACATGTCTTCCATTGAATGCCAGACAGGAGATAAATTTATCAGTGGCATGGGTTGTCCCAGCGCGGTATTTAAAATCACACCTCATCGTGGAGAAATCCTCGATGTTGAATGGGTTTATAGTGGAAGACGGAGTGGTGTTGAAAAAGATCAGCCAATGCTCTTTGAGTGCCGGTAACTTGAACATGATCTGCCACCTATTTTTATGGGTGGCATTTCTTTATAGATAATTTACCAAAAAATATTATATTTTTAACAAATCTTATTCGGAAGTTGATTATCTGTTTCCAGTTCGATACAGCATATTCCTAGGATGACGATATTTGAGTTAGTGTGTTCATTTAATCTTTGAAAATTCACCATTGAGAACAATCGGCAGAACCGCCTCAATTTCTTCTTTGTAAGGCATATCTGGTATCGAATTCAACAAAAATATTTTTTTGTTATTTACATACGCAAAACCCAATTCCATAAGTACATTTCCTCCTATATATCCCTTAATATTATTTTTCTCCATATTGACTACAAATATCGCATCGCTTTCCAAAATATGATTGTAATGCTGTCTAATGTAATCATTTTCGATCTTAACTTTTGCATGTTCGCCATCCTCAATTCTCTTTAGATGAGAATGATTTTTATTTGTTACATAGTCCCTGTACTCGGGATGTATCCAAGCATTATAGCCATCAGCTACGAGTTTATCCGTATACGCAACCATATCTTTAACAAACGCTGTACTACCTATTACATATATTTTCATAGAAATGATTATACTATGGTCACTGTAAATCTCCAAGAAATACCCGCTCTAAAACTTTGTTTTCTATCAACTCCTTCGGATTTCCTTCAGCATAGATCTTCCCCTTATCAAGCACATAAGCTCGCTTCGTAATCTCCAGTAGCGATTTCAGATTATGCTCGACTACAAATATAGCAGTTTTTCTACGTTCATTAATCTCTTTGATTTTCTCAAATACCTCTTTTACAATTTTCGGCGCAAGACCCAGTGATGGCTCATCCAGTAATAGCATTTTTGGATCTGGCATAAGTCCACGAGCAATAGCTAGCATCTGTTGTTGACCACCAGATAGCGTGCCAGATTTCGATTTCAGTTTTGTTTTAAGAGCGGGAAATAGTTCAAGGACATTAGCTATACGCTCCTTTCTATCAGCATTGCTTTCTACATTAATTCCACCAATTTCAAGATTTTCAAGCACTGTTAAATGATGAAATACCCTACGACCTTGTGGCACAAATGATACTCCTCGCTCAACCACTTCATACGATACTGGCTTAAACTGTTGACCTTCCCAAAGCACAACTCCGGAATCAATAGGCGCTAATCCAAATATAGCTTTTAGTATCGTCGACTTTCCTGCTCCATTCGGTCCCATAAGTGCGACTATTTCTCCTTCGTCAATGCTTACTGACACACCATCCAACGCTTTAACGCCGCCATAGTGCACATGAATATCTTTTAACTGTAATAAGGTTTCTGTTTTCATATGTTTACTCACCCAAATAGGCCTCGATAACATCCTTGCGTGCCAATACATCACCCGGCTTACCTTCCGCCAATAACTCACCAGAATCAAGTACATAAATATGATCCGACAATTCTCGTATCAAATCCATGTTATGTTCAATCAAGATCACTGCTTTACCCTGATCTCGAAGCTCTTTCATAACACCTGTCACAATCTTAATCATCTCCGGAAAAAGTCCCGCAAATGGCTCATCAAGAAAGATAATATTGATATCGCCCACACCACAATGTATCATCGCCAATACTCTAGCAATCTCTAAAAGCTTACGCTGTCCATACGATAGATTCTTAGCAAGCTCATCTCTCTTATCCCACAATCCAACTTTCTTCAAAACTTCTTCTGCCTTCTCTAAATGTAACGCTCCATGTTTTTCAAATAATGCTTTCCAAATACTTCGCTCTGTCAGTACAACCAATATATTATCTATAACTGGCATCTGCTCAAACAATCTCACATCTTGAAATGTCCGTGTCATACCATACGATGCCACTTCATGTGCTTTCACTCGTTGCAATCGTTCTGCACCGGCTACAATCATTTCTCCTGAATCTATTGGAATCATTCCTGTAAGAGTATTTATCAACGTAGATTTTCCAGATCCATTTGGGCCTATAATGCCAGTAATCTTGCCTGCCTCAAAATTGATCGACAGCTTATTAACCGCATAGACGCCATCAAAGTGTTTGGTAATATGTTTAGTCTCTAGTATTGGCATTTGCTCTCTATTTTTCCACATTTTCAGCAATTAGTAAACAAAAACGCACAGCCAGCCGAAGCTAACTGTGCGTTGCGGGAACCCCTGATTTCACCGCTTTCCAATCTCAGCCTTTTCACTTGCCCGCTTCGCAAAGAGATCGGCAATCTGGCTTACGAGCGGTGACGATGTGGGCAAAACCCAATTTGCGCCATCTTGTGACACGAAGCCACTTCGATTGAAGATCAGTTCCGTAACACAAAGGCTTTCATAAAACTGATCACAGGTGAATGGAACCTTCCCATCACCGTAATTCGCTTCATGCCAGAGTGTTTGTTCCGAGACTGACTTTGGATCTTTAGGCTTTCGTAGCCAGTGGATGAAACCACGACCACTCCAGCTTTCCATTTCCATGGCCTTCACATCCCATCTGATCAAATCACCTGATTTGAGCAAACCCCTTCCAGCCATTTCTCTTTCGAAGAGTTCGGCAGTCGGGAACAGCGGATTTGCGAGTTCCAACAGTGATGCCGTGTTGACCGCATCACCCGTCGTTTCAATCGTTATTGTCGTGTATCTCATTCGTTCAGTCCTTTCGATTTTGATTGTTTTAAGCCGTAAAGTAAGGATTCAAGGTGCAGAATACGCACTCCAATCCTATGGTATTATAATACACATTACCAGTATTTGTCAATGGTTATTGTGTGACGGCTGTCGCTTGACCATTTTTTACCAAGAACAAGGTGTAATCGGCATTTGCCCTGTCATTATTTGTATCGAAGCTTATTTGACCACCCGCACCATCATAATTTACTGAATTTAGATACGCTTTAATCTTTGCGACATCATTGCCATTGATTTTCATAGCATCCGCGATCAAATGAATCGTATCGTATGTTTCAACGCAGACAGTTGTTTGAGGACAATCTTGACCATATGTATTTTTATACATCGCCAGAATTGAATCTGTTTTACTGTTGCTCGGAGCTACATAGTTCGCACCAAGAGCACCTTCTAGGATATCCTTGTGCTTCATCACCAAGTCTTTTGAAATGGTGACATTATCATTCACAAGCAATTTCGGTCTGAAGTTCAAGTCTTCCATCTGCTTCAACACAACCTCTGCACTAGTAACAGTCTGGGGACTTATGAGCAGAATATCCGGCTTCTCTGATTTCAATTTTGTGAGCTGTGTTCTCACATCCGTAGTACCAGTGGGAAACGATTCGCTCACAACGGTGACACCAGAGTCTTTGAGGAAGTTCTCCAAATTAATTTTTATACCTTTTGCGTAATCAGTTTCTTCATATACAACACCAACTGTCTTGTAACCAGCCTGTTTGATTTTATCAGCAAACAATCGTGACTCATTTATATCAGATCCCCAATTTCGGAATACATATGGGGATAGACCCGTGATTTTAGCGCCGGATAGAACATCCGATACAAACAAAGCATTTCCATCTTTCAACATTGGGGCTAAGCTAACCATGGTTCCAGTACAAGCGGCTGAAGTAAATATCTTTATTCCATTGACAGAATTCAACTGTTGAAAAGCGGCAACAGCGGTCTTTGGATCACATTTATGATCCTGAAAATCAATCTCAAACTTTTTTCCATTAATCCCTCCGGCATTATTTATTTCGGTAACAACCATTTGAGCAGTCTTTTGAGATGGTTCACCGTATGTTACCAATCCTCCGGTGAGAGGATATAAAGCACCAATTTTGATAGTGCTATTTTGTGCGGGCTTAAGTGACACAGCTAGTATAAGTGCAACTACGACTATGATACCTACTATCCACCAGATTTTTTTATTCATAAATATTGATTATATATTGATAATTATTATAACCTGTATTCTCCGATCAACCCCTGCGGTCGATAGAGCATAAGTGCTACTAATATAACACCATATACGACTTGGCGCATCTGTGCCGCAATATCATCCGGAAATCCCACAAAGCGTAGAATTTCAGGCAGAAGAATCAAGCAAGCGGCGCCTATGACCGCACCCTTATTGTTTGCCAGACCGCCGAGGATAATAATAGCCAATATAAAGATCGATTCTGACAGAACAAATGATGAAGGATCAATAAAAGTTATATAACTGGCAAAAAGGGATCCTGCAATCGAAGCCATCATGGCACTAATGACGAATATGGCAAGCTTGTACCAGAGTGTCCGGTAACCAAAGGCGGATATCGCCCCTTCATCTTCACGGATCGACTTAAGCACTCGACCAAAAGATGATCCGGTGATAAATCGGCAGATGAAATACACGAGAATGAGCAAAACAATTGATAGCGCTAGGAACCAGACATTTTCAGAGAAGGTAAAACCGAAAAGTGAAGGTCGCGGTATGCCGGGAATGCCAAGCGGTCCTCTGGTTAGTGATTGCCAATTCAAAAATATACTATAGATGATCACATTGAAACCGAATGAACCGAGAGCATAATAATCATCCTTGAACTTTGAGAGGACGAAGCCAATGGCTAGACTACACACACCTGTGATAGCCATACCAATAATCAGAGCTAAGAAAAAATTCATGCCGGTAGAGGTGAGCAGGATCGCCGTAACATATGCACCAATTCCATAGAAAGCTGCCTGAGTGACACTCAATAATCCAGTGAAGCCGACAACCAAGTTTAATGATAGGCCGAGAATGGCATAGATTGAGATCAGTATGGAAATGTGGATGATATATTCCATTTTATTTTCTTAATATTCCATGCGGTCTGAAAAGCAAGAACAGGATCAACACCGCAAACGCTATGGCATCCTTCCATTCTCCTGATATATGCCAGATACCAAAATTTTCTATAAATGCGAGTAGAAACGCGCCAAGTACGCCACCATACACATTACCGATTCCGCCAATAATACATGCTATCACTCCTTTCAAAAGTAACGACAGTCCCATTGTCGGTTCTATTCCTGTATCAAAACCAATCAATATTCCCGCTAAACCACCGATAGCCGAACCGATAAAAAATACCCAGCCAATAATGTTTTCTGTGTTGACACCAACAATTTTGGAGACTTCTTCATCATCTCCTATGGCTTTTACCGCCTTACCGAAAAGTGTATATCTGAAAACCAAACCTATCACTATCATGATTACAAATCCGATAATGAGAGTCACCAGTTGCGTTTGAGTAATAGCTCCTCCAAGAATATTGAAGACTTGTTCAGAGCTTGAATTCTGCGATAGAGTCTGAAATTGGCTAGTAAAAAGGATTGCAATGATTGCCTGTAATGCTGTTAGGACACCGAGAGCGGCAACCAGAAGTACCATGCCTGAAGATTTGCGTTTGCGAAGCGGTGAGTAAACAAGTTTATAAACAATAAATCCAATTACTCCGACAATTAAAACACCGAGTAAAATTGAAACGTAAAGATCAAGTCCGAGTGTCTTATAAAAATAGAAGACTGCATAGCCCCCGACAGCTGTTAGAGCGCCATAACCAAGATCAAAGAACTTGGCTGTGCCATATATTAAATTAAAACCCAGAGCGATCATGGCGTAGATCGCTCCGGCGATGATGCTATTCAAAATAAGTTGAGGAATGATATCCACGACAATAACTATACAACAAAAATCGCCCGTTATCGAGCGATCCTTGTTTTGCTGATAATTCTACTATTCTGGAATCAATACTGCTTTTCCATTCTTTATCATCTTTACTGAAGCGTTTGTGATAAAGAACCCATCTTTATCGATTTGTATATTCCCAAAGATTGGAGAATTTTCATAGCCAGTTTTGATGATAGAATCCCTCATTTCTGTTGGACTCAATGCATGATCCGCCTTTTCTTGATTGTTGATGAACAAGGTTACGAGATCATAAACATATGTAGCTCCCGGCTTCGGTCCATCATTGAATTTTGCCTGATATTTTTCGGCAAAACTTGGAGTGATTTTCGCGTCGGAGATGAACCACATTCCCTCAAACAATGACGGGTCATTGCTCCATTCGAATGTCTCAACACTTGTCATCGGTATTTTCACTCCCAACTCTTTCATCTGCTTTGCAAATATTTCTATTTCAGGCGAAAACATCTCAACCAAAACAATATCGGGCTTCAATGCTTTTATCTTGGTTATAATCGTTCTGAAATCCTTATCGCCAACATTCGTAAGATCATAAGATGCGATTTTTACACTGGTATTCTTCAATGCTTCCTTGACCGAATTTGTAACAGCCAAAGTTCCGGAATGGTTGGTATCAACAATTGCTACATTTTTGTATCCTTTCTTCACCATTTCACTCGCTGATAACTGACCCTCCTTAAATGGAGGCGTCCAGTGGATAAAATTGTAGTCACCTATTGCTGAAGTCGGATCTGAGGCAAGTCCAAATCTCGGAATTTTTGCATTCTCGTTAATAGGTGCGGCCGCATTGCTTGTTCCGGATCCAAAGGTGATTATTGCCGAAACCTTGTCTATGTTTACAAATTTAGTCACAACCGTCGCAGTCTTCGCAGGATTGAACGCATCATCCTCAATGACTAAATCGTAATTATACTTTGTCTGTCCAGCATCACTAAGCGCCATTTGTGCGGCGTTCCGAGATGATTCGCCCAGAAATGCTGCACCGCCAGTCAATGGCAATGCGAGACCTATTTTAACAGTCTGTTTTACTGCGGGTTGTTTATTACTTCCGCTAGAAAACGCAACTATTGCTATCACAGCTACGACCACGATGACCCCGACCGTGATCCAAATTGTTTTTTTATTATTCATAATTAATAATTATCTAAATTGATAATGACCTCAATGTTAGTATATTAAACAATATTTTACTTTCAAAGTAAACTTCGCATATGTGAATAAGTCTGTATTATAAGGCTAAAAAAGTACATTGACTAACTTTGTCCGTCCTGATTGACAGTTTTTTCAGTTTAAGTATTATTTGTAGTATGAATACAGATAAGCACAATATAGGGTTCAATCAAACTGGTTTAAGTGATAAGGAAACAGCCGTATACTCGGCTCTTTTGGAGCTAGGCGGCGGATTTCCTTCACGAATCGCTGAACACACCAAAATCAAAAGAAGTACAGTCTATAAGGTACTTTTGGATTTGTCGGTTAAGGGATTAGTTAACGAGATCAGAAAAAGAAATAAGGCATACTATCAACCGGAACGACCTGAAAAACTTATATACTTTGCAAAGAATCGAATTCGATTAGCAGAAGATCAGTTAAAGAGTACCGAAAAAATTATTCCAAAACTGAACGAGTTATTTTCATCATCAGATCAAAGACCAAAAATTCGCTTCTTTGAAGGAGCTGACGCTGTGCAAAACATTTGTATTGATATGATATCTGAACCAAAGAAATATGAAATGCTTGCGTTTTCTAATGCAAAGCTATTTAAGGACTATCTACCTAAACGTGATCTTCAACAATTCATTAAAGGAAAAGAACGACTGGGTGTAACGACGAGAGGAATTCTACCGGATACTCCAGAAGACAGAGTGTATGACAAAAGTGTTTTTTCTGGCATAAGAAAAAATCTCTGGCCAAAAATGAAATTCATTTCTAAGGAAGAATTTCCTTATGAAGCTGAACTGACGATTTACGGACAAAACAAAGTCTCAATAGCAAAACTCACAAAAGATAATGTTATCGGCATTATCATTGAAGATACTGTTATTCATGGAATGATGAAAATGATATTCGAAATCGCGTGGAAACAAGCCACAGAATGACAGGATGATTGATTAAAAAGTTATCCACCGTTTTGCCTTGCGTTCTTTTATTCCAGTTATAAACTTACAGTATATTTTCCTGCGAGTCGTTCTCCTGGAGGATAGGTCGAAAAGTTATTAACCAAGTCAGCTCTTTATAATCAAGTTCATGAAAGTAGAAAATATCGCTTGTGTATTTTTGCTTACTAAAGCTCCTAAACCGTATGAGTTCAAGGATACCGGTAAAAAAGGAATATCTTTGAAGATACAGGTAGCCATTGATGGCCAGGCCTATCCGGTTAAGGTGAGTGAGCAACAACACGAAGCGTTAAAGAACGTTGTTAACACACCGGGAACAGGATCGTTTAAGATCTCGATGTACGAAAACAAAGTTCAGCTCTCGTTGCTCGACTATTCATTGAACACTGACTAATAACTTTTCCATAAGAAAAGATTCGTAAATTTCCCTTTGTGTCGTATAAGTTTCTATTGTGCGACATTGCTTCAATACAGAAGATTAGCGCTGCCGCTAATGATTACAGAACTCCCCTCTTTATGTCTATATGTCTATCCAAAATATATCTGCTCCACGAGAATTTAGAATATTGAAAATCCCGGTCAAACATTTGACCGGGATAAATCTGTACTTTCCTCTCTCTGCTATTCTCGAGCATCAAAATACCCAATTGCAAGCTCTGATTCAGGGTCTCCCATAATAAACATCTTCTCTATCACTTCTCGCGACTGTTTAAAGGTACACCGGCAGGATTTTAAGTGTATGCGTTTTAACCGACTAACTATTGTAAATCGAATTATGTCGAGTGATCGCACGAACGCAATCTCTGAAATTGGTTCAATTCGGTTTACAAGCTCAATGTCAGTGACTTGCATATCCTTGGGACAAATATGCATGATGTCCGTTTCAAAATCGAGCTTACAGTTGATTGCGCGCGGACCTATTTCAGGCATTTCAATTTCGATTGCCGGTCGTCCACTAGCATGAACATCCCACCCGACGTGGATTGTGGGCTGCATGAGACCGTTGTCGCAGACAGACATCGTAACTTCTACTGTTTTTCCGAGCTTTAGTTTACCGCCGACTACAAGGACCTTCCTTACGGGAATTATTATCATAGTTGATCTCCTTTATCTGAACATCTCGAGCGTCTTGACGGTTCGGCCAATGTTCTTTTGGCAATGTTCAGATCCTGCATTACTATACATGCAAGCGCCGCGCTTGTCAATGTTTAAGCCAGTCAATTTATTAAAGTTGATAAACAAAAATCCCCCGTATGTGCGGGGGATTTTTGTTTTAGAGAATGTTATTAATTACTCTTAGATACCGTGTTCCCTGCAGACCAACATTTGGCTGAGGCTGACCATGGCTTGGACCCCTGCTCTTCATAAAGGTGTTTGCCGTAGGCAACGTTACCTTCTATGGTATGAAGATCGAGATTGAGCTTCTTGGCGGTCTCATCGTGATACCTTTCATTGATCTGGAATATGCCGACGTCAGCCTTATTCACGATACCCCGAATGACGTCTCCCTTGTCATCAAACTGACGGAAGTTGGACTCACAGCGGGCGATATCGATGAGAAGAGGCTCATCAGCGAATTCTTGGCGCAAGTAAGCTTCGATAGCCATCCTTTGAGCGACAACCTTCTGGGCCGGGCTCAAGGAGATGACAGCGGCGGAAACCGCGGCAGTCTGATCTTGCGAATTTATGATATTGTCAACGTGAACATTTGTTTGACCTGAACCGTAGAGCGATGACATCAAGAAGACGACACCTGTTGTAAGTTCCATCATATTTGTAATTAAAAACAGCTTGGCAAGCATGACGCTCACTAGCTGATTTCTCTGTCAGTATAGCACCTTTGGGTTTAGAAGTCAAGCTTTTTGTGCCGTAATATGGCTCTGCTAAGCCACCGATTGACACCGAAAACCATTATTTAGAGCCGTTTACTGGCAGGGACTAGTTTTTAGGGACTAGGGACTAGATCCATGCCAATAACGTTCGTTCCAGGACTAGTCCCTAGTCCCTCCCCTCTATTGCGCAAACCCCTATAAATATGCTAAGCTTGTGCTAATTCATTAACCGTGATAAATAACAAAAATGGCACATAAAAAGGCAGCAGGAACAACGAAAAACGGAAGAGATTCAAATCCACAACACCTGGGGGTCAAGATTAATCATGGCCAGACGATTGGGGTTGGTCAGATCATAGTCCGCCAACGCGGTACGACAGTTTTGCCAGGCAGGAATGTAGGCATGGGCAAGGACGATACCCTTTTCGCTCTCAAAGCCGGTAAAGTTGAGTTTGGCACCAAAAGAAAGACTAGTTTCAACAATGATATTGTGAGAAATAAGATAGTACATGTCATTTAGGTAATTAAATACTATTCAGAAAATCGGGAGTTCGCTTCCCTTTTTTTGTTGATTATGTTAGAAATCTCTAGAGGCACACTTGATTAAATGAGAAAGAAGAAATATGAATTCACCAGTAGGTTTGATCGAGAAGATTCGACACCCAAAAAGCAACCGTGAAATCGTCGGCGTGAGATTAATTCCAGGAGAAAAGTTGGAACCATCGGATGTATATGATTCAACCGGCGGGTTATGGGAACTCTGTCCATGCCCTGGTCTCGAAATTGAGCCGGGAGCGGAGACAATCTGGGTACGTCCATTCTTCAAGGCAAAATGAGTAAAAGGCTCTTGGAACGCTATTGCATAAGGAACCTCCATAGGTTCCTTTTTGTTCGCATGAAAAAAGTGGCGAATAATTTCGTCACTTTTCTTCTCATCTAAAGTCCTTCTCTGATCATGTGTTGGATCAGCTTCTAACTGACCCTTATGCGGCAATTCATTCTCAGTTGTTGGCGAATCCACATCCTTACTATTGGTATTTTTAAAGATTACCTCTAATTCAAAGATTTTTCAATCACAACCTTAAACTTCGCCGTCTTCCCTCCCTTGCCAGCCGTAGCTTCGGCGGAGGCTGGCCTCTTAACCTCAACGATGTGTTCCCCGACTTCCTTCAAAGGTTGGTCCATAACGATAAATTCAGGATCAATCTGTAATTCGGTCTGCTTTTTTAATTCCGCAACTATGACATCTTTGTGAATTCCGGCGAAAAGGTGACCCTTTTCATTGGCTTTACCGGAAATTGTAAGTGTAACATCCTCTAAGTCCTTGATGTTCTTAACTAGAAGATCCTCATGAATCTTCCTCTCCCCTTCTATGTCAGCTCGCTGTAATTCTGCTTTCTTAATAGATTCAACTGTCGCCGCGACTGCCAATCCCTGAGGAATGAGCAAATTTAAAGCATGTCCACTGCTGACCTCTTTGACATCAAATCTTTTTCCGAGTTTGGCTACGTCTTTTAGTAAGATTATTTTCATGTTTGTTAGAATTATGAATTTGGAATATAGAATTTAGAACCTACGCAATTGCTTATGTGTCTAAATTCTAAATTCCATATTCTAAATTCCTTAATTACGGCAACGCTTGTAATAACTCCACGGCCTTGTTCATCTGAGGATCGACTTTGGCCGCCGTGTCCTTATCCGTAATCTCCACTTTGTAATCCGGCTCAAGCCCGTCATGAGACAAGTTGTGGCCATTTGGCGTCAGCCAGCGAGCTATGGTGACTTTCAAGGATGTATCCGAAGTGATCGGCACTAATTCCTGGACAGAACCTTTACCAAAGGTTTTGACGCCGACCAGCTTGGCCACGCCGTGCTCGGAAAGCGCTCCGGCCAAGATTTCAGCGGCTGAAGCCGAACCGTTGTCGACCAGGATCATCATTTGGAGATTCTTGTTGAAAATGTTGTAGCCCTTACTGCGATAAATGTTCGGCGGGCCATTCTTGCCGAAATCCTCGGTAACGACGACCTGGCCGGCGGGCAAGAACCAGGAGGCCATGTCCCAGGCGGCGTCCAGATATCCGCCGGGATTGCGACGCAGATCGAGGATCAGTTTGTGGTTGCCGGAAATGACGAATGAGCGAAGAGCGTCACGAAACAGATTGGGCGATTGGGCGGTAAAGCTATAAAGGGAGATGACCGATATGCCGCCTGGTTTGGTCGTAGTGTCGATGGTCGGTATCTGGATGGTATCGCGGACGATAGTCTTGACTACGGGCTTGGTGGCTCCGACAGCCAGGAATGAAATTTTGACTTCCGTTCCCTTGGGTCCGCGGATAAGCTTGACGGCCACGTCACTGCCCATGCCGACCGTAGAGGTACCGTTGATCGAGACTATGAAATCGCCGGCTTTGACGCCGACCAAGTCAGCCGGACTGCCTTTTATCGGCGAGACGACCTGGAGCTGTTTGTCCTTGACGGCAATCTCCATGCCGACTCCGCCAAAATCTCCGGCAATGTCCTCCTGAAACATCTTGGACTCGACCGGCGGAAAGAAGATCGTGTAAGGATCGCCGTATGAGGCGGCCAACCCCTGAATGGCACCATAGATCTTGGCCTGATCGGTCGTGCTGGCGGCCGTGACGAACTTGTCGTTCAAAACCTGCCAGACTTTCCAGAACGGCGCGAATTGTTCTTGGGTAATGGCCGCCGACGGCGTCCAGGCGGTTTCCGCTGAACCTGAGGATTGTTTTTCCCCGATGTAGATCCCCAGGAAGAGAGCAAAAATTATGACCGGCAGTCCGATCAGGATGTATATGAACTTCTTGTCCTCGACATTCATGGTGGAGGGTATTATTGCATATATCTGATATAATAATCAAATCCTAGATTAACTTTATGACAAGGACGCTTATCGCGACATTAAAGGAAAGATACTTCTTGGCCCTCAGGGAACCCAATTTTGTTTTCTCCTTCATCCTTTCCCTGTTCCTTCTTGGCGGAGGTTTTTACGCCAACTATCTGGCCGGAAGCTACGCCACCGAGATCGCCAGCAATTCCGTAACCGACATTTTCCTTTCCAATATTCCGGTCTATAACGTCGACGACATCTTCGTCTATGGACCGATAATCTTCTGGTCGATCATCTCTCTCTACTGTCTGTATCATCCTAAAAAAATGCCTTTTTGGCTCAAGACCGTGGCGCTCTTTATTGTCATCCGTTCGCTCTTCATGACGCTGACCCATATCGGCCCGTTTCCTGATCACGTCAATCTGGATTCATTCGCGCTTTTTTCCAATTTTAACATGTACATCTTCAGCTCCGGCGGCGACCTCTTCTTCTCGGGCCACACCGGCCTGCCCTTCCTTTTGGGCCTGATATTCTGGGATAATTTCAAGATCAGGATTTTCTGCATAATTTCAGCGGTATTTTTCGGTATCGTCGTGCTTCTGGGACATTTGCACTATACCATCGACGTCTTGGCGGCGTTCTTTATCACCTATTCGATCTACAACATCGCCGTCCAAATATTTCCGGCAGATTTCAAACGGTTCAACTCCTAAAGTTATACACAGTTTTTTAGTGCGGCGGTCAAATACATTGTATAATAAAGCCAAATGCCAAATGAGTGCCCTAAAACATTCACCGAAAAAAGACCTTGGGGCGAGGAACTGTGGATAACCAAAAATTCCCCGTCAATGGTGAAGATCATTTCGGTCAATCCCGGCGAGGCTTTGAGTCTGCAGTACCACAATGATCGTGACGAGTATTGGCACATCCTTTCCGGCGATGGCACGGCCACGATAGGTTCCGACTTGATTCCGTTAAAAGGCGGCCAGGATTGTTTCATTCCCCGCCTGACGAAACATCGGCTGACCGGCGGAACGGCGAGGCTCGTCTTATTGGAATTAGCCTTCGGTCAGTTTGACGAGAAAGACATAGTCCGGCTGGAGGATCGCTATGGCAGGGCCTGATAATGCAGTTTATTAAAATGACAACGAACACCCCGATCTTTTTCGCAATTTCCGCCCTGGTCTTGGTCGCTATCGCGAGCCTCATTTATTATGTACGGGCGCGTTTCTTCTCGAAGAATCGCCAGTGGAACAGGCCAGGTTACGATCTCAAGCGCCACGGTCTGAACCCTATCATTTCGCCAAAGGCCATCCGCGAATGGGAACATGGCGGTACCTTCAATCCGGCGGCTATTCGGGATGATGAAGGAAAGGTCCACCTCTTGTACAGGGCCATCGGAGGCGACGGCATTTCTCGCGTCGGTCACGCCTCAAGCCCGGATGGTTTCGATTTTCGAGAGCGCTCATCCTATCCGGTCTTTGAGCCGGTTCACGGACTCGGCATGCCTGATTCGGCGACAGTCACGGGACCGAAAACATATAATCCGGCCGTTTATACTTCCGGCGGTGGTTGGGGCGGCTCTGAAGATCCGAGAACCGTTCTTATTGACGGCAGAGTATACATGACTTACGTCGCCTTTGAGGGTTGGAATTCCGTCAGGATCGGACTTACCTCTATAAATTTGGAGGACTTAAAACAAGGCAGATGGAACTGGAGGAAGCCGAAGCTGATCTCACCAAAAGGTCAAGTCAACAAAAACTGGCTGATCTTTCCCGAAAAGATCAATGGTAAATTCGCGATATTGCACGGAATAACGCCAAATGTTTTGGTGGATTACGTCGAGAGTTTGGATATGTTGGATGATTCAATCATCAAGAGCCGCTCACCGAAGGGTGGACGCAAGAATTTCTGGGACAACTGGGTACGCGGTGCCGGACCGCCGCCGATGAAAACTGACCTTGGTTGGCTTTTGCTCTACCATGCCATGGACAAGGCTGATCCTAACAAATACAAGCTTGGCGCAATGATTCTTGACCAAAATGATCCGACCAAGATCCTCTACCGTTCGCCTCAGCCTATTCTCGAGCCAGATCAGCATTATGAGAATGACGGCAAGCCGGGGGTCGTCTACGCCTCGGGCGCGGTGATCATCGGCAAGAATCTGATGGTCTATTACGGAGGCGGCGACCGTCATGTCTGTATCGCCGAAACTCCATTGGAAGGATTATTAAACTGGCTCGTCAAATACGGAAAAGTAAAATAACAATGTTCACACTCACCAGATCAGAGCACAATCCCCTTCTCTCGCCGGTCAAGGAGCATCCCTGGGAGGCCGCGGCGGCCTTCAACGGTTGTCCGATCGTTCAAGGCAAAAAAACCGTCATGGTCTATCGGGCGATGTCCGAGCCTGACATGCTGCGCGATCCCCATATCAGCACTTCCGTCATTGCCCGGGCTGATTCGACCGATGGCTTTCACTTCGAGAACAGGAAGGTTCTGATAAGACCGGACCGAGAGTTCGACTATTTCGGATGTGAAGACCCGCGTGTCACCAAGGTTGGTGACACGTATTACATTTTCTACACCGCTTTGGGCGGCTATCCTTTTTCCGTCGATACCATCAAGGTGGCAGTGGCTTTGAGCAAGGATCTGGAGACGATAACCGAAAAGCATTTGGTCACGCCTTTCAACGCCAAGGCTATGGGTATGTTTCCGGAAAAGATCAATGGCAAAATGGCCGCCCTTCTCACCATCAACACCGACCGCAAACCTTCGGATATCTGCTATGCCGAATTTGACCGTCCTGAAGACATCTGGTCGCCGGAATATTGGAACGCCTGGACAGAGAACGTCGACGCCCACAAACTTCATATACGCAGATTACCGGATGATCACATCGAGCTTGGAGCCGCGCCGGTCAAGACAGACAAGGGCTATTTGGTGGTTTATTCCCACATCCAGCGCTACGGCCAGTCCGGCCAAGTTTTCGGCATAGAAGTCCTTCTGCTTGATCGAGATAATCCTCGGCATATCATCGGGCGGACCAAGGGGCCGTTCATGGCTCCTGATGCCTATTACGAGAATGTCGGCAATGTCGGCCACGTCATATTCCCTTCCGGCGCCCTGATCAGGAATGAACACCTGGAAGTTTACTACGGCGGCGCGGATACTCATTGTGCCATGGCGACGATCCCACTCGACAACCTGCTTGGCAGTCTGGTTGAAAAAAACAAATCCTACGTCACGAGATTCCCCGGCAATCCGATCATCACTCCCCGGCCGGGAATGGGTTGGGAAGCTCGCGGGACGATCAATCCGGCGGCCATCGGAATTAACGGCACGACGCACCTGCTTTACCGCGCTGTTTCCTCTGACAACGTCTCCACCTTGGGATACGCCTCGACATCGGACGGCTTTTCGATAGACGTCAGACTGGACAAACCGGTTTATTTTCCGAGAGCCTCGTTTGAATTGAACGCCAATGGTTCCAATTCCAATTGCGGCTGTGAGGACCCGCGCCTGGTGGAGATCGATAAGAAGCTTTACATGACCTACACGGGCTACGACGGCACGACCCCGCGCGTGGCCGTCAGTTCCATCACCACTTCAGAATTCGTCAAGAAACGCTGGAGCTCCTGGAGCTCCCCGGAAGCCATTACGCCAGCCGGCATACCCAACAAGGATTCCTGCATCCTTCCCGAGAAGATCAAGGATGGCTATATGATCTTCCATCGCGTGAACGAAAGCGTCTGCGCGGACTTCTTGTCATCGTTGGATTTTTCCAAGGAAAAGATTACCCAGAGCATCGAAATCATCGCGCCGAGACGCGGCATGTGGGATGGCGGGAAAGTCGGCATATCCGCGCCTCCCGTCAAGACCAAGGCCGGCTGGCTTCTCCTCTATCACGGTGTTTCCTGGAGCACTACATATAGGGTCGGTGCCGTCCTTCTCGATCTTCTCGACCCAACGATCGTCAAAGCCCGTACGGCGGTTCCGCTTTTCGAGCCCGAGACTGAATATGAGCACAAAGGCATCGTGGCCAATGTCGTTTTCCCTTGCGGCCTGGTGGTTAAAGGCCCAATCGCCTACATGTATTACGGCGCGGCCGACAGTGTCATTGGAGTCGCCACGGTCAAAATGTCAGCCTTGCTCAAGATGCTAGAGATTTGACGTCAAAATGAATGCCTGATAACTCAAAAAAACTCATAATATTCGATCTGGACGGTACCCTAACCAAAAGCAAATCCCCGATTGACCCTGAGATGGCCGATCTTGTCATCAGACTGCTTTCGGTAAAAAAAGTTGCTATTATTTCTGGCGGCGGGTACCCGCAATTTGAGACTCAATTCATCAGCAGACTGCCAGGCGCCGGCGACCGATTTGACAATCTTCTGTTGTTACCGACGTCAGGAACGCGCTTATTCGTCTGGAAAGGAAGCTGGGTCGAGCAATACGCTGAAAATCTTACTGCGGCCGAAAAGGAGAGGATCATGTCGGCCCTGAATTCGGCGCTAATTTCCACTGCTTATGTCAAACCGGCGGTAGTCTACGGTGATATCGTAGAGGACCGCGGATCTCAGATCACGTTTTCTGCCTTGGGCCAAAAAGCCCCCGTGGAAGTAAAGTACGCCTGGGATCCGACGAGGGAGAAGCGCGAGAAGATAGCGGATTTTTTGAGAAAGAAGATACCTGAATTTGACGAAAGGGTCGGAGGAGCCACCTCGGTCGACATCACGAGGCGCGGAGTCAACAAGGGTTACGGTATCAGGAAGCTGGAGCAATATCTGGGCCTGCATCCGGATGAGATTGCTTTTGTCGGCGACGCCCTATTCTACGGCGGCAATGATTATCCGGCCAGGGCGAGCGGCGTCGATTGTTTCCCGGTAAAAGGGCCGGAGGAGACGAAGGAACTGATAAAAAAGTGGTTGTAGTACGTGGTACATTGGTCGCAAATTATCGTCGGGGCTTAAAGGGCATGAGGTGCTACGAGGTATCAGATCAGTTTCCGTATCTGCTCAACAATTAGTTTGGTGTCCTTGTATCGATTGTCAGACTTCAAAACAACGATCGCGATCGGCTGATTATTAATTCTTAACATCGTAAGCATAGTATCACCGGCCGCATCAGTGTGGCCGGTTTTGCCGCCGAGGAACTCATCATCCGTCACGAAAGGATGGATACTGTAGAAGAAGTGTGAATTGTGGGCGGTGGTCGTGGCAATAAAGACGACGGATTTCCGGCTGATGGCCAGAATATCCGGACGGGATTTGTACAAATATTTTGACAGTGTAAAAAAATCGCGCGCCGTCGACGTGTTTTGGGAGCTGAGACCGCTCGGATCGGCAAAGAACGTTTTGGGCATGCCGATCTCCTTGGCATAGGCCGTCATTGATTCCAGGAATGCGGCCCTATTTGTCGAGGAAGCCAGAGCTTCGGCGGCCACGTTCGATGAATTCAACAGCATTGGATAAAGTAATTCAAGGACAGAAAAGGTCTCGCCGGCAACAAAACGGCTGGTGTCACTGGCCACGTCCAATTCCTGATTGGTAACGGTAACCTTTCCGGATAGCGACAATCTGTCCGTGGCGGCCACAGCCGTTATCAACTTGGACATGGAAGCGACAGGAAGGATCAGGTTTGGGTTCTTTGTGGCATAAATCTGGCCGTTCGTAACATTGCCGGCTATATAAGCCCTGGCGCTTATGACCGGCACAATAGGCTTCTCAGTTGAGTTTCCGACGGTTTCCTGATTTCCCGCATCATAAAACGATTGACTGGTTGGAAGGCTCTTCTCCTTGGCCGTGCTTACAATAATCGGAAACGGCCCAATCTTGTATGTCACCCTGGAAAAACGCACGAATACGGCGGTCAAAATCAAAGCCAGACACACTACCCAGACCGCTATTATTTTACGGCTAATGTACATTATTAATAATAGTAGTCTGCAATACGATTTATGTAAACAGCCCAGCCGCAAAGACTTTTCTTTTTTCAGTTGCGAGGACATTCTGCGACCAATGTACCGCTGTCTTTTCCAAAGGCTAAGTGAATCCTTGGAGCGAAGCCTTTGTGAAAAGGCCGGTACATTGGAAGCAGAGCCGCAGCAACTGAAAAAAGAAAAGTCTTTGCGGCTGGGCTGATCCACCTTACCGAGTGACGGAAATACTTGCCGTCAACTCCCCTGTCGAACTGGCGGTGATCCGGCCGTTGGTGTCCTTGAAGATTTCGTAGCCGGTATCGTAATCAGTTGGGCTCGCGTAATGGGCAGTCGATATGGATGGATCGTACGGCAACGAAGAGATGTAATCCGGCACTATACAAGCGGCGATATCGCCTTCGCTTTCCGGCGCGGTCAGGCTGTACTTCACGATTCTGGGAACGGTCGGAATATCCTTGACCGTTCCGTTGCAGGTAAAGATTCCTCTGTGTTCTGCCATATTCTGATGAATGGCGTTTAGTAAAGCGTTGACGTTGCTAACCCTCTGGGAATCACGGGCGAGTTTGAACTGGCGGGCCGGATTGACGGCCACCAAGACCACGGCGGCCAATACCGCGATAATGCCTATAACGACAAGAATCTCGATTAATGTGAACCCGAACTGTTGTTTGCGTTTTGTGATCATAATGATGATAATTACGTAGGCAATATATGCCTACTTTCTTATAATCATCAAATCATATCAAGGTGAGATAAAATCCTGATAAAATCTTGTTCAAGAAATGATAAAATTTTGTTCAAGAAATGATAAAATCTTGTTCAAGAATTGATAAAATATCCATACACAACATGTGCACCCCTTGTTCCGAAGCTATCGTAAAACTATAATGAAAAAATTGACTCTTTCCCTGTTTGTCATAATCTCCTTCGCCTTCTACGCTTTTTTTGTCTCAGCCAAACAGCAAAACCTTGCTTCAAATCCCACCCAGACGCCCGTTGCCTTGAATATCAATAATTCTAGGCCGATGATGAACGGATCCGGATCGACTATGATGTCCAAATACAGAAATGGTTCCTACACCGGATCCATAGTTGATGTTTACTATGGCAACCTTCAGGTCCAGGCCATAATTTCCGGCGGCAAATTGGCCGATGTCCAATTCATGCAATATCCAAGCGATCGACAGACCTCGTTAAGGAAAAGCCAAAACGCCATGCCGATCCTAAAATCAGAGGCCATCGCATCCCAAAACGCCCAGGTTGACGCCGTCTCCGGTGCGACCGAGACCAGCAAAGGCTTTGTGCAATCCCTCTCAAACGCCTTGGCCCAGGCGACAAACTAAATGAAGGAAACAAAACTCATAATGGGCATGCCGATAACGGTTGAGATCGTGGAATCGAGCCATGCGTCCAATGGTCGCGCCAAGATTCAATCGGCCATTGATAAAGTCTTCGAATATTTCCGTTATGTTGACGGCAAGTACAGCGTGTACAAAGAAAGCAGTGAGATCACCGATATCAATCGAGGTCGGACATCGATAGTCAAAGCCAGCGCCGAGATTAAGGAAATTTTCAAATTGGCTGAAAAGACAAAACAAGAGACAGGCGGATATTTTGACATCGTCAATCGCCAAGGCATATATGACCCGTCGGGCATAGTCAAAGGCTGGGCAATCCTTAACGCCGCCAATCTTCTTAAAGGACTTGGTTTTACCGATTACTGCGTTGAGGCTGGAGGAGACATCCAAACGGCCGGTTCAAATTCAAAAGGTCAAAAATGGCGCATCGGCATCAAAAATCCCTTCAAGCAAAGTGAGATCATCAAAGTCATTCAGCTCGGCGGCGAAGGAGTAGCAACATCCGGCACCTACATCCGCGGCCAGCATATTTACAATCCGAAAAATATGGCTGAGGCGATCGAAGACATCGTCAGCTTGACGGTAATCGGTCCCAATGTCTATGAAGCAGACCGCTTCGCCACGGCGGCTTTCGCCATGGGCAAGAAAGGCATCGAGTTCATCGAGCGGCAGGAAGGGCTAGAAGGTTATATAATAGATAAGAAAGGAATTGCGACCATGACCAGCGGATTTGAACGATACGTAGTGAGGTCCGGCAGTCCTGGGCATTCTTATTTTGGTCTGCGGGCGCTCGCACTATTTTAAAGCTTGTTGTGCGAGCTGGTCGCATGTCCTCGACTCAAAATTAAGAATGCCCAGGACTGCCGGACCAAATGCTCACGTAAACATTCATGAAATTCATAGACAACATTTTAAATAAAGTTACGATGTACCGACTAGTCCTGTACTGTCTTATGGGCTGGATTCTGGTCGCTGAAGTCCTGAGTTTTTTTGGGATTCTGCCATTTCGACCGGAGGCATTGCTGTATTCAACGACGGTAATATTGGTCGTCTCCTGGATCACCAACGAGCTCTTTGCCCGCGTCTTCAAGGCTCAAGCCAATGTCGAATCCGTCTATATTACGGCCTTCATTCTGGCTTTGTTGATTTCGCCGCCAGGAGCAAATGAATATCTTTCCATTCTTCCCTTCGTTATTTGGGCGGGAATTTTGGCCATGGCCTCCAAATATATTTTGGCCATCAACAAGAAGCATATTTTCAATCCAGCGGCTATAGCTATTGTCATTACGGCCCTGGCTATCAATGAATCGGCGACCTGGTGGATCGGCACAACTTCCATGCTCCCTTTTGTAATAGTTGGCGGTCTCTTCATAACTAGGAAGATCAAGCGCTTCGATCTCGTGATCAGTTTTCTGTTGTTCGCCTTGACTTCGACAATAATCGGCGCCTACGGTCATTCAGATCCTCTTACAGTCTTACGACAGATCTTTCTAAATTCGCCAATCATCTTTTTTGCACTTGTAATGCTAACTGAGCCATTGACGACTCCGCCAGATCGATCTCGCCGCATTGTTTACGGAGCGATCACTGGTCTGGTCTTCGGTCCGACGATTCACCTTGGTTGGTTATACTCAACGCCTGAGTTAGCCCTCTGCTTTGGCAATATTTTTTCCTGGCTCATGAGTCCCAAAGCCAAATACATGCTGACCCTGAAGAGTAAGGTCAAAATTGCTCGCGATACGGCCGAATTCGCTTTCGTCCCCGACCGCCGCGTTTCATTCAAGCCGGGACAATACCTGGAATGGACTCTGGCCCATTCACCGTCAGATTCACGCGGCAACCGCCGATATTTCACGATCGCCTCTTCACCAACCGAGAAGAACCTCTTATTGGGCATCAAATTTGACGCCAAAAAGTCCAGTAGTTTCAAGAAGGCTTTGGCGGAATTGGACGAGGGCAAAACCATAATGGCCGGCAGTCTTTCCGGGAATTTCACCTTGCCTAGGAACCGCAAGAAAAAGCTCTGCTTCATTGCCGGCGGGATCGGCGTCACCCCTTTCCGAAGCATGATCCAGTATATGATCGACAGCAAGGATTATCGGGATGCGATTCTAGTCTATTCCTGCAAGACTTTTGACGAGATCGCCTACACCGATGTTGTACATAAAGCCAAAGAGCTTGCCGGACTGAAGACGGTTTGCACGCTGACTGATTTGGATCACCTACCAACTGACTGGTCCGGCTACAAAGGCTATGTAAATATTGAAATAATCATTAAAGAGGTGCCGGATTACAACGAACGGGTCTTCTTTATTTCCGGTCCGCATTCTCTGATCCAGGCTGTTGAAGAGGTCCTAGCAGGCTTACAAGTGCCGAAAAGTCATATAAAGACGGATTATTTTCCGGGGTTTTAGTTTTCAAGGATGTAAGCTTAAATTAGCGGACGTCTTTTTTCTGTGGCAGGTTTAATACACGCGCTTCGGCGACCGAGGGCGGAGAGGGCGGGATTTGAACCCGCGAGGCCCTTGCGAGCCTGCCGCTTTTCGAGAGCGGTGCCTTCAACCACTCAGCCACCTCTCCAGTGCATTGTTGAAGCATTGTTACGATAACACAGAAAACACTTTTGCCAAAATGTTAAAAAAATAGTAGTATTTGAATGCCAATTTCGCTCACCGGATTTTCAGGGCTTGCCCTGCGAAGCGCCGAACGAAGTGAGGAGCGAAGCAGGGCCCTATCGTCTAACGGTCAGGACACGGCCTTTTCAAGGCTGTAATCGGGGTTCGATTCCCCGTAGGGCTACCATGAAGTGTACCCCATTTAGTAGACACAGACTTCTGTGTTTGCTGTTTTCTTTTGTTAGAATTAATCATTAACAAAACAAACAAATGAGGACAATATTTTCAGGCGAGCAGATCGCCAAACTGAAGCAAAATCTTTGCGTG
>CAIMKX010000047.1 GCA_903842025.1 uncultured bacterium | reverse complement strand
CTCATCTTACGATGGGAGAATACTATATTACGGTGTATATCATCATTTTACACCCCGCCCAAACAATGGTACTATCATGCGGTAATGCCCCGCCGTCTTCTCCTCCTCAACTACGAATTCTCGCCTCTCGGCGGCGGCGCCAGCCCCGTCTCTTATGAATTGGCCAAGAAGCTGTCGGAGACGGGGGATTTTGAGATTGATGTGGTGATCCCATGAATAATACAAATAAGAAAATTTTGATGATTGCCGCCACGCCTTTCTTTTCAGATCGAGGATGCCATATTCGTATTTATAACGAAATTAAGTATCTCAAAAAGGAGGGAATCGAAGTAGTATTGTGCACTTATCATCTCGGTCATAATATAGATGGTTTTGATATAAAGAGAGTCTCAAATGTTTCTTGGTACAAGAAAATTACGCCCGGTGCATCGTGGGGAAAGTTTTATTTGGATTTTTTACTACTCAAATTGTCATATAAGGAGTATTTGAAAAATAAACCAAGAATCATCCATGCTCATCTATATGAAGGTTTATGCATAGCGTTTATTATAAAGGTCTTATCTTGTGGAAAAGTTAGAATCGTATTTGACTGCCAAGGATCTCTCGCCGCAGAAATGTATGCGTACACATTACATAAGTCACGGTTGCTAAAATCGCTGTATTACTTTTTTATGATACTCGAAAAATTATTGCTCTATATGCCTAATACGATATTTTGCAGTTCAGTAAATAGCTATGATTTTATAATCGCCAAATACCATGTCCAAAAAGACAGGATAAATATTCTTAATGACGGAGTTGATGAGGACTTATTTAGCCGATCAGTCTATAAGAAAGATGATGTCAGAAGTGAGATGGGTATACCAAAGGATAATATTGTCATTTTATATACAGGATCTCTTACAGAAGCCAAGGGTGTAAAAGAGCTTTTTGATTCCATACCAAGTATTTTGCAAAAACGATCCGATATATCGTTTGTATTTGCGGGATACGGTAATCTTGAAAATGAGTATTCTAGAAAGCTAGCAGAATATGTTAAAAGTAAAAATGTATTTTTTACCGGCCGGTTTTCATATTTTGATCTGCCGAAATATTGCGCCATGGCTGATTATGCGATTGATCCAAAAAAAGATAGTTCGGAATCCACTGGTAAATTGCTTAATTACGTAGCAGGGGGAGTACAGGTTATATGTTTTAAGAATAAATCTAATTTTGAGATACTTGGTGAAACCGGATTATATATAGATAGTTTTTTCTATTTTGTAAATATTTTAGCAATAGAAAAACCAAGACAGATAGATTTATTAAAAATTACCTGGAAGGTACTTATAAAAAAAATTTGTAAATTATACGATACTAATCTCAACGTACTGTTTTTGATCGATAAAAATGGATTTGGTGGTGTTCAGACTATTGCAAGACAATTAATTGATGTAAACATTTCCGGAATAGATTTATATTTTTTATATTTACGTAATATCGAACATGTCTTTTTGAAAAACAAAGATAATGTTTTTTATGATCAATCATCATCAAAATATAATATTTCGTCACTATCCTATCTCATTAGGATAGTAAAAATGAAAAATATAGACATCGTCCACCTTAATGGTGATAAATGTCTAATATTTGGTGTTTTCCTAAAACTAATAATTCCGGGCATTAAATTAATTCATCATGAGCACGGTCCATTATTAAAAGAAAGTGTATACTATAATTGTTTATTGAAGTTTTCAAGATCATTTGTTGACAAATATATTGCTGTATCGAAGCTTGTGAAAAGTATACTAATTCAGAAAATCGGTATTTCGCCGTCTCAAATTGCGGTTGTTCCAAATTTCGTAAATTTAGACACGCGTAAAGAGGTTAATATTGCACCTGGGGTTATCTTATCAAAAGCAGTCAAGAATATTGGATATGTGGGCCGCTTAGCAGAGGAGAAGGGTTGCCGCTATTTACTTGAAGCATTACCATTCTTAAGATTTGAATATTATGCAATTATTATTGGTGACGGAGTTCTTAAAGGATCATTAAGTGATTTGTGTTCCAGACTAAAAATTACAGAAAAAGTATGCTTTGCTGGATTTCGAGAGAAACCAGATTACGGAAGCATAGATGTACTTATTGTACCGTCTTTACGTGAAGCCTTTGGTATTTCCGTTATTGAAGCTCAGGCTTCAGGAATACCTGTGATTGCAACAGATGCAGGAGCTTTGGTAGAACTTATACAAGATGGAGAGACGGGGCTTTTGTTTAAACCAAAAGATGTTATGGGGCTGGTTAAAAAGATTGATGAGCTATTCTCTAATGCCGAACTATATCGAAAGATAAGAACTCAAGCAAAACAACAATCGGAACAATATTCTTTGAAAGTATTTGTTGAAAGAATCGCTACGATCTATGCATGTTTATAATTTCATGGAAAACACTTCTACACCTCTTATAACCATAGTTATATTGAATTATAATGGATTAGAATATCTCAAGGAAACAATACCTCCATTATTACGTTTGGAGTACCCGAATTATGAGATTATTATTGTTGACAATAAATCAACAGACAATAGTTTGTCTTTCTTAAGAAGTTTCAAGTATATTAAGATCATTGAGTCTAACGAAAATGTTGGTTATTCAAGAGGAAAAAATATTGGCGTGCGAAATGCTAACGGCGAATATGTTCTCATGATAGATAATGATATTTTGATACGGGATAAAACAATTTTGGCTCAACTTATTAATCTATATCGTATAGATGAAAAGATTGGCTTTACTCAGATTCTACTATCAGATCTGGGTAATGATGTAACAGAACATTATGGCTTATTTTACTCAATTTATGGAGTCAATCTACACCAAAAGAAAATTGATGTAAGTAATATTATAAATTATTCAGATACATTAATATTGATTGGATCACCGACCGGCGGATGCATGTTCTTTAAAAAAACTTTTTGGGACAAAATTGGAGGTTTTGATGAATCACAGGAATTTAATATAGATGATGTCGATATTGGTCCGAGGGCTTATTTATTGGGTTATCATAATGTTTTGTATACAAAATCATTTTTTATTCATCTTGGTGTTAATAATGCTCTATCAAATAATATCTACGCATCAAGATTTAGCTTAATTTTTTCAGGCCACGCCAGAAGTATGATAAAAAATTATAAAATCTCGAATCTCTTACTAAGATTTCCGTTATTTTATATGTTTCATATGATAAAAGCAATTAGATATTCGTTAAAAAGAAAAAGCCTTCGAGTTTTATATGCATTTTGTTATTCAAATATTGTGTTTTTAAAGAGTATACCAGATACGCTTAAACAGCGGAAAATAATACAATCCAGTAGAATCATTAATAACGACATTTATCTTGCAGTCAAACCCCCGAGGTTTCAGTAAAATGGGCGGATTTATTAAAAGACAATATAATAGCCATAAGCAGACAGCAGATAACTTTATATGGAGAAGTTTGCAAATGCTAGGCCAGCAAGGAATAACTTTCTTTATCTTTATTTTGTGCGCCAGACTGCTTACATCATTCAATTTTGGAATCTACAACTACATATTGGCAATCATATTTTTTCTGATCATGTTCGGCGACTTCGGTATTTCAACTGCAACATCGAAATATGTCGCCGAGTATAACATTACGGATCAGGAAAAATTGAGAGCTGTCCTGTTCAATTCCGGACTGATAATATTTGCATTGGCTTTTATTCTATCGATTTTAGCGGTGTCTGTCGGACCGTGGTATTTGGGCGACAAATATGTCTATGTCTTGTATCTATTGCCGCTGATCTTCATGTCTCCCATGACTTCCTTGTATGACGGTGTTTACAGAGGATTAAAAAAATTCAGACAGTTGGCGACGATTTCGATGGTGGTAAGCATAGTATCGGTTTTGCCGGTGTATTTTCTCGTAAGGTCATACGGATTGACTGGCGCTTTGATTTCACAGAATATTTTCTACTTCGTTCTTTTATTAAGTCTAGGTTTTGGCCACGGCAATTTCACTTTCAAGCTGAATAAAAGCGTTATCAATGAGATCGGCGCTTATAGTTTTACATATGGCATTGCTATCCTCGGCAATTATTTGTTTATACGATTCGGTATCCTGATCCTTGGTCATTATCACTACATCGCGGAGATTGGAACCTACGAATTGCTTAACAAGATGTTCATGATCCTGGTCCTGCCATTTACCTTATTGGGCCAAGTCGTTGCTCCGAATTTTGCCGAGTTTGCGGTGCGGAAGCAATATGGAAAGATTCTTGAAAAGACAAAGAAGTACACAGTATATTTTTTTGTTTTAGGGATAGTCCTAGGAACAGCGCTATATTTCATAATTCCCAATATCGTCAAAATATTCATTCCAAACCAATACAACGATTTGCTTTTTGCCATTTTGCCGTTCTCAATCATCATCTTTGTCACCAACATATGGGCGGCAACAGTGGATGCCGGGATATTGGTCCCAACTGGATACGCGAAATTAATGGCTAAATTTTATGTTCTTCTGGGATTATGTGGCACTATCTTGGCGATCATTCTATGCAATTATATCGGATACATGGGCGTAATCTATTCATTTGCGCTGACGAACCTTGTAATGGCTGTCGGATTACGGATCATCTTCATCCGTGACTTATATAGATCAACTCTTTAAATACAATTTCATATTAACTGAGGTCTCATTAGTCCTGTATTTTTTATCTTCTTCAATGAAGTTCTCGTCTATGAATGATCGTACATCATTGTTTATCCATGAATATGGTAGTGCTCCAGTAATATAGCAAATATTCTGATATGTATTATAAATAGTTCTGAATTCCTCGACATTTTTTATAATAGGTGTGTCGGAATAGGTATCAAAAAACATACCAGTTGTTGTGGAGAAATATGCTAGGCTAGACTCTTCGTCAGAAGCCACCCATACACGATCATTGTATTTTGTATTAACATAAAAGTCTGGCTTTATTCCGAAGAATAGTAATATTCCTGGTCGACTTGAAGTGATAATGATCTTCCCATTGCATAGTGCGCGAGCACCAACATAGGCGTAATCATCAATATAGGTTACTTCTTTTGGTATATATGGGTGCAATAAAAAATTTGTGGGGTAATTGCCAATGACAGTAATCAGGAGTATAGCTATTAGAAAATAATTTATGTAGTTTGATTTAATATAGGAAAGATAGCTTATGGCAACCATGTAAAAGAGAGGGAGGAAGTACAAAATGCCTCTCGTAAGCTGTATTGAATCTGGTGATGCGATATGCATAAAAAATAAAACTGACGATCCGAATATTGCGGAGCCTAAGTATATATTTTTGTTGTTCGTGAATAACCTCTTGGTTGAAGCGATGAACAAAATAGTAAACGCGAAGTTTAGATTCAGGAATAAATTGGCGTATTTTAGATCGGCTGGGGTGGTATATTTTATTGTCTGACTAAAGACTGATAAAACCATATACGGGACTTGAAAAAGTATAACAAACGGCGAAATCACTATGGTGAAAAAGAGTATTTTGTACAGCACTTTAGCTTTAAAAATTCGGTTAACGAGCTGATTATGTGAATTTATATTTGGCGCTATGAAGAAGGAAAAATATAGGAATAGCGAGCCCGTAAAAATCACGATTGCGAGGCTTCCCAAGTCATTGCTGAATAGATAAGCAATGACATCGACGATAGCGATTACAATAAAGGCGATATTCGCTTGCAATACCTTGTCTTTTTTAAACTGACTTAATGCATAGAGAAATATGTTGAGGACTAGGAGAATAAAGAATTCATAAAAAACATACATTCTTATGTATAAATGATTGAATATTACCCAAGGGCTTATAGTGTAAACAATCATCAGAATTATTGACGGCCATTTGCTCATATTAATCCTTCTTGAGACAGCATATAGCAGGAAAAAGTTCACTATGCCCAACGAGGCCGGGATCATTTTAAGCGCAACCATGTTATTACCGAATATTTTGACGACTAGCGCGGCAATCAGAGAAATATACTCGCCTCTTGTGTATTCCTGTCCATGATAGAATTCGGCGAAATGTCCGCTACTTAGATAATTTATACCGGATAGTATATGGGTATATTCATCCAAATAACTGCCGGTGGACATTATAGGAAGCAATATTTTAATAGCGACAAAGACTATGAATATTATCAGCAGACAAATACTAAAATTGTTCTTTTCTTCCTCAATCTCTTTCTCGACCCGATCTCGGTTGGCGTAGAAGACAAGAAAGCCGGAGAAGATGGAGATGAGGGTGAGAGTGGGGTTGAAGGTTTTGATGAGATGAAGATCGAGGCGGGTGGTCAGAAAATCGAGGTTGGAAAGGGTGAGGATGAGGAGGGACATGAGGAAGAGGGGGGAGAGGAATTCGATGATGACGGCGCGAGCGGGGCTTTGCTCGGGTAGGCGTTTGAAGCGGAGGAAGAAGGTCAAGAAGCCGAAGGTGAGGCCGGTGTAGAGGATGAGGGATTGGCTGAGGGGATAGAGATCAAGACCGAAGATAGAGAATGAGGCGAATATGGCGAAGACGGATAAACAAAAAGGCATCAGGAAATGCCGGGTGATGAGGGCGAGGAGACTTTGGAATCTATTTTTGAGAGACATGGAGAGTTAGCCGCTTCAAGGTAGAGGTGGCGGTTGAGGGGGAAGTGGAAGAAGTGGCGGAGGAAATGAGGGTAATGGTTAGAGGGTCGCTGTTGGTGACATTGAGACTAAGCTCCGACTGGGGTTGGAGAATATTTCGGGAGACGGTGTTGACTGCGTAAATATAACCAGTGAAGTGGGGGCTTTTCTGATAATTGTGGGGAGTCCAGCCGAGAGATAGATTCTCTACGCCGTAGCCGGTCCAGATCTTGTCTTGGCCGAAATAGGTGCGGCCGGCGAAAATATTATCGACGAAGAGCTCGAAGTAACCGTTGGGGGAATCAGGCGAGGCCGGGTTGTATATGGCCAAAACCGAATGTCTCTTGTTGAAGAAATCAGCCGGAGTGGTGATGGGGTATTTGATCGAATACGAAGGACCCTTGGTGTCGTTCATCCGGCCGATCTGGAAAACGACACTGTCCTTATTCTGCCAAAGCTCCCAGTTATAGTGGCCGATGATCTGTTGGGTATTGGTGGCATTGTCGTCCGGCTGCCATTCGGCGTAAATACTAAAGGCCCGGTTTTCAAACCTATTGGCCGTATCGGGCAATTCCATACGACTTCGGCCGTCAAAGTAAAGGCCTTTGTCAAAATGGAAGGCATTACCTTTCAATTCGGCTGGCGTGCTCGTGGAGAAATCCCAGGCATAGTCCCAGTCGGTGATGGTCGAGGGATCAAAGTTGATAGTCGGAGGGATGATAAACACGCCGTTGCCTTGAACCGAGACGGTGATCGCCGCCTTCTTGAGGATGGCTTTGGGCTTGAAGACCGCATAGGCCGTGCCGGAGAGTTCACGGTAAAGGCCATTCTCTAATGTAGCTTCTCTTTCGGAGAGATCCTTGGAGGGGGCCAGGTAGAATTCTCCCACGGCCGTATCGTCCGGACCGCCGACATCGATGGTAAAGGTTTTGTCATAGCCGAACGGCAGGAAATTCTGGTAAAGAACATAGAGGAGGAAAGCGAGGGGGATAGCGTAGGCCAAGAAGCGGGCCCAGAAGATAGGGGATTTGAGCCATTTACCGCTTTTGAGGCTTCGGAGGGAGTTTTCCATCAGGAGCGCATTATGCCATAAGTATGGGAGGATTGCAACATTAGAATCTATACACCCATATTTCGGAATACTCATTGGTTTTCTCGTGAAAAACCAGAGTCAGATCGGTCATGATGTAGTTCTGAATATCCTGGGATATCCGACCATCGATGGACATAATATCAAAGACGATGAAGCCGTGCGAGGTCGCGGTGACTGCTTTCAATTCTGCCAGGTCGTCGATGATCTTGGCCCCCACATAATATTCGCGGTCATCCTTGCTAAATTGAGTCTTGTCGTCGAAACCGAGATAATTATATTTGATCCAGTAGCCAGCTTCACCTAGGAATATCTTGTTAAATTGGGGCTGGCTAGAGACGATCGTATCGTTTTCGGTCATATTTTCTTTGATGAAAGCATAAGCATCTTTCCAGTCAGGTTGCGGAGTAGAGGCGTAATGTGGACGAGCACCCAGAGTTTGTGGATTGTCTGATTCCAGGTAGTAATATGTCCGCGGGATGAACACACCACCTGCTACCGTGGCAAAAAGGATCAAAACCGTCAGCCAAAGCGCGATCTTTCCGTATTTCGATCTGATTTCCTCTTGAAGATTAGCTATGCCCAAGGCGCCAAGCATGATAAGTATAGGTGTGAGATGGAACATGTAGCGATAATGGACAATATCAGTCAAGAATGAGAGCGGAATGAGATAAGCACTCAGAACAAATAATAGAAAATATATTTCTTTTTTGTAGGCATTATTCTTGCTGAAAAAAGCAAAGATAGCGAATAAGATAAAAAGCCAATATGTGCGGAGATAGAAGTTCAGATAATAAGGAAGAACGTAATGAAGGTTAAGATTATTGAATAGATATGAAATGACATCGATATTCGAAATGAGATTAAATAGCCACAAGATAACTGCGCCAACGAAGACAACTGCCAGACTTTTCTTCCAATCAAACTTCTTTTGAATGAAGATCTGGTCGATAAGGATCCAGCCGACGAAGATTAATGGCAATAAATAGCCAAGACCATGCGTAAGGACCGCCAATACGGTGAAAATGGCGGCAAGGGCGACGTTTAAATATTTGTTTCTGTCCGAATAAAGAGTCGCATAAAAGAAATAAATAGCCAGCCAGAAAAAAAGCTCAAAGAGCGTGTACCAACGCGCTTGTCTCGACCAGGCTATCTGCCAGTATGAGAATGTGATAAAGAATGAGGTTAGCAAAGCAATATTCTTATCGAAGAATCTTTTGGCAATAAAAAATAATACGACAATGAATAGTAAGCCGGCAAAGACAGAGAGAAGTCTGTAACTTGCCGGATCATTACCGAACAGTTGAATTAAATAAGCCGTTGGGTAACAGTAAGTTGGACAGGAATAATTCTGGCCGGAATCCAGAAAGGTTGTTCCATGATCCAGAACGGACAAAACGGCATTGACCGTGTATCCTTCATCCATCCAATACGATTGGGAAGAAAGATCGTGAAAACGCAAGATGCCGCCGATGAGAACGAGAGATACCAGTATCGTCAATACGGAATGACGGCCTATTTTATGGATTATTTCTTTCATACGGTTATGCACCTTGCCTGACTTGCATGAAGTTTGCTTATGTTATAGCATCATAGCATATTTAGCCCTAAAAGGCCGAAGTCATTATTTTATTAGCAATCAATAAATATGAAAAACTTTACAAAAACAATTAGTGTGGCGTTGGTGATGTTCGCGGTCTCGTCCGTCGGTTTTGGGATAGCGCATGGCTATGGCGGCTTTTCTTCAGGTGGCGGCGGAGTCGCTTGTCCATACGGGTACAATTTCAGCACATTTTCCTGCAATCCGGCTCCGGTAGTCACGGCTCCGGTGTCATCCGGCCGCGTTCTAGGCGCCTCGACGTTTTCCTTTGGCGGTTATCTTCGCCAAGGCGACACGTCAGATGCGGTCCGTGAACTCCAAGAAAGGCTCCGCGCCGAAGGATTCTTCACTTATCCCGTTTCGACCGGCTTCTTCGGTCCGATAACCTTCGCTGCTGTTCAGGCCTATCAGAGCGCCCATGGCGTTCCGTCCACTGGTTTTGTTGGCTCCTTGACGATCGCTTCACTCAATGGCAATGGTGCGACGGCTTCCGCCAATCCGGTTGTTTGTCCAGTCGGCTTTACCTGTACGCCTATTGCCAATACGGCCGCTGTCGGTAACGCTCTCACGCAATAATTGGAATTGACGATATTTCATTAAGATCCCGCCGTAGACTCGAGCGGGATTTTGATTTACAATTACGGCATGATCCGGTGGTTCAAAAAGTATTTTATTCCCCATAAGGGTAATGACCACCAACCTCACTTCCTTCGTGGGAAAAATATCCGTCTTATGGCGCTGGTAGTTATGGCTGTTGAAGCTGGAGTCTTGGCTCTGCCTTACATTCCGGCCATGAATCCGATCAATTTCATGGCTTCCGTTTTGCCTTCGGTTCTCGATGACCTGACCAACCAAAAAAGGCAAGGCCAAGATCTGGCCGTTCTCTCCGTCAATCCTCTTTTGAACAAAGCGGCCGAGCTCAAAGCCCAGGACATGGCGAAAAAAGGATATTTTGCCCACACCAGTCCCGATGGCAAGTCTCCTTGGTATTGGTTCAATCTTGTGGGATACAAATACGAATATGCCGGGGAAAATCTGGCTGTTGATTTTGACGATTCCAAGGATGTGGCCAACGCTTGGATGAATTCTCCGGCTCACAAAGCCAATATCGTGAAATATGCCTATACGGAAATAGGCACTGGGATCGCCACCGGCACCTATGAAGGACGACCGACCGTTTTCGTCGCCCAGATCTATGCCAAGCCGGCAGCCTTCGGTGGATTCGATCAGCGGCCATTGAAGGCAATGGCTGAAGCTATTCCGACCACTGCTCATCGAGCCATAGCCGTTTCAACTTCAAAAGTTATGGGAGCTGAAACGACGGTAAACGACCGACCTATCCCTGTAATTGCCCAAACTTCATCCGTTCCGATCGTTGTGGATACGACGCCTGCTCGATCTTACGCAAAAACTAATGCATTTGAGGCTTATGTCACATCCCCTCGGCATTTAGCCAGCTTCATTTTTATCATTCTTGGAATATTGGTGGCTCTGGCGCTTCTATTCAAATTATTTATCAGAATGGACAAAAGGCATCCGGTGCTCATTACCAACGGCCTGGTGGCTTTTGTTCTTATTCTGGCTGTCTATGTCGCCAATAACTACATCGCCGGCGTTAAAATGGCCGTGACCACTTCGTTCGCCAGTTTTCAAGGTGAACAGATTGAGCGGAATCAATAAGGAAGATTTTAATTCCCCAACATCTTCTGCAGCTCCTCTTTATTCTCATTGATCGCCTCCATGACGGCTGAAGTCTGGTCCTGGCCGTTCTTGACCTTGGATTGGACTTTCTCGGCCAGCTTGGTGAAGAATTCCGGATTCTTTTCCAGTAATGCCAAGATCTTTTCCTGTTCAGATTCAGGGATATCTTTCATTTTGGACTTGAGCAACTGCTTCATGAAGAAATTTCCGATGGACATATTATTTTGAATGAATGTTAGTTATGAAATGATAACACTTTTTAAAGTTATTGAAAGACTTGATTTATTTATGATTACGTATTAGTTTATGCTTAGACATACAACCATGTGGTGTTGCTTAAGGCACTAAGTAAAATAGGAACCTACCGTGAGTTGGGAACTTGATGTATCGGAGATGTGCAAATCAACTCATGGGTCGGCTGTAATGCTCATTTGGTTTATGTCGGGGCTGGCAATCGTATGTCCAGCCCTTTTTTATTTGAAATAACTTCAATTTTAGCTCTATTTTGGATAAATATTTGACCAATTTTTATTCGTTTGCGCAAACGAGAACCGCCATGTATCATCAGAATATGTCCATATTTTCCTATATTAAAAGCCACATATTGCTGGTTACGATAGCCACCGTAGTCATAATAGGCGGCGCGATCCTGCTTGGGCGCTCCGGCGATACCGCAAGCCAAGTCAAAGAGATCGGGCCAAAAAAGGTCCAGGTTGCGAACGTGTCCTCATTCCGCAAAAATGACCTCGTTGTTCAGGCCCAGGGAATGGTCGAGTCAAAGTCACAGGCCGATCTCAAGAGCCAAATGTCCGCTCCCGTTTCTGTCACAAATGTCTCCATAGGGGACATGGTTTATGCCGGTCAGGTCATATTAGAATTGCAGAACGCCGACATCAGGGCCCAATTGAGCCAAGCCAAAGCCTCTCTGGACTTGGCCAACGGCCAATATTATACCGGCGGCGTTTCCCTTGATTCCGCCAAATCGAGTGCCATCGATCAAGTCCGTGACAGCTATCTCAAAGGCTATGAGGCGGTCATTACCAACATCGATCCTCTGCTCAATAACAACGACGGCAATGGCAGTCGTCTGACCTCGTTTGTCTCGGACGCCAAAACAAAAGACGAGATTATTTCCGTCAGGATCGATCTAACCAATATTCTCAAGGATTGGAAAACGGCGGTCGATGCTTTGTCACCCGGCTCAAGTCCCGATGACATCATCGCCGCCATCAGATTGTCCTCAAAGAACCTCAACACCATCACCGGCCTTCTCAACAATATTTCCAGGGGCCTCAACGACGCCGCGATCTATTCGAACGCAAGTTTTTCGGCTTTCCTGAACAATTGGAAAGCTATCGTCTCCGGCGCCAAGGCGTCCGTAAGCGGATCGAGTCTGGCTTTGTCAGGAGCTCTAGCCTCACTTTCCGGTTCGAATGCCTCTTTTGGTACGACCGCAGAAGCTCAAGTCTCATTGGCCAAGGCCGGTGTTCAAAATCTCCAGGCTCAATTGGGGAAGACAATCATTACTTCGCCGATTACCGGCAGGATTTCCGCCCTGCCTCTTCGTGTCGGTGAATTGGCCGCACCAGGACAGCTTCTGGCGACCATCATCGGCGGCGGAGGTTTGGAAGTCAAAGCTTTTGTGAGCGGCGAGGATATTGCCAGAGTCGGAGTCGGTGCGTCGGTAATTATCGGAGACACTTTCAAAGGCACTGTTGCCAATGTCGCGCCAAGTTTGAATAGCGCCAGCCGCAAAGCTGAAGTCGACGTCGACGTGACTGATTTGGAAAATTCCGGATTGGTGGTAGGTCAAAATGTTTCTGTTTCGATAACCGCCAAAGGAAGCGTCCAATCCCCGGCGGCCGCAAATACGTATCTTTTGCCGATCCAGGATGTGAAGATAGTCCCCGGCGCGGCCTATGTCTTTACCGTCGACCAGGATTCCAAGATCAAGAGGAATGACGTGACGCTCGGCCAGGTTCAGGGAGATTTTATAGAAGTCGTATCGGGCCTGTCCGACGATATGCAGATCGTCACGCCGGTCTATGAATTGGATGAAGGGGAGAAGGTCAGCGTGCAGTAGTTTACAGTGCAAAGTCCAAAGTGCAAAGTTGTAGTGAATAGTTGATAGTTTCCGCTGCAAATAACTCAATATCTAATCACTAAAATTTTGCACTTTGCACTGTAAACTTTTCACTAATTTCCATAGTCTGTAAAATCTTAGAGAGCAGTGCAAGTCGAGAAAGCCACAAACCAATGCCAATAAACCCTAATTCCTCAGACAGCAAATACCTTGACCGGCTGACTTTCAGGCCGGAGTTGCGTCAGACCTGGCTCAATTATTTCGTCAGCAATTTCCGGGTGGTTATCTTGCTGATCATCCTGGTGACGGCTTGGGGTCTCTACGCCTTCGCCATTTTGCCTCGTGAATCCAGTCCGGAAATAAAGATTCCGATCGCTGTCGTTACGACTCTTTATCCAGGCGCCTCGCCGACCGATGTCGAGCAGTTCGTGACCCGGAAAATCGAGACCGAGCTTTCCGGCTTGAAGGGTTTGAACAAATTAACTTCCAATTCCTATAATTCAATTTCTTCAATTACCGTAGAGTTCAACGCCAATGCCGATATTCAGAGTTCCATTCAAGCCTTGCGCGATGCCGTCAACAATGCCAAACCGAACATTTCCACCGACGCCAAGGACCCAGTCGTCACCGAGATATCCCTCGACGACATGCCGATCTGGACTATCTCCATCACCGGCCCCTATGACGGTTTTACGTTAAGAAAATACGCTGAAGACATTCAGACTGAGTTGGAGAAATTATCTGGCCTTCGCGAGATCAACATCTCCGGCGGAGACGAGAAGGAATACGAAGTCGCCTATCGCCCGGATCTTTTGCAGTTTTACGGGGTGACCGTGGCAGAGGCCAACCAGGCCATCGTCGCCGCCAATGCCGCCATCCCATCCGGCAATTTTGAAAGCGGCAGTTTCGTTGTGCCGATCCGCTCGGATCTGCTTCTGGACAATGCCGATGAGATCGGAGCGGTGCCGGTCGGCTCGACTGGGAACGGCGGTCCGATATTCCTTCGGGATGTCGCCAAGGTTTCCGTCAAGGCCTTGAAGAAGACCTCGTACTCGCGCCTTTCCATCGAAGGTTCAAGCCCCAAGAATTCCATCACGCTCTCTTTGGTCAAACGCCAAGGCGCTTCCGTCCTCGACACCGTCGATACGGCCAAGGCGACAGTCGAAAGAACCATCAAGACTTTTCCGCCGGGAATAACTTTTGACGTCGGCACCGATCTGGCCAAGCAGGTCCGCAAGGATTTCACCCAGCTCAGCGACGATTTCCTGTTGACCGTTCTTTTGGTATTCATAATCCTCTTTTTGATCGTCGGACTCAAGGAAGCCTTGGTGGCTGGCCTGGCCATCCCCTTGGTGTTCTTCATCACCTTCGGGATGTTGTCGGTGCTCGGCATCACTTTGAATTTCCTGTCGCTCTTTTCGCTTATCCTTGCCCTAGGTCTTCTTGTCGACGATGCCATCGTCGTTGTTTCAGCCACAAAGCAATATTTGAATACGGGGAAGTTTACGCCGGAAGAAGCTGTTCTACTGGTATTGCATGACTTCAAATGGGTGCTAACGACGACGACCCTAGCCACAGTCTGGGCCTTCCTGCCTTTGCTTTTTGCCTCGGGAATAATCGGCCAGTATCTGCGGTCCATTCCCGTGACGGTTTCGATCACTCTCATCGGTTCGCTTTTGGTTGCTCTCATGATCAACCACCCCTTGGCGGCGGTTTTGGAAAGGATCCGTCTGACCAAGAGATTTTTCTTGATCATTGAAGCGGTACTCATAATGATTGCCGCGATTCTATTTTATGTCGGAGGAATGACCTCAATTATAGCCGGAACAATTATGGTTCTTATCGAGGCTTATTTGATCTGGTGGTATGAGAAAGGCGGCAAGCAAAAAGTCATCGATAATGCCGAGTTAATGGAACGCGAATGGGACGATGATGATCTTATCAAGGAGAAATTGCGCATCCAAGGCAGTCGCGAACATGAAAATCTTTCGGGACGGATCATTCACGGGATCATCGACTTCCACCGTTTTCTGCCTGTATATGAAAGAGCCTTTCGGCATTACATTCTGGACAAGAAGCGCCGTCGAATAATCCTATTTTCCGTAGTCGTCCTCTTCATAGTTTCTGTCAGTCTGGTTCCTTTGGGTTTCGTCAAAAGCGTCTTCTTTCCCATTCAAGACAGCGATTATGTCTTCGTCGACATGCGGGCGCCGGTCGGCACCAATCTTACCGAGACCGACAATCGGGCCAAGCAGGTCGAGCAGAGGCTATTGGCTTACGCGGACATAAAAAACATGGCCACGATCATCGGCAGTCCGAGCGCCAATTCCGGTTCGTTCGGCTCGGGCGGAGCCGGGTCCTCCAATGTCGCTTCCATTGAAATAACTCTTAAGGATAAAGGGATCCGTAAGCTGACTTCATACGCTTTGGCCGACAAGATCAGAAATGATTTGGCTGATGTTTCCGGTTTGGAGATCAATGTTTCGACTCTGGCCGGCGGTCCGCCATCCGGTGCCGCTTTTGAAGCCCATATTTCGGGAGATGATTTGGATAAGCTGACGACCATTACACATGATCTCAAGCCGATGCTTTCATCCATTCCCGGAGTGGTCAACGTCAACGTCTCCCAAAAAGAATCGGTGCCGGAATACACTTTCATTCTCGATCCGTCGCGTCTGGCCGAGAACAATCTCGACGCCGCCTACGTCGGCTCGGTTTTGCGAACGGCCGTATCCGGTCTGGAATTGACCAAGATTATAGAAGGACAAAAAGAGATCAAGCTCATCGCCACTTTTGACCAGAATTCGATCCCTAATCTGGCGGCCATTCAGAATCTCCAGATCTTGAATATGATCAAACAGCCGGTCTATCTCAAGGATGTCGCCAAGATTGAATTAAAACCAGCCGTTGACGTCATCACCAGTATTGACCAGAAGCATACGATCATCCTTTCCGGCGGAGCTGATTCCACGACCAATGGCACAGCCATTCTCACCGCTTTCGAAAAGAAACTGGCATCATACAACATGCCGGCTGGCTATTCGATCTCCTATGGCGGAGAAAACGAGCAGAACGCCGAATCCGTGCAATCAGTTTTGCGGGCCATGCTCATCGCTCTTGTTCTCATAGTCGCCACTCTGATCATTCAATTCAACTCCTTCCGCAAAGCCATTATTGTTCTGGTCCCCATTCCGCTCGCTTTGATAGGAGTATTCATCGGTATGGCCATATTCGATGTGCCGCTAAGCTTCCCTGGTCTTATCGGTATCCTGGCGCTCTTTGGCATAGTCGTGAAGAACGCCATAATCCTTGTCGACAAGATCAATCTCAACATCAAAAGCGGCATCAAATTCGAGGACGCCATCGCTGACGCGGGGAAGTCCCGTCTTGAGGCGATCTTCATCACCTCCATCTGTACGATCATTGGTATTCTGCCGGTCACTCTTTCCAATGAGCTCTGGAGGTCGCTCGGCGGCGCCATAATCTTCGGCCTCACTCTATCTTCGTTCCTGACTTTGTTCATCGTGCCGGCGTTCTTTCTTATTCTTATCAAAGACAAAAAACAGCATTTTTAGGTACAACATAAAAATCCCCGAAGGGATTGTTATGTTTCAGCGACTCCGTGATGTCCACCAGTCGAGTAATTCGACCGGAATATTTTACCACTTATGAAAATAAACAACCACCAGATATATATCCAGTGGTTGTTTAGCTAGAACCTTGCAGGTTCTATGATTCTCCAGTTCCCTTTATCAATACCGAAATTTTACTCCTAAATAGTCTATTGTCAAGCAATTTGTGGACCCGACGGGAGTCGAACCCGCTAAGTTCCATTTGATAAAGGGAACAGGAAACCGCTCCACGGGCCCACGAACGAATTTAATCGTTCTGAATGCCATTATACTCAGGTGAGATAAAATCCTGATAAAATTTTGTTAAAATCCAGATAAAATCTGTTTCAAGGATTGATAAAATCTTGTTCAAGAAACGATAAAATTATTTGAAAAATTGTGGACATAGGTTGGATTATTTGTGGATAACTCGCCTCGGACCAGGTCCGACATCAACCAGAATTTGCTCAACTGCAACTTTCATGGTACTGTCAAATGAATGAAATCCACCAAATACTCCTTAACCGGCACCATATCGACCACTGCCAAAGGGGCTGGTTTTGTTGACTTGCCAGCTAAGAATGGCAAGAAAGTCGATCGCGATGAATCGGTTCACATCGAGGTTGGTTTTCTTAATACCGCTTTGAATGGCGATACTGTCGAGGTGGCCGTTGAAGAAAAGAAGGTAAAAGGTTCAACAGAGAAGGAAGGCCGGGTGATCAAGGTTTTGAGTCGCGCCAAGGATTCTTTTGTTGGCAATGTCCTTATAGAAAACGGCAAATGCTTTGTTGTGCCTGATGACCGCAAGATGTACACCAATATTTTGATTTCCTCCAACGATTCAAAGAATCTCAAGGATGACGATAAAGTTTATGTCAAAATTTTGCCCTGGAATGATCCAAAAAGATCTTTGGAAGGCAAAGTCATTCGAGTTATCGGTAAGAAAGGTGTGAACGATGTCGAGATGGAGTCGATAGTATTAGAAAACGGCTTTCAAGTTGGTTTTCCAGCGGCTGTAGAAAATGAAGCAGATTTAATAGGCAAAACTGAGAAGATAATCAAACCGGAAGAATTGGCCAAGCGCCGTGACATTCGGACAACTCCGACTTTTACCATTGACCCTTTCGATGCCAAAGATTTTGACGATGCGATTTCATTTAGGGAATTGACTGGCGAAGAACTGCAAAAAATACCCGGTTTCTCGGCGGTTTCGACAAGCTCACCGAAATCAAATTCTGGACAATCCCTCGATTCGGAAAAAAAATCCCCCGCCTCGCTCCGCTCGGCACCCCCTTTTTCAAAGGGGGACTCTCCAACTGGAACGCCGGGTATTAAAACCTCTGGACCTCTCTATGAAATAGGGGTCCATATCGCCGATGTTTCTCATTACGTCCGAGAAGGAACGGCACTTGATAGGGAAGCGGTCAAACGCGGTTGCTCCATTTACTTGGTTGACCGTACGATACCAATGTTACCGGAGACTCTTTCAAATGATTTGTGTAGCTTGAATCCAGGCGAGGACAAATTGAGTTTTTCAGCTATTTTCATCATGGACGACAAAGCTCGTATTCTTAATCGTTGGTTTGGCAAAACTGTGATGAATTCCACCCATCGCTTCACTTATGAGACGGCTCAAGCGGTCATTGACGGCAATGCTGGAGCTGTTTCTAAATACTCCAACGGTTTGCAGACCGTGGCATCGGCCGAAGCCGGCATGAAATTCAGGGACGTAATGGTCACTCTCAATCGCTTGGCCAAGATACTGCAAAAAGAAAAGTTTTCCAAAGGCGCTATAGAATTCGAACAAGAGGAAATTAAATTCCGCCTTGACCAGAATGGCAAGCCGATCGGGGTTGATGTCAAGCAGAGACTTGATACTCATAAACTTGTTGAGGAATACATGCTTTTGGCCAACAAGGAGGTTGCCAAATTCATTTACGATTCGATTAAAAGAAAAGGCAATCGCGACACCGGTGCTATTTATCGCATCCACGATGTGCCTGACAAGGAGAAGATCATGAATCTTTCCGTTTTCGTCAAAGCTCTGGGCTATGATTTGAAGACCAAGGACGGGGAAGTTACCGCCAAGGATTTCAATAATCTTCTGGACCAGATCGAGGATACTCAGCATGAATCTCTAATCCGTACGACCGCCATCCGTTCCATGCAAAAAGCCGTGTATTCCACCAAGAACATTGGCCACTTCGGCTTGGCTTTTGATTTTTACACCCACTTCACATCACCTATTCGCCGCTATCCCGATCTTTTGGTTCATAGAATTTTGCACAAGCATTTGAACAATACGCCTTTTGGCGATCGAGACATTGTCGCTTTCCAAAAGATTGCCGAGACTTCCACTGATCGCGAGATCAATGCCGCTGATGCTGAGCGTTCTTCCAAGAAATTGAAGCAGGTTGAATACATGAGTACCCGCATTGGTCAGACTTTCACTGGCAGAATTTCCGGCATAACCAAGTGGGGTATTTACGTCGAAGAGAATGAAACCAGGTCCGAAGGCATGATCAATTTCCGCAATCTCGGCGACGACTATTTTGTCTTCGATCCCAAAACCTATTCCGTCACCGGCGAGAAGACCAAGCAGAAGTTCACCCTCGGTGACACTATTACTTTTAAGGTTATGGCTGCGGATCTGGATAAAAAGACGCTGGATTATTGGGTGTAAGATTCATGATATAATTCATATTAACGCCAATAGTTTTCGTAAGCTTTAGTATTATTTAATCGTGTAATGTAAATGTTCAATTTGAAACGTTTCTCTAGGTCTCTCCTAGAGGTTTGTTTAGTCGTCGCCACTTTCTTCTTAGCCACTTCTTATTACAATTCCCAATTCAAGGTCATCTATTCTCTGGATCACAAGCAAAACGACAAAGAAATCGTTAGGCTTATTAACGATGCCGATAAATATGTCTACTTCGCCATCTATTATTTCAACAAGAAAGATATAGCTGACGCACTGATTCAAGCCAAAAAGAGGGGATTGGTCGTTTGGGGAATCAATGATCGGGATGCTAGTACTGGTAGCAATAAAAATGTTGTCCAGGAATTGAAATCAGCGGGGATTACCGTCGAAACTCAAAAGCATAATGAGGGAATCATGCACATGAAAGTTTTGGTGACCGATAAAGCTTATGCTTCCGGAAGCTACAATTGGACAGCCTCGGCGACGACGATGAATGATGAGGTTTTGGAAATCGGGACGAATGAGAGTGTGAGGAAACAATATTTGTGGATTGTGAAGAGGGTGCTGGTGGAAAATGAGTAGAATTCAGAAAATCCCCTGGCCTCCGCTATGTTACGAGGAACCCGCTTTATGCCTTCAAAAAATCCCCCGGCCTGTCGGCCACCCCCTTTGAAAAAGGGGGTGGCTCTGAGCGAAGCGAAGAGACGGGGGATTTTCTGAAGGCATAAAGGGGTGTTACGAAGCGTAGGGGCGGGGGATTTTTTGGAAGATAAAGGCGATATCCGAAGGACGGGGGGATTTTCTGAAGACGTAAAAGGGGTGGCCGACAGGCCGGGGGATTTTATTAACTAATTCAAATCATATGAACTACAAAGAACTATTTATTCATTACAAAACCTACATTATTCGCGGAGCTATCCTAGCCGTTGTCATATTAATCGGGATCGTTTTAACTTTGAAGTCAACCGGTTCAAACGAGATCATCAAGCCAAACTCAACTTCCTCTAAAGTTACTTCCGACAATATTTCCAATCTTCCCGACGGTGGCGAGTATGATTACACCGAAGCGGCGAATCATATCGGCGAGAATGCAACCATTAAAGGCAAGGTCTTGAAGGTTTTCACCGCCAAAAGCGGCGTTACCTTTTTTGATTTCTGTCAGAATTATCAAACGTGTTCGTTTTCCGCTGTCATATTTGCCTCTGATTTGGAAAAATTCAAGGATATCAAAAGCTATGAAAGGGAAGTGAAGATTAAAGGCTTGATCAAGTCCTATAACGGGAAAGCAGAAATAATCTTGAACGGGCCGGAGCAGATTGAGTAATGTGTTGTCATTCCCGCGAAGGCGCCCAGTAGGTCATTTTGCTAAATGAGGAATCCAGGATCGGAGCAAATAACAGTTATCTTTACATCCTGGATTCCCGCACTCGCGGGAATGACACAAAACTCGCTTTTCGTTATGCAATCGGCTATGCTTTAACCATGATCATCCTCATCTCCCTTGCCGCTTTTGTCTCCACCATGATCGGCGGTTTTGTCGCCCTGCGATTCAAGGACAAATTGCACTTGATTCTAGGCTTCAGTGCTGGGGCAGTTCTCGGTGTGGCTTTCTTCGACCTTATTCCGGAATCTATCGATCTTGGCTCAAAATTCTACGAAGTTTCGACGATTACCACAATCATTGCCAGCGGTTTTCTGATTTATCTTATCCTTGATCGATTGGTTTTCTTATATGGCCATACGCACGAGCATGATCATCATGATTTGGTAGCATTCGAATCAGCCCCTGAGTCTCACGAAGAGCACGCAATCAGGCGTGGAATATTGGGCGCTGGCAGTTTAGTTCTTCACAGCTTCCTAGATGGTTTGGCTATCGGTCTGGCTTTTCAGGTTTCGGCAGCTGTCGGAGTGATAGTCGCAATCGCTGTTTTGGTTCACGACTTTTCTGATGGCATAAACACAGTGAATATGATTCTCAAGAATCATGGCCAGAATAAACAGGCGCTTCACTGGCTGATTGCCGGGGCGGTCGCGCCGGTCTTGGGGGTGATTTCCACGATGTTCTTCCAGTTACCTGAACAGGGTTTAAGCATTGTTCTCGCTCTATTCTCCGGATTCTTCCTGTACATCGGCGCCAGCGAGCTCATTCCCGAAAGTCATCATGCCCATCCCAAGTTTCTGACAACAGTTATGACTATTTTGGGTATGGCGGTTCTCTATGGAGCGATAAGGTTGAGTGGGTTATAATATTGGCATGCTCGCTCCTCACACTGAGAAGTCTATTTTTAGTTTTGAAAATACTTTGAATATTGTCGACGCTATTCTTATCGTCGGAACGGTAATTTTTCTTTTGGCTCACGTTATTTTTCATGAAACGCAGACGGATACAATCCTAATTACGCTTTCTCTGATTGGCCTGATTCCCGTTATCATAAGCGCCGCAAAAGCGATTCTCAAAAGGACAATTTCCGTGGATCTTTTGGCCACGATTGCCTTGGTATTCTCTTTAGTTTCTCATGAATGGTTTTCGGCTGCTTTCATCACTCTGATGCTGGCTTTTGCCAGGGTCTTTGATCGCATCACCGAAGCAAGGGCCAAAAGGATTATCCAAAGCCTGATGAAATATCACGCTGATAAGGTTCGTATTCAGGACGGTGAAACGGTGAGAGAGATCAATGTCAAAGAGGTCAAAATCGGCGATCTGGTTATTGTTGAGAATGGCGATCGGATGCCGGTCGACGGAACGGTCCTTTCCGGTACGGCTGATGTTGATGAATCTTCCTTGACCGGCGAGAGTGAATTGGTCAGCAAGAAAGCCGGAGACAAGGTCTTCACCTCAACTATAAATGAATCGGGATCATTAATAGTTAAGGCTGAAAAAATCGGCGCCGATACGACACTTTCAAGGATTATTGGTTTGGTTGAAGAGGCTAGCCGCGACAAAAGTCCGGCCGAAAGAACGGCCAACAAGTTTACCGAGTGGTATATCGGGCTGTCGCTCTTGGCGGCCGTCATCATGTTTCTATTCCACCTGAATTCGAGGGAAATTCTTTCGATTCTTCTCGTTGTCTGTGCCGATGATATTGCCGTGGCGATCCCGCTGGCCTTCACGGCGGCTATTTCGAGAACAGCCAAACGCGGAGTGATCGTCAAGGGTTCGGCCGCTTTTGAGCAATTGTCGCGACTGAAATATATCTTGACGGACAAGACCGGCACCTTAACCAAAGGCAAGCCAAAAATTGTAGATGTTAAATCTTATGGGAATTGTTCCAAGGAAAAAGCCGTTGAGTTATTCGGTATGGGTGCGTCTGAATCCAAACATGCTATTTCGAAAGCTATCGTTCAATACCTAGAAGAAAATAAGATCAAGATCCACGCGCCGCATTCTTCCGAGGAAATATCCGGCCAGGGCGTTTCATTCAGCCATGAAAAAGACAAGATGCTCATTGGCCGCCTTTCATTCATGGTCAAGGAACATGTCTTGGTTTCCGATCAAATCAGAAAGGAGGTTGAAAAAGAAAAAGACTTTGGCCGTGGCGTGGTCATTTTGGCTTTGAATGGGGAAGCTGTCGGTTTGCTCTCATATGCCGACGAGCTCCGGCCGCGAATGAAGGAGATCATCGCTGAAACGGAGGTTCTTGGCGTCAAAGAGTGGCATATGCTGACCGGCGACAATGAGCATGCCGCGGCTTTGGTTGCTTCCGAACTCGGCATCAAGAAGCCTCATGCCAACATGACGCCCGAAACCAAGGTTGAATTCGTCCGCAAATTTGAAAGGGAAAAAGACCCGGAAGTCGTCGGTTACATCGGTGACGGAGTCAATGATGCCGCCTCATTGGCCCTTGTCGATGTCTCGATCGCCATGGGTGGTATCGGTTCAGATGCCGCCATTGAGGCCGCTGACATTACGATCATGCATGATCACTTGAATCGGTTGCCGATCATCATACGGACTGCACAATCTGTCAGGAAAATAATGTGGCAATGTTTTGCTATTTGGGCAGTTACCAATATTTTCGGCCTTTTCCTCGTTACCTTCGGTGTGATCGGCCCTGCCGGCGCGGCCGCCTACAATTTCCTTACAGATTTTATTCCGATAGGGAATGCGCTAAGAGCGGGGAGGATTAGGAAAGCTGAATAGTTTACAAAAAGCTGTTCGTTTGTCATTCCCGCGAAAGCGGGAATCCAGTGTAATGTAAAAGGTAAATCTCAAAATGGAAAATGACAATTTAAAATGTAAAATGTCTGAAACGGGTGCGATTTCATTTTGAATTTTGCATTGTCATTTTCCATTTTGATTTTTAAATTTTCAATTAGTGTTTAATCCTGGATTCCTCATTTAGCAAAATTACCTACTGGGCACTTTCGCGGGAATGACACAAAAGTGACTATCTCTCTTTCTCTTGCTAAACTTACTTGATGAAGTCTCACAATGAAAAATACCCTAAGGTGACCGTCATGGATGTCCTTCGGGAATATTACAATGTCGCCAAACCCTATTGGCTGACTTTTTTGATCGCTTTCATAACGACTATCGTTCCCGTCGTAACTTCAAGCGTGATCGTTCCTGTTTATTACAAGAATTTCTTTGACATTCTGGCCGGTCGGCCCGATCCGGTCACGGCCGTGCCGCAGCTTCTGCACGCCATCTTTCTCATTCTCATAATGCATACGATCGGCTGGCTTGGCTATCGAGTCTACAGTTTTGCCATGGTCCATTTGCAGGCCAACACCATGAACAGTCTGCGTCAGCGCGCCTATGAATACGCCATCGGTCATTCCTATTCTTTCTTCACAAATACATTTAGCGGTTCTCTCGTTCAACGAATAAATCGCTTCATGCGTTCCTTCGAGAAAGTCACCGACCGCATGATGAATGAAATAATCCCCATTCTGGTCAAAGTCTTGGGTATTTGCATCGTCCTCTGGTCAACCCAAAGATTCTTCGCCATCGCCATCATCGTCTGGATGCTTTTCTTCCTGGCCCTTTCCTTTGCTTTTTCCCGTTGGAAGATACCTTACGATATCCGTTCGGCCGAAGTCGAATCCCGCGCCTCGGCCGCTTTGGCCGACAGCCTTTCCAATCACACGACCATCCAGATGTTCAACCGTTTTGAACACGAATCTCGCGTTTTTCAGGAAGCCAATACCACCCATACCACGGCTCTCAGAAATAAATGGAATGTTTCCAACTATATCGACGCTATCCAGGCCTTTCTCAATGTCGGCATCGAATTCTTGATATTCTACATGGCCATCAAGTATTGGAGCGAAGGCCTAGTTTCCGTGGGTACATTCGTCCTTATCCAGATCTACATCGTTGGCCTCATGGACAACTTCTGGGGTTCGAGCCGCATCCTCCGTGATCTATACGAATCATTCGGTGACGCCAAAGAGATGGTTGAGATAATGAAACTTACTCATGAGATCCAAGATATTCCGGGATCCTTGCCGCTCAAAGTCAATGCCGGCGCCATCGAACTCAAAGATGTCGGCTTCGCTTTTCATTCTGGCAAGAATGTTTTGGACGGAATCTCTCTCGGCATCAAACCAGGCGAAAGGGTGGCTTTGATCGGCCCATCCGGGGCCGGCAAATCAACCTTGGTTCGGCTGATCCTCCGTCTCTATGACATTAAAAGTGGTTCCATTGAGATTGACGGCCAGGATATCAGCAAAGTCGCCCAAGGTAGTTTGCGCGAGGCGATCAGCTTCGTCCCTCAAGATCCGATCCTCTTCCATCGCTCTCTCAAGGATAATATCAAATACGGCAAGACCAACGCGACTGACAAAGAGGTTATCGAAGCGGCTAGATTGGCCAATTGCCATGAATTTATCGCGGCCTTGCCGCTCGGCTATGAGACCTTCGTCGGCGAGCGTGGCATCAAGCTTTCCGGTGGAGAAAGACAGCGCGTTGCCATAGCGAGAGCAATTTTGAAAAATGCTCCAATTTTAATTCTTGATGAAGCGACTTCCAGCTTGGATTCCCATTCGGAACTTCTCATCCAGGAAGCGCTTGAGGCTTTGATGAAAAACAAGACCGTCATTGTCATCGCTCACCGCCTTTCGACGATTAGGAAAATGAATCGGATCGTCGTGGTCAATCACGGCAAGATTCTGGAACAGGGAACTCATGATGAATTGGTGGCTTTGAATGGCCTTTATGCTAAGCTTTGGTCGTTACAATCGCAGGGTTTCATTAGGGATATTGAAGGGTAAAATTCTGCTATACTTCCCGTTATGACCCAGAAGCAAGCCTTGAATATTTTGAAGATGGGACGCAATGTTTTCGTGACCGGCGCGGCCGGGAGCGGCAAGACTTTTGTCATAAATGAATATATCAAGTATTTGAAAGAGCATGACGTGCCAGTCGGCGTGACCGCTTCGACGGGTATTGCAGCCACACATATGGGCGGTGTGACCATTCATGCTTGGACAGGAATAGGCATCAAGGATCATTTGTCCGTGCAGGATATTTTGGAGATCAGCGAAAAATCTTATGTCAAAAAAAAGGTTCTGGAGGCCAAAGTTCTTATTATCGACGAAGTTTCAATGCTCCACCATTTCCGTTTTGATCTGGTTGATCGCGTCATTCGTCACATCAAGAAAGACAATCGACCGTTCGGCGGCATTCAGGTCGTCCTTTGCGGTGATTTCTTCCAGCTTCCGCCGGTTACCAGAATGGGCGAACCCGATGGACATTTTATTTACGAGTCAAATTCTTGGAAAGAAGGGAACTTCACAGTCTGCTATCTTCATGAGAACTTCCGACAGACCAATGACGCTATCCTTTCAATATTAAATGAGATTCGTTCTGGTGAAGTTTCGGAAGGGGCGCGAGAGGAATTACAAAAGCGCCACCTGATGAAAAGTGGCGGATCGATTAAGATGACTTCTTCCGATTATGAGGAAGTTGTCGATCTGGCCGAAATGGAATCTCTGGAAGCTTCGGAATTTGGTTTGAGTAATTCAAAGCAGGTTGATTCAATTCAGAAAGCCGGCGCACCTATTGTTGAAACTGTCAGCGAAATAGTTGAACCGACGCGCCTGTACACGCACAATATCGACGTTGATTCTGTAAACGATCGCGAACTTGGAAGAGTCTCGGGGGTTGAGAATATTTACGAAATGACCACGCATGGCAGAAAACCTCTCGTTGAAACTCTTAAAAAGTCTTGTTTGGCTCCAGAGCGTTTACGATTAAAAAAAGGCGCACGGGTGATGTGCGTCAAGAATAATTTCGAAAAAGGATATGTCAACGGAACTCTTGGTGTTGTTGTTTCCTGCGGCTGGAATGTCGATCCGATAATCAGAACGGCGGCCACGCCTGATCATCCGGAAGGTCGCTTGGTGACGATCGAGAAAGCCACTTGGCAGATCGAAGATGGCGGCAAAATATTAGCCGAGCTCAATCAGTATCCTCTTAGACTGGCTTGGGCCATTACTGTTCACAAGAGTCAAGGAATGAGCTTGGACGCGGTCGAAGTTGATTTGTCAAAGACTTTTGAACCGGGAATGGGTTATGTGGCGCTTTCTCGAGTTAGAACCTTGAAAGGGTTAGCTATTCTCGGTTTCCATGAGAATGCTTTTCGGGTTAATTCAGACGTTCTGGTGTATGACAAATATTTGCGAGAATTATCCGACAAGGCCGAAAGGATTTACGATTACACGGACGAGAAGGATATCATTCAATCTCAGAATGAATTTCTGGCCAAAGTGGCACCTCTACATTCATTAGGTCCAGACAGTAAGAGAATCAAACAACCAAAGCCGCCGAAAATTTCAACCTATGAGAAAACAGCTCTTCTCATCAAAGCCAGCAAATCATTGGCGGAAATGGCCAAGGAAAGGGAACTCAAGGAAGAGACGGTTATTGACCAGATTGAGACATTGCTTGAAGGCGGCAAGGGTGTTCCGGAGCCTCTAAAGTTGAGCGAGATCTCCTATTTGAAAAAGGAAATATCGCCGATTCATTTTGCCAAGTTGGAAAAGGCTTTGGAGGAAGTCCGACAGAGGCAAGAAGACGAAAGGCCGCCGTTCCTTGGTCCAGTGAAATCAATTGTTGGAGCTAACATTTCTTGGACGGAGATCAAGTTGGCGAGGGCGCTTCTGGGGTATATTAAGAAAGGAATTCCAGAAAAATGAATCACAAAAATCCCCCGCCCCTACGGGGCACCCCCTTTTTCAAAGGGGGACTCTCCAACTATTACGCTTTGGAAAAAGGAAATTCTTCTAAGAAGCGGCCTTTTTTGAATCGCCTCGCGTTTCAGATGGAGGATCCCCCTTTGAAAAAGGGGGTGGCCCTGAGCGAAGCGAAGGGACGGGGGATTTTTGAATACTCAATCATCCGCAGCCCGCGTGCCCGCCACATGCGAATTACTGTCTATCCAACTGGGGAAGTGAAAGTGACTGCTTCACGGTTAATCCCCGAATTCCTGATCAAAAGATTTGTCGAGAGAAAAAGTGATTGGATAAACAAAAAAGTGGAATATTTCAAGAAACATCCGGTGTCCGCCGGCTGTTCATTGCTGAGGACTCAGAACCGCACCCAATTCAGGGACAACAAGGCCAAAGCTCTGGAACTAGTAACGGCCAGATTGAAACATTTCAATGAACATTACAACTTGGTTTACAATAAGATCACGATCAGGAATCAGAAATCGAGATGGGGAAGTTGTTCGCATCGAGGAAATATTAGTTTTAATTACAAAATTGTTTTTCTGCCGCCAGCCGTTCAGGATTACATTGTCGTACATGAATTATGCCACCTGAAGGAAATGAATCATTCAAAGGACTTTTGGAATTTGGTGGCGGAAAAGATGCCGGAGTGGAAAATGCTAAGGAGAAAGCTGAAAATAGTCTGATAAAAAAAGGCGATCATGTGATCGCCCGTATGTCCGACTTGTGCTTTTTAAAACACTTTAGGGAATAGCCGCGTGTTTTCTTCTATGACAGATCTTGATGCACCCAAAGCTTCCAAGATCTTGATCCGAAGATCTGGATCGAAATGTTTGCCGACGTCGCAGGCATCAATGGCGTGGGCGAATTCAACAACGTTGCTTTCTGCCATGCCGTAGTTATTTACAAGTTCCGGCATGGTAAAGCAACTGCCGATCTCTTTACCGCCGCTCAGCTTGAAATAGGCGGCGCTAAGAGGACAATAAAGCTAATTATTTTCGACGTTCCTAACACGGATCAGGAATCTGCTTTCAATGTGCAACTTCCATTGGCCACTCCTGATCAAGGTGTTGAATACCTTGAGCAGTTTTTCTGGGCTCAATTTCTCAAGTCTTTCAGTCATAAATTATCCTTTTGTGCTAATAGCAATATTCCTACATGGTGCCACATTTGTCAATTACTCGCACCAATTCTTGCAAAATGATAGTATCAATAGAACCAATGCCCACCACCAACGACCACAGCATTTCCGTCACCAACCTGACGAAAATATATGGCCAACTGACCGCCGTTAACGGTATTTCCTTCAATGTACCGGCCGGCAAGATCTTCGCCTTTTTGGGACCCAATGGCGCCGGCAAGACGACAACTATTAAGATGTTGACTACACTGACGCCACCGACGTCCGGAACTATTGCCGTGAACGGTTTTGATCCTAAGCACAATTCTTCCGAAGTCCGCCGTTCATTCGGCATCGTTTTTCAAGACCCTTCACTCGATGACGAGCTGACGGCTTACGAGAACATGTTCTTTCATGCCGGTCTTTATGGTATTCCCAGGAATGAGACGGCCGCAAGAATTAAAGAGATGCTGGGATTCGTCGAGCTTTGGGACCGCAAAGATGACTTGGTCAAGCGTTTTTCCGGCGGAATGAAACGCCGGCTAGAGATCGCCCGTGGTTTGCTTCATACACCCGTCATCCTCTTTCTTGATGAGCCAACCGTCGGTTTGGATCCGCAAACTCGTAATCACATCTGGTCGTACATTCAAAAACTCAACAAAGAAAGAGGTCTGACGGTATTTCTTACAACTCATTACATGGATGAAGTTGAAAAGACTGCTGACAAGGTAGCTATAGTCGATCATGGCAAGTTGATTGCTAATGACACGGTCGCAGGAATTATTCAGAAAGCTGGCGCAAAAAACCTGGAGGAGGCTTTCATCAAATTAACTGGTCATGAGATCAGGACGGAGGAAGCCGGAGCTGTCGATCATTTGCGTCAAGCGGCGCGAGTTTGGGGTCGACGTCATTAAAGTCATGAAGACAAACTTTTTCTATACAATATATATCCTCTGGCTGCGCCAGCTCAAGCGCTATTTCCGCTCCAAGTCGCGGATGCTCGGTTCTCTCGGTCAGCCGATTCTATTCTTGGTCGCTCTCGGTTTTGGCTTGAATTCCGTCTTTTCCGCTTCCGGTGAAGGGAACTACATTCAGTTTTTGTCGCCTGGAATCATCGCCATGAGCATTCTCTTCACAGCAATATTTTCAGGAATTGAACTTATTTGGGATCGCCAGTTTGGATTCCTGAAAGAGACAATGGTGGCGCCTGTTTCCAGATTTTCCATAATGCTCGGCCGAACTCTTGGTGGCGCGACCGTCGCTTCATTCCAAGGCGTCTTGGTGTTGATCATTTCTCTTTTTATAGGTTTCCGTCCGGAATTTACCATGATCATTCCAGCTTTGATATTCATGGTCCTAATCGCTCTAGTCTTTACCGCTCTGGGCACAGCCATTGCCTCAATTCTTGAGGATATGCAAGGTTTCCAGCTCATCATGAACTTCGTCGTGATGCCGGTCTTCTTCCTTTCCGGCGCGCTCTTTCCCCTGGACAAAGCGCCGACTGTCTTGAAATTCGTCGTCAATCTGAATCCTCTGTCATATGGCATCGATGGCCTTCGTTCAGTCTTGGTCGGTGTCTCCAATCATAATGTCTGGACGGACCTGTCTGTTCTAGTAATAGTTTCAATAGTCTTTGTCTGGATCGGGGCGTGGCTGTTCTCGAAGATTAAGGTTTAGGAAAAGTTGTACGAATGGCAAGCGGTTTTCGTCGCACCATCTTAGTGATATCACTAAGATGGTGTAAATAATATTTGCACACAATTATTTGTGTTGCGGAACTTCACAAACTTTTATTCATTGTTACAATTGTAAGCAATGAAACAGGAAATCATTCAACAACTCCATAAAAGTTTTGATGATTATGTCCAGAAGACTGACGATGAACTGGAATTTTGGTTTGCCCGAGATTTGCAGGTATTGCTTGGCTATGACGAGTGGAGGAATTTCTTGAAAGTCATAGAGAAGGCTAAAATCTCATGTGTGAATACGGGCATAGTGATTGATGACCATTTTGTTGATGTCAACAAAATGGTCGGGTTAGGTTCTGGTGCAAAACGCGAGGTTGATGACATTTCATTGACGCGCTATGCATGTTATCTTATAGCTCAGAATGGAGATCCCAATAAGGAGCCAGTCGCTTTTGCCATGGCATATTTTGCGGTGCAAACGCGCAAACAGGAAATCATTGAGAAAAGATTAGCAGAAATGGAGCGCCTTACGCTTCGTGAAAAACTTTCAAGTTCCGAGAAATTACTTTCCGGCATTATGTATGAACGCGGTGTCGATAGTGCTTTGATAAAGAATAAAAAACCCGCCACTGACGGCAGGTTTCTGGCGTCCGTTGGCGGATTACTTACCGAGCATCTTGCTGACCTCACCTAAAAGATCTGAGAACGGTATATAAATGCCGACGACAGTGGGGTCGGAAAAGTAAACGAGTTCTCGCTGTCCCACGCTGAGTTTATAATCAAACGCCATTCCAATCAGCGCTTTTACATGAAACTCAGTGTCCAGAGCCTCGACTATCTTTGCAGCCATGATACTTTTTTTGACCGTGAGCATGATGTATTTCGTCTCTCCGAACATCATGACAATCATTTGTTCACCCTCGGAATTCCGTTCTAGGGTTATTGTTATCTTTTCAGCTACAGTTTGCACAACTATGTCCTTTTGTTAAATTACTGGACTGCTTCCGATGATACCATAGGTACGATTGGTTGTCAACTATTCATACCTCAAGGCCTCGATCGGATTCAAGCCCGAAGCTCTTCTGGCCGGATAATATCCGAAGACTATACCGATAATGGCCGAAACGCCGAAGGCCAAAGCGATCGAATAGAGTGAAAGCGAAGTTTCAAGAATCCCGAAATAAGTGACGAGATAGCAGGCCAGCCAGCCCAAGAAGACGCCGATCGCTCCGCCGATGACCGTCAAGGCGACGGCTTCGGTCAGGAATTGGACATTGATGTCGCGGGCTTTGGCGCCGATGGCTTTCCTGAGACCGATCTCGCGGGTTCGTTCGGTGACGGTCGTGAGCATCATGTTCATGATCCCGATGCCGCCGACTACCAGGGAGATGCCGGCGACCGCGGCCAGGAGCAAAGTGAAGGTGCTGGTGACGCTCGAGGCGGCCGAGACGATGTCGGCCTGGTTCATGACATTGAAGTCGGCGCTGGCGCTGTCTTTGATGTGGTGGCGCTCCGTAAGAAGGGCGGTTATGTCCTTTTGGACTTGGGTCATGACAGTCGAATCCGTGGCGGAAATATTGAGGGCGGTCACGTAGGTCGAATCGCCGATCAGGAATAATTGGGCGGCAGAGAGTGGAATATAGACGGCGTCATCCTGATTGCCCATGCCGCTGCCGCCTTTGGATTTGGTGACGCCGATAACCTTGAATTCCATGCCGTTTATGCGAATGCTTTGGCCGACAACCGATGAAATGTCGGCGCCAAAAAGATCAGTAGCGGTCGTCGGTCCGATGACGGCGACTTTGGAGCGATTGTCGACATTCTGGCTAGAGATGAAGAGGCCATCATCGACCGTGATGTTATGGACAGTCGTATAATCCGGCTGGACTCCGGTTACGGAAGTGTTGGAATTTGTTCCCTTGGCGGTGATCTGATAGCGTCCGCTGACTTCCGGAGAGATGGCGGAGATATTTTGAATCTGAGAAGAAATAGCTTTCACGTCTTCCATAGTCAAAGTTTTGGCCGAGCCTCTGGCGCTTGAAGCGCCGTAGCCGATATTTCTGGAAGATCCAGGAGAAACCATAATCAAGTTTGAACCGATTGATTGGATGGATGACTGGATCGAGCTCTGGGCACCCTGGCCGATCGAGACCATGATGATGACCGAGCTTATGCCGATCACAATGCCGAGCATGGTCAAGGAAGTTCTGACTTTGTTGGCCGTCAGGGCTGAGAATGTTTCGTGGATGATGTCTTTGGTGGTCATAGGGTTAAGTTAATATTTAAAAATCCCCCGTCCTTCGGCTACGCCTCAGGACACCCCCTTTTTCAAAGGGGGATCCTCCATCTGACTCGCAGGATAATTCAAAAAAAACGTTTTAACAAAAAAAGAACTTTTTACAACGGTGCAATCGTTGGAGATTCCCCCTTTGAAAAAGGGGGTGCCCCGACTGATAAGGAGGGGTGGGGGATTTTTTGTAATTGTAAATTTCAATTTATTCATGTCTTTTTCTCTTCCCATGCTCAATGATCCTTTTCTCATGGCTGCTGCCGTCCTCGATGATCAGGCCGTCCTTGATGTAAATGATCCGATCGGCGTGTTCGGCCACCTCGCGCTCGTGGGTGATGAGGATGATGGTGCGCTTCATCTCTTTGTTGAGTTGCTGGAAAGTGCCAAGGACGATGTCGCCGGTCTGCGAATCGAGGTTGCCGGTCGGTTCGTCGGCCAAAATAAGTGAAGGATTGTTGACCAAGGCCCGGGCAATAGCCACTCTTTGGATTTGGCCGCCGGAGAGCTGGTTGGATTTGTGATCGAAGCGGTCTTCGGTCATGCCGGCGGAGATTAAGGCAGATTTGGCTCTTTTGGCGCGATCATGCTCGGGAATTTCGGCGTAGATCAAAGGCAACATAACGTTCCTCATGGCGGTGGCGCGTGGCAGGAGATTGAAAGACTGGAAGACGAAGCCGATCCTGTTCCTCCGAATGTCGGCCAATTGATCGTCGGACAATTTGGAGACGTCATGGCCGTCCAGTCTGTAGGTGCCGGAGGTCGGGGTGTCAAGGGCGCCGAGGATGTGCATCAGGGTCGATTTGCCGGAGCCGGAAGGCCCCATGATGGCCACGAATTCGCCGTCGTTGATGTCGAACGAAACGCCGCGCAAAGCTTGCGTTTCATTGTCGCCCATTATGTAGGTCTTGGTTATATTTTTTACTTCGATCATGATTTCTTATTGATATTTGCCGGTCGCAGGAGTCTGGCATTATTCCTTTTTGGCGCAACTGCGTATTTGCCTGCTGAGTTTGTGGTTTGCGGGGCGTCTTAACCTCACAACTCCTGCGACCGGGACAAAACTACCTAATTTCCCGGTCTTACGCCTCCAGCCGCGCCGGTCGTTCTTGTCGCGGCAGTTCCTCCCGTCCTAGCACCCAAACTTGAAAGGATGCTCGGCGCTGTTGTGGTTTGGGCCGCGCTCCCGGCTGTTGTTTTGGTTACGACGTATTGACCGGCAGTGATGCCGTCCAATATTTCCGTGTTGGTGTCATCCGAAACACCGGTCGTAACGGTCACTTTTGTGGGAGAAACGGACGTGGAGATAGTCTGGGTCAAGGGGATCCGAGTCGAGGCTGAATTTGTCGAGCCGGAATTGATAGCTGCGGCGCCAAGAGCCCTGGTGGAGCTTGCGGAATTGAAGTTTCTGGCTAAAGTTCTTGTCGAAGCGGAGGCGACCGTGGTCGCCAGGGACTTGATCAGGGCATTGTCGAATGTTTGGACATAACTTGAGCCGTTTTGGGTTTTGATTGCGCCGGAAGGGACGATGACTACGTCGTCTTTTTTGAGGGTCACTATCGTCGTGTTGACGCTCATCCCCGATTTGATCCTGGAATCAGCCGTATTGATGAGGATTTTTACGCCGTAAGACACGACTCCGCTCGAGACTGTGCCTATCTGATCGACGACCGAGACCGTGCCGGTCGCGTTCAAGTTGTCTATGGCGTCAAAAGTAATGTTGACATTTTGGCCGACTTTGACTTTGGCAGCATCGACTTCGTTCAAGGAAATGCTGGCGATATTCTGCTCACCGATGATGGTGGCGATCACCGTGCTGGCTCCGGCTTGACTGTAGACGCTGACCGGAATCCGGCCGATCACTCCATCGTAAGGCGCTCTGACGAAGTAATTGTTATAAGTCCTCTCTGCCTGTTCCAAGGTCAATTGGGCCGATTGGACATCCAATGCATCAGATCCGGCCAATAATGTTGAAAGGGAATTGGAGGCGCTCAGGATAGAATTTTGGGCGGCGACAATGTTGGAAACATCGCCGTTGGCTTGGTTGGACCAGGTCGTGATATTCGTCAGAGCGGCGCTGGACAGGCTGGCGTGATAATCCGGCTGAGTGTTGATGATCTGATTGATGACGTTCTGCGCGGCCGTGGCTGTCTGGGCGACGGCCTTGATCGTCGAATACGTATCGGCTATCAATGCATCGAGGCTCGAGGTGGCGCTGGAGCGGGAGACTTTCCCGTATTCCTGCAAAACTTGATTGTATTGGCTAAGGGCGGCATCGTAGCTTTGTCCAACGGAATTCCTTGAGGCCTGCAGGGAGGACACCAACGATGAGGAATATTGGATGCTGAGGAAGCCGTTTTGGCTGTACAAAAGGTCCTTCATTCCGGTCATAATGGCCGGCAAATCGAGAAAGACTCCGGCGGCTGTATTGAAGCCGGAATCGTAGGCTTTGGCCAGACTGCTATTGGCATTGGTCAGGTCAGTCTCCTTGGCTGGCTGGGTGAGTTTGGCAAAAGCGATCTTGGCGCTCTGAAGCGAGATGGCGGCGTTGGTGGAATCGATCGTGGCAATGAGGTCGCCGGTCTTGACCGATTGGCCGACGGAAACTTTGATGGAGGTAATGGCTCCGGAGGCTTGGCTCAAAATATCGGTCTGGTTGGAGGCCGAGACTTGGCCGCTGCCGGTGACGGTCTGGATGATGGAGCCGGTCCGGACGGCGGTTAGTGTGTATTGCGGGACGGCCGCGGCCACAAAATAAGTCTTATAGATCCCATAAACGACAAGCGCCAAGATTATCACCACAAAGAACGTGCGGATCTTGTGGTGTCTGAAGTTTTCGGCGACTTTGGTTGTGATTGATTTTATGAAGTTCATGATAAGTAGATAGTTGGATAATATTATTGGGCTTGGAAAGGCGCGACTCGGGTGTTGGGCGGAGCCGGTATGATCCTGATAAGCACGGCTTGAATGTTGCCGCTGTCGTCGGGCTCTCCAACGACTATGATATTTTGTCCGACGGTAAGATCGCTAGTCGAAGCGGTCTGACGAAAATTTCTTATGGCAGTATTGGGCCCGATATGGATGACTTTTTCAAGGTTGTCCTGTCCTTTGATCATGATTACCGGGAGACTGGTCGAGATGATCTGGCCAATGGCGCCGTGCGGATTGAAATCATCCTTGTCATTGATGAAAGGCGCCAACATGGAGCGGGGGTTATTGGGGCCCTGAAGAAATGAATCATTCCAATTGCAGGCGAAACTGGCCTTGCGGAATCCGACCGTCAGGCCGGCTTGGAAAATGACCAAGATGACCAGTAAAACGGCCAAAATAAGGATAATCTTGGAAGTGGCTTGGTTATGAAAGAAATGTTTGAGGTTCATGTGGTTTAGGCGTATCTCGACATGCGCTCTTGGTAAACGGAGACTGAAGACAAATATCCGGTCATATAGCGAAGGGCGTTGATCAGGATAAGGAGGAGCCCGATAAAGATGATACTGCCGGTGACCGGCCAAACCATGGTGACGGAAAGGAGCCAATCGCCAAAATTACTAAAAATGGCGGAGCTGTCAGTCGTAATAAGAGAAAGATAAGAAATAAGACCGGACTGGAAAACGACGGAAACAACATAACTGATCGCCGGAACAAAGGCGACAACGACCGACAGGGAGACGATGCCGCCAACGATCGCCCTGATGCGTGAACGTCTGATCTCTATTCGCTCGACCTTCCGCATGACGCAACAGACGATCCTCCGGCAGGAATCATCCTTGACTTTTGTTTTGGCGGAATCATTTGGCATCGCCTTAGTACGACAGGCCTACTCGATATGGTGCGCCAACTCTTCCCGAAGCTTGATGAGGGCCCTTCGGTGCCAGCTTTTGACCGTATTCATGGGTTTATTCACGATCGAGGCGATCTCGTCAAAGGTCATTTCCTCTTTGTAATGAAGGATAAGGATGGCCCGATGATCGGGATGGATGACTTCGAGAGCGTCGCTGAGTTTGCCTGTCAGGAAGTTCGTCTCGAAGATTTGCGGCGGCAAAGGCTCGTGATCCTCGACGGTATCGGCAAAAGACAAATCGTTTTCCTTGTCGTCGAGATCGGAAAATGGCAAGGCCTTTTTCTTTTTGATCTGGTCGAGAGCAGTGTTCCTGGCTATCGCATAGAGCCAAGGCTTGAACATCCGGCCTTTGGTGTAATATTTAATATTTTTCCAGACTTTGAAGAAAGTGTCTTGGGTGATGTCTTCGGCGTCTTCGGAGGCTTTGGCGTATTGTCTGGCAAAATTCAAGATCTGCCGGACATAGCGGTTCATGAGTTCCTGAAAAGCCTGGTCGTCCTGTTTCCGGCATTTTTCGGCCAATTGCTCGTCAGTTTGCGAAGAATAGGATGTTTCGGCGGTTTCTGGCGACATGCTTACATCATACTACATTTGATGGATAATCCAGGTAATTTGGATTCATACAAACAAATTTCTAATTACCTAATTTCTAATTAACCTAAGAAATGACCAAACCCAAATTCATAGGATTTTGACATTGAGATTTGGGATTTTCTTAGTAATTACCCCGAATTACGAAACACCCCAACTCCCTGATTTCATTTCCACCCCAAATAGCCACAGTTGGCTGTAGTTTTCGTTTTTCTCACTTACGATACAAAGAAACACGGGTTAATAAACTGACAAACAATTAGGCGATCATGTAAGCACAAACGGATGAAATGTAGTTGGTTAGGTATCCTTTGATGGATCGGCAGACTGTACTCACCAGGTTGTGGAACTGTTTCAAGTTACCAAAGTTGTCCTCGATCCTCATGCGGGTTTTCAACAATTCAATATCATCGAGGGTGGCGATCTTTTTCATATTCGTTCTGGTGCAGGTGAGAAGCATTCTCTCATTTTCAATGAAGAATTCCCGTTCAAGCTTTTCTGAGACATATCCGGCGTCAGCCACGAATATACCTCTCAAGTCCTTGTTCATGACTTTCAGAATATCCCGATCGCCGGTTTTGCCGGTAGTGAAGTACAGACCGACAATCTTACCAAGAAGATCGACTGAAAGATGAAGCTTTAAGCCATAGAACCAACCTTTACTGGATTTTGACCATGAAGCCAATTCTTTCATTGTCTTGTGGCGTTTAGCTTTACGGATTGAACAGACCGGCAGGTCGGTTGAATCGGTATGCTTGACCAGATGACAATCACGACGGTTTCCAATCATGATGAAGCAGATGATTTTCTTCAAGAGTTCAAGACAACGGTTAATGGAAACCACCAGGGTTTTGTAGGAACAATTTGGAGCAATGATTTCAAAGAGTGATTTCTTGGTTGCGATGCCATGAGATTGTTTGAGAAGGCCGAGCGTAAGAGCGTCAATATTGTGAATTAGATTTTTGCGACCTTTGGCGTTTTCGTGTTTTTGAAGTTTGAGTCTGTGGTAGATTTCAGAGTATTCTCCCATCGTAAGATGAGCCTCAAATGAGTTTAGCATTTCTTGATGGCGGCGAATAATTTTTGCTTGCTTTCATGCATGATTTTGGCGTACTCAATATGACTCATACGAAT
>CAIMKX010000046.1 GCA_903842025.1 uncultured bacterium | reverse complement strand
CCACAGCTCAAGGGAAATTGAGCTCATTTCCCTGGGACAGTGGAACTATTTGAGGCTCATTATGTATGGGAGGAGACTCAAACTTGAAGATCCACACTATTGCATGTATACTTTTGGCATAATAATCCAAATAAAATGGAACGAACATACATAAAGGACCTCAAGGAAAACATCGGCAAGGAAGTCAGCATTTCCGGCTGGATCGATGTGAGAAGAGATCATGGCAAGTTAATCTTCATCGACATTCGAGACATGAGCGGAAAGGTTCAGACCGTCGCTCTCCCAAGCAACAAAGATGCTCACGAAGTCGCCGGTCAAGTCAGGCCGGAATGGGTCGTCCGTGCCACAGGCATAGTCAACAAACGTCCGGACAAAATGGTCGCCAAGAATGAACTTAATGGCGAAATTGAACTTGAACTCAAAAAAATGGAGGTTTTGAATGAAGCCCAGACTCCCCCATTGGATGTTCGCGGAGACGGCATGGATATTGGAGAAGAAACACGATTGAAATATCGTTATCTGGATTTGCGCCGCCCGAGAATGCAAAAGAACATCCGGAACCGTTTCAAGGCGACGCAATTTGTCAGGAATTGGTTCGCAAACGAAGGCTTCACCGAGATCGAAACGCCCAATATGTCAGCCACGACACCGGAAGGTTCGCGTGACTTCGTTGTGCCTTCACGTCTGGAAAATGGCAAATTCTATTCCCTACCGCAGTCGCCCCAACAATACAAACAGTTGCTTATGGCCGCCGGCTTCGAAAAATACTTCCAGCTCGCCCGCTGTTTCCGTGACGAAGACACCCGTGGCGATCGCCAGCCAGAATTCATCCAGATGGACTTGGAAATGAGCTTCGTTACGGCAGAAGATGTCATAGCCATAAATGAGCGCGCTTTGATCGATCTTGTAAAAAATATTTATCCAGAGAAGAAGATTCAGCAAATTCCATTCCCGAGAATAACCTACAAAGAGGCTATGGAGAAATACAATTCTGACAAACCTGACATCAGAGAAGATAAAAATGATCCGAATCTTTTGGCTTTCCTTTGGGTCATCGATTTTCCGTTCTTTGAAAAAGACCCAGAATCTACCACTGGCTGGACTTTCACCCACAATCCTTTTTCGGCACCAAAGCCTGAACACATGAATGATCTTATGGAAAAGAAAAACATCGCCAATATTCTGACCACTCAGTACGACATCGTCATGAACGGCTACGAGATTGGCGGCGGAAGCATCAGAAATCACCGCTCGGAAGCTTTGAAGAAAGTCTTTGAAATAATGGGTTACGAAGAGGAAAGACTCATGAAGAACTTCGGCCACATGCTGGCCGCGTTAAATTCAGGGACTCCTCCACATGGCGGCATCGCCTGGGGCTTCGACCGCCTCATCATGTTACTCGAAAACGAACCGAATATCCGCGAAGTCATCGCTTTCGCCAAGACCGGCGAAGGCAAGGACCTCATGATGTGCGCCCCAAGCGAAATTCCGGAGAAACAGATGAGGGAATTGGGGATTGAGTTACGGAAGAAGAAGTAATAGGATCAGAAGAGATTTTTCTCTTATATAGAACACTTGTGAGTTTCATAATGCGTCACGTTCTGAACTATCGTTTTTTGCGTTATTAAGTTCATTACCCAGATTATGAACTTTGGAAAGCAAAGATTTGAACTGATCCTTTTCTTCTTGAGTCGTTCCTTCATCAAAGGTTCGAAACGCCTGCATGAGATTATCTTTCAAACTCGACATAGTCCTATCCATCTGATCGAAAATGAGCTCCGGAGGTATGTTCTTTTTACCGCCATATTTTATGGTCCACCAGAGAACCATGCCTCTGATCTTCAGATAATTCCACACTCTCTGTATCCAGAATGTAATCATATTGCTTGTATTTATATCACTAATTCCTACTTTCCTTCAAATACCTCTCTCAACACAGCCTTCTTCAATTCTTTCAGATCTTTCCCAACTTCCTCCTGCAACTTTTGCAGTTTCTGTACTTTTTCTAATAGAGCGTCCAACTCCAGAGCGATTTTTTTCTGTTCGATAAGGGGTGGAATCGGCACTTTTATTTTGGCCAGCTTTGATCCATTTACATTCGGTTGAGCCATGCCGACTTGACCATCAATGATCTGCTTCCAATATTGATTTGATCGGAAGAAATAGGAAAGAAATGATGACGACATATGTTCCTTTACTCTAAGACGAATAAGATATGAGGCATAAATAGCTTTTTTGGGAGGATTATTAACCAAGTAACTCTTACCGACTGTTGCGCCTGTTCGAGCAAAAACAATGTCACCGTCTTTTAATCGATACCTATCGATATTCTCACATAAACAATACGGCACAGTGTTCCAATCAACCGATCCATTCTGAATATCAGTAATGCGTAATAATTTTGGGCCAACATCATCCGACTTAGCAGATGCGGTATAACCATATTGCGGATGTTCACAAATATCCTTTATCTCTTTCTCTTCCCACCCTTTCTCCTTCGCCCCTTCAAAAACCTCATCAAGCGCCGCCCGAAAGAGTCCAGCTGCATCCTCATCCGATTTTGCCCGTAACCGCGCTACCTCGTCAATCTTCGCAAACGCTCGTTCAATCTTCGCAACAATCTTCGTTTGTTCAGAGAGGGGTGGAAGAGAGATTTCGATGTTTGAATATTCGGATATCCAATACCTCTTATGCGTCACATGATCAAGTTTTACGGTTTGCATCAAATAAAACATAAACTTTATATCGGCGACATCTCTCTTCACGTGCAAAATCTTCATGGCTGAAGACTTAACCTTGAACGGGAAATCAACTAATTGTGTTGCGGTAGTAAAATCGTCAAAAATGATCACCGGTAATTTGTCTTTCGGAAAAATATTATCTTTCTCACTTGTTTTACCTAAAATAAAGTTTTTACCAGCGGTTAGAACTGGTGTTTTGTAATCGTCACTATAATTTTTAGAACTTACGATATATTTACCGGGTTGTTCGTAGTCCAATAACTCTCCAAGTTTTTTTGTAGGCCAATTATATTTCATATGCTTCTTTCTTAAATGTTCCATCAGCCAATAATTCGGCCCATTCCAAAATTTCTACACCACCAACATTTTTATAACAAAAGACATTGTAAACTAATATTGCCTCAAGTGCTGGATTGTTTCCAATAATTGCATGAACTGGATATTTTCTCCACTTAGAATAAAGATTTTCCGTTACGGGATGGTTCATTCCGTTTTCTCTAAATGATTTCATATAATGTCTGTATAAGGGAGTATTGCAATTTGTAAACATTGATATTCTTTGGAAAAAATATTTCTTTCGTTTTTTCCCCTCGGAATAATGTTCCAAGAATATCTTTTCAGATAAAGAAAGGAGTGTTTGACGGTATATATCCTTGACCATATCAATAACTTGATCAAAGGTTTTTCGTGTATTTACAACATCAATTATTTTGTTGTCTATTCCGATTTTTTTTAGCTGTTCTTCTTCGCTAGGAGCACAAAAATGCCAGCGTATTAACCAAGCTCGTTTCATTGCCTTAGTTCTTTTTGATTCTTGTGCCATGAAATTTTTCTCTGCTTTATGATATAATGCAACAAAATCTTTATGTTTTCAAGTAAATCATCGAAGTCAATATCATCGGTAGCAAAATCGTTGCTTGTTTGGCAAATAGCGGCTCTATTGTTGACTTTTGTTATCAAAGACTGTAGACTTTCGGTATATACCGAAAGTCTACAGTCTTTGATATATTAAACTCGGAAAAATCGTACTTGACGGCAAGTATAAAATTTGCTAAATTATAACTAATCCAATCACTTGGAGGTGGATAGCCCGTATGGGCTAGCGTAGAGAAGTCCCCAAAAGGGGCTTTTCTATTTTCCATCAATAAATACCTTTCCATACCACTTTACCCTACCGGTCTTGTCGTTCTTATTGTATTTCTTCTGAATCACGTCACATACCCTCTTCTCGAATTCACCGTCCCATTCCTTTTGACGATCATTTTCGAACAAGATCTCAACTTTACATGGATGAGCGAGCAAATCGGCCAATTGTAATCCAGCTACGTTAGCCGATTTTAATTTGATCTTTATCTCTCGACTCGTTAGCGACGTCTGAAAGAATTTCGCCGGGTGGTAATACGATCCTGTCTCAAATAAATTCCTGTAGGCTTCTTTCAATTTCATATCTTCTCTGCCGCCACGACCTTCAGCCACAACATCGCCGTGCACGTTGTACGCATTCATTAATTCGCAGTATCTTTCAAGCAGAGCAAGCAAACAATAATGATATGGGTGTAATGGATAAGAATATTTCTTCTGATGAGCATGCTTATCAATGACAACGGAGATTATTCTGAATTCATGTTCATCCAAGAAATGAAGAAGATCTTCGTTAAACTCTTCTTTCTTCGAAACGTCTCTAAGCACCCCAAACCGTCCTTTTCGATCAATTATTTCGCGGCGATGCAATACAACCGGCTCATCGGGACTGTGAGGAAAATGTCTCTGCTTGAAAGCTTCAAGTGCGGGATGAAATATTTCTCTATAATATTGATTATCAAAAATAATTCCAGTCAGACCAAGGTATTTCTTAGCATCGGAATAAGTGTGATCTCCAGATTCATCTATGTACATTCTATATGTTTTTGGTCGAAATTCCATGCAGACATTATATGCTCTTTTTCATTTCGCTCAAGAGTTTCGTGATTGAATTTTCTCTCTCCTCAATCCCATTCACAATCTCCTCAACTGTCCTCTTCTCAGCCACATCTTTCTCCTTGTGATTCTTGAAGTCTAAATTCCAATTTCTCGCTCGAATCTCAGCAATACTAACCTTCCAAGCCTGATCATTAGCAGTTCGGCCTTTGCGATCTGCACCACCCCACCATTTCTTGACGGGTTCGAATTCGGCATGAGTAATACCTCTGGTCTTAGTATATTGCTTGAGGCCAGTAGGTAGCGGGAGCTGGTAATACCAAATTTCCTTGGTGGACTCACCTTTTTCAAAGAAGACCAGGTTGGTGTTGACGCCAGCATAAGGATTGAAGACTCCTTGAGGCAAGCGAATGATAGTGTGGACATTACATTCAGTTAGAAGCTTCTCTTTGATCTTTGAAGCGACACCTTCACCGAATAAAACGCCATCAGGCAGCACAATTCCCACTCTTCCAGACGATTTCAATAAATGAATAAACAACAGAAGAAAAAGCAGCGCGGTATCCTTGGTGCGGAATTCGCTGGGAAAATTGCTTTCGGTGCCATCCTTGACCGCACCGCCAAAGGGTGGATTGGCAACAATAACATCAACGCGGTCTTTAGCAACATATTCTGTAAGGGGTTTGCCGAGCATGTCGCCACGACGGATCTGGTCGGGCACCTCCACGCCATGAAGAATCATATTGGTGATCGCCAATAAATGAGGCAATGATTTGAGTTCGGTACCTCGTACTGTCCCGTGTAGAACCTGCTCATCCTTGGCAGTTTTCACATAGTGTCCGCGAACGTATTCCAGAGCGTTGACCAGAAAGCCCCCGGTGCCACAGGCGGGATCTAGAATTATCTCGCCCAATCTGGGATCAAGCATTTCCACGACAAATTTGGTTAAAGGCCGAGGTGTGTAAAATTCCCCATAATTGCCTGCACTTTGGAGATCCTTAAGAATTTGTTCGTAAATATCATTTAGAAGATGCCTATCGTCCCGTTTGTTGAAGTCTATCTCATTAATCTTGTTGATAACCTGACGAATAAGCGTACCCGAGCGCATATAGTTGTAGGAATCCTCGAAAACTTCGCGGACAATTAACGCTCTTTTATCGGTTTTTGCAGGCAATTCCTTTAGGGTCGAAAAGAGCTTATCTTTGATAAATGATAAAAGCTCGTCACCGGTCATACCTTCCTTGTCCGCCGCCCAATTGCGCCAGCGAAGCTTTTCCGCTATTGGTGACTTGTATTTCGGATCTTCAAGTTCATAAGTCCGCTCCTGATCATCGAAGAGTTTCAGAAAAAGCATCCAACCCAACTGTTCGATACGCTGGCCATCACCCGCCACGCCCTGATCCTTGCGCATGATGTCTTGTATGGCTTTGATGATGGACTGGATTGGCATGTTAGTTGAGATCAATCATATAAGTTGATAGGAATTTCTCCACAGCAGAAACCGTTTCGTTTTTGAGTTTAGCGTTACTTTCAGCAACCCATTTGGCAAAATTATATAATTCCTGATCATCGACTTTAATCCACTTTCCATTGCTATAGAGAAAATAGAAAAGTGTGGCCATGGCTACTCTTTTATTTCCATTCTGAAAAGGATGATTCTTGATCATAAGATAAAACAAAACCGCCGCTTGTGCGACAAGACCGGTATATAGCTGTTTCTGATCGTACGTCTGGAACGGCGCCACCACGCATTGCTCGAGCACATTTGGATATCTGGTAACAAATTCCGGAATAGGTTCATTCCACGACATTGTTTCTGTTGCTAAGCGATGGGCAACATATTCAATATCTGCGATTGTTATTGGTTTCATGACCATGATAATTATTCCTTGCCGAGCATGCGCAAGGTTTTTCCATATTCATCCACAACCTTTTTTACCGCTTCATCAATTTCTTTCTTGCGGTCTTCTGTCAGAGTTTTTTCTAATGCTTTGGTCAAGTCCCCAACTTTTACAGCATAATTTCGGCCAATTTTTTCAGCTGGAATAAGGCCAGCTTTTATCTTCTGAAAAACTGCCACGCGACTTATACCTAGAATAGTGGCTACTTCGCTCGTGCTTAAATACTTATTGTTGTTGATTTCTTTCATGTTGTGTTAAGTGTGTTTTGCTATCTTAACATATGTTAAGTAAAATACAAGTACTTAACATAGATCTATTTAACCCTTATTCTTACGGTAGATTATGGCTTTTCCTTATTATACTCAATGAATTTATAGCGTTTTATAGAGCAATTCCTGGATTTCCTTAACTGTAGCCATATATTGGTCTCTTCCTCCAAAAAAGTCGTTCACAATCTCTGATGGTGTTCCCATTTCAGCAAATGGTGAGACCCGAAGATCTTCAATTCCATCAATTGCCGTGCTTCCCTGATCGGAATATTTATCCAACAAAGCATCGATGACTTCTCTGGCTCTATTTTCATATTTTCCGAAATAATCGTGCTTTTTGACTTCTTCAACTCGTTCTCGACGCGTAAGCGGTTTTTTACCATAAGCAACATGAAGGATAAGATCGAATTCATCTACATTGAGACCAACTTCATTTTTCAATTCATCAAAAGCTATGCCTTTCGATTGTAGCTCGTCAATGATTGTGTCTTTCTTCTCCGTAATCGTCCATTTCTTCAAGAATTCATCTAGAGTAGTGAAAGATTCTTGAATCTTCCTTTTTGAGTAATCAGTTAGAGATTCAGTAATGAGTTTACCTGTAATTGGATCAATGTAGCTCACTACTCTCGTAATAACATTGAATTTGACGCTACCATCTTCAACAATGGGTTTTTCTTCTGGCTTTGACTGTTCAGCATTTGGATCAAAAAGAATTTGCTCTTGGGGAGTCAATTCAGGAGCATCTTTGGTCTCATTTTCTATTTCGTTAGCAATAGACGGTATGTCTTTTTCGTTCTCTATTTTCTTTGGTTCAATATCCTTGATCGGAGTGCCATCAAATTCAGAGTCCGCAAACAATCTGGTCACGCCGCGAAAATCCATGATGGTGAAATAATATTTACCATGATCCGTATCAATGCGCGTTCCACGACCTATAATCTGTTTGAATTCGGTCACCGAATTTATAGGTGCATCTAAGACAATAAGTTTACAGGTCTTGGCATCAACACCGGTCGTAAGTAACTTTGAGGTCGTTACGAGAACCGGATATGGAGATTCAGGATTTATCAAATTTTCAATCTCTCGCTTTCCTTCATCATTGTCGCCAGTAATACGTACAACATAACGATGATTCTTCAGTACTTCATCTTTATTGGCATTGACCAGTTCCTGGCGCATGCGTTCAGCGTGATCAATATCTACACAAAAAATAATCGCCTTCTGCATCGGATCGGTCTCTTTTACAAATTTTGTTATGGTTTCAGCGACAAGACGTGTTCGATTCTTGATAATGATATTCCGATCGTAGTCTGAAACGTTATAGATACGATCTTCAATCGGTTTGCCGCTCTTATCAAGAACTAGACTATTCGGACGCCACTCAATGTCTTTGTCAAGAATATATCGAATGACTTTATAAGGTGCCAGGAAACCGTCTTCTATTCCCTGTTTCAAAGAATATGTATAGATTGGATCTCCAAAATAATCCGAGGTGCTGATATCGGCAGTTTCTTTGGGTGTCGCCGTAAGACCAATTTGCGTTGCTTTGGAATAATAATCAAGAATTTCACGCCAAGCTGAATTAGCTTTGGCACTACCTCGATGACATTCATCGACAACTACCAAATCGAAGAAATCCGAAGAAAACTGTTTGAACAATTGTTTCTCCGATTCCAGAGATTCCGGATCGGCTTCGCCGGTTGTTAAACCCTGATACAAAGCAACATAAACTTCATAAGACGGGTCTGCAATCTTCTTTTCAATCTTGGTCATTTTGTCCCCGAAATACCTGAAATCTCCTTGCATTGTTTGCGTAGCCAATGCCGTACGGTCGACCAAAAATAGAATCCTTCTTTTCTTCTTAGCCTTCCAAAGTCTCCAAATGATTTGAAACGCTGTATATGTTTTCCCTGTACCTGTGGCCATGACGAGCGAGATCCGGTCTTTACCTTTCGCAACCGCTTCAACTGCCCTATTTATGGCGACTTGCTGATAATACCGTGGCTCACGCTCTGAAATATCTGAATGATATTCTTCCGAAATCACTTTGTTTACCTCAGCCGATATTCCATTGGTCTCACAATACAGCTTGAAAAGCTCTTCCGGACCAGGAAAATTTTCCATACCAAATCCAGTTTCAGTCTTTCCTGAAACCTTCAATCGATAATGCGCCGCAAACTCCAGACCATTGGTGCTGTAAACAAACGGTATGTCTAGCGCGTCGGCATAATTCAAGGCCTGCTGCATGCCGGAACTCGGCTGATGATTGGCGTCTTTAACTTCGATAACTGCGATAGGCAAATTGGGTCGGTAGTAAAGAATGATATCAGCTCTTCGTTTTTCGCCTCGCGTTATGATTTTCCCATAGACATTAATACGACCATCCGTAAAGGTCATTTGCTCTCTAACCTGAGACACGACATCCCAACCCGCTCTAGTTATGGCCGGAATAACCTTCTTTGTGGATATGTCCTGTTCAGACCACTGTCGTAGATCTTCCATTATGGTTAAACGTTACAATATTTTTAGCAACATATCAAGAATCTTCACTTCAGCAATTCCTTGAACCTCTTCTGCAATTTTTCCAGCTTCGGAGCGATAATGAGCTGACAATATGTAGCGTCCTTGTGCGTCTCATAATATTTCTGATGATAATCTTCGGCCGGATAAAATTCACTTAGAGGCATAATCTCAGTGACGATAGGTTTGTCATAGGCTTTGGACTCATTCAGCTCTTCAATAAATTTCAGGACTTTCTGATGTTGATCTTCGTTTGAATAGAAAATTGCCGAGCGGTATTGCGTGCCAACATCATTGCCCTGGCGATTCAGAGTCGTCGGATCATGAGTGTTGAAAAAGACCGTCAACAAATCTTCGTAGGAAGTGATGGCCGGATAATATTCGATCCTGACCGCTTCGACATGCCCGGTGTTGCCGGTTGAAACCTGTTCGTAAGATGGATTGGCAATATTTCCGCCAGTGTAGCCAGGCACGGCCGAAATCACCCCTTTTAGAGAATTGAAAACCGCCTCCGTGCACCAGAAACAACCTCCCCCGAACACTGCAATTTGGCGGTTGTCGTTTTGCATGAATGAAACGCGACTACTTCTTGTTCTTCCAGGCGTTCTTCTTGGCCAAACGCTTGGCCGTCTTTCTGGAACGAGAGGTCTTCAGACGAGTGTTTATTCTCTTTGCCATGTGACTATTGTAACATAAAGTCCAATGATTCTGAACAATATCAGCAGGAATTGACCTATCTGCAAATTTCTAATTACCTAATTACTAATTACTAAGAAAATCCCAAATCTCAATGTCAAAATCCTATGAATTTGGGTTTGGTCATTTCTTAGGTTAATTAGAAATTAGGTAATTACCCCGAATTACGAAATGCTCCAAACCACATATTTTGATAAAATACAAAAGCGACCGTAAGGTCGCTCTTGTATGATTAAAACATCCATTACAGTATACAACACATTACGAAACAAAGTCACTGAAAGTCTCCTCCCATACATAATGAGCCTCAAATAGTTCCACTGTCCCAGGGAAATGAGCTCAATTTCCCTTGAGCTGTGGATAACGGCATGATTGATGAATTATGAACATCATCATG
>CAIMKX010000045.1 GCA_903842025.1 uncultured bacterium | reverse complement strand
TACGCTCACTATGTGAGAATCGTTCATGATGATGTTCATAATTCATCAATCATGCCGTTATCCACAGCTCAAGGGAAATTGAGCTCATTTCCCTGGGACAGTGGAACTATTTGAGGCTCATTATGTATGGGAGGAGACTGGTACTTGCATTATTTTTCCTACAGGTATATATTCTTACACGGTATGTACACAATAGTTGCCGAAGAGAAGTCAGACGCAGTCTATTTGGCGTTTGGCATCTCATGTGGGTATACAATCCGTCGATACAATATCAACGGATCAGCGGCAGCTTCTCTTTCGTTCAGGAGCAATGTGCGTGCGACACGTTCGCCGCGCACTTCAAGTCTCGGGACGATAAAGTTGGCACTGGCATCAACACCGGTTGGTTAAACCGGCATTGTTTGAGAGAATAGAGAGGGCTGGATTCACCCCCTAGGCTCTACGCGGTCTTAATCTAGAGCAGGAGGAAAATCGAAGTCGAATAAATGAGGGGTCGCTACAAGCCAACGTAGCGACCCTGTTTTTTTTGTGCTAAATTCTACACATGTTCAACCGTCGTATATATCTCGATTACGCCTCTCTAACTCCCATCGACCGTCGAGTCCAGAAGGAGATAAGGAAGTACTCGACTATCGAATACGCCAATCCTTCTTCTCTATACAAGGAGGGTGTTGCCGCCAAAAAGGCCATGAATGAGGGGCGGGCCAAAGTTGCCGGTTTTATTCAAGCCCAACATAACAATATTATTTTTACCAGTGGCGGAACCGAATCCAATAATCTGGCTTTGATCGGAAGCATCGAATCTTTACGGGAAAAAGGCGTTGATTACGACAAGATGAATATCATCATCAGTGTGATTGAACATTCCTCAATCCGTGAGACGGCCAATTATCTGAGTGGCAAAGGTGTGGCCGTTGATATTTTGCCAGTTGATTCAAACGGTCTGATCTCATTAGATGATCTCAAGAATAAGTTGCGACCGAATACCGTCATCGTTTCTATAATGACAGTCAACAATGAGATCGGCACTATTCAGCCTATTCGAGAGATTGCCAAAGTCATCCGAACTTTTCGCAAGAATAATCCCAAGCCAGCTTTTGATTTCCAGGAATACGCCTATCCGATCTTTCACACCGATGCCGCCCAAGCCGCCCTCTATGAAGAATTGAATGTTGAAAAGATGGGTGTTGATCTGCTGACCTTGGATGGTGCCAAAGTATATGGTCCAAGGGGAATCGGCGCGCTATATATTAAAAAGGAAACTCCGATTGTGCCTATTCTCCAAGGTGGAGGTCAGGAGGCAGGAATGAGATCGGGTACGGAAAATATTGGAGCGATCATGGGTTTTGCCAAGGCCTTAGAATTGGCGGCAGATGAAAGGTTTGAGGAGAGGAAGAGGATAGGGGAGTTGAGGGAGTATTTCGTTCGTACCATGTCAGACATGGTAACGACTAATAAGCCAGGAAGCCGTGTTTCCAGTTTTACCATGTCTGACATGGTAAACCGAAGCCCACATATCTTGAATATTTCAATTCCTGGAATAGATAATGAATTCTTTGTCCTGCAACTGGACGCCAAAGGCATTGCTTGTTCAACCAAAAGCTCCTGCCTGGGCGATGAGGAAGAATCTTATGTCTTGAAAGCTATCGGGGCGGACAGTAAAACGTCAATAAGGTTCTCGTTTGGCAGATGGACGACGAAGAGGCAACTGAAAAGGGTGGTGAAAGTCATCAGTAATATTGTTAGTGGTCGAAATTAGTAATTATCTCGGCCTCTACAACCTACTCCCTAAACTCTTCGAGCCTGAGGCTCTCAGAGCCGAACGGCCTACCACCTAATTTGCCTTTTCGACCCTTATCTGTTAATCTTTCCCACATGTTAATGATTCGCCTGCAAAGGACCGGCCGCAAGCACGAACCGACTTTTCGCGTGGTTTTGACTGATTCCAAGAATGGTCCCAAGAGCGGCAAATATCTCAAGAATTTGGGCTGGTATGATACACGCCTCAAGAATGATGCCGCCAAACAGTTGGACGTCGAAGCCGTCAAACACTGGATGTCCAAGGGCGCCAAGCTCTCTCTGACGCTTCACAATTTCCTTATTTCCCAGAAAGTCATCACTGGCAAGAAGTTGAACGCTCTCCCAAAGAAGACTGTACAAAAGAAGGCTGAGGAAACTCCTGCTGCCGCTCCGAAGGCAGAGGTCAAGAAAGAAGAGCCTGTTACTGAGCCGGCAGCGCCTGTTGTTGAAGCGACACCAGCCGTCTAATCTCCCAAGATATTAGTAATTAGATATTCGATATAAGAGAAATCGCATTCGCGATTCTCCTATATCCGATATCATATATCTAATATCCTATCTCTTAACTCCTACCTCTTACCTCTAATATCGTATATCTAATTACCAATATCTCCCTGCGACATTGACGCGCTTTTCAATTCTGCTAAACTAATCCCAGTACAGCACAGTTACCTGTACGCCTTTAAGAAATAATTTTACGATTATGCAGCAAGACCAGCAGTTTCTCGATTACGTTATCAAGGCTCTTGTTGACAATCCGGGCGAAGTCAAGACCAACAGGACGGTTGACGAAATGGGCGTCCTCCTTACTCTCGAAGTCGGCGCCGCCGATATGGGCAAGATCATCGGTCGCCAGGGCAACACCGCCAAAGCCATCAGGACTCTTCTTCGCGTTGTCGGTATGAAGAACAATTCCCGCGTTAACTTGAAGATTAACGAACCAGTTGGGGGTTTGAAGTCCCCGGAACGCCTGGCCGAAATGCCACCGGCTGTTCCGCTCTCAACACCGAATTCCAAGACCATTGACGAGGCTATGGCGGACCTGAAGTTGGGATAGTAGTTGTTAGTTTTTCGTTAATGGTAAACGCAGACAAAGAAGCGGGCAAGGCTCGCTTTTTTGTTTTCAAGAGGATGTTACCGTTTGTCATTCCCGCGAAGGCGGGAATCCAGGATCTAACAACAAATGAAATATAAGGATGAAAAAACGTCAGCCGCACCCTCTTCAGGCGAGAGAAGTGTCGCGTAATTCGAGCTCATCGAGTCTGAGACTCTCAGAGTCGAATGACGAAGCGAAGAATCGGAGCGACACTTGTCTCGCCGAGAGGGTGCGGGGTATTTGAAGTCCTTAATTGGTATTCAGCACTGGATTCCCGCCTTCGCGGGAATGACAAGAAGAAGTGTCTGATGGAAGAAACAACATTTGTCATAAACCACAATTCATGGTACTGTCAAAACACAATCCAATGACCACATTCCATATTATCAGCTTGTTTCCGGAATCCTTCGACTCCTATTTGAACGTTTCGATCGTCAAAAGAGCTTTAGAGAAAGGCTTAATCGATATCAAATACTATAACCCCCGTGACTTTACCGTACCTTCCAGGAAGGGCCAGCCTCTGACTTATGCCGACAGAAGAGTTGATAGTCGTCCTTATGGTGGTGGACCAGGGATGGTGATTGAAGCGCTTCCGATTATAAAAGCAATTGAGAAAGCAGTAGGACGGAAGCTCAAAGCTCAAAGTTCAAAACTCAAAACTTTAATCGCATTCTTCAGTCCGGCAGGAAAACAATTCTCAAATGAGATGGCGGAATCGTTCAAGAAATATTCGGACATTGTATTGGTATGCGGACGGTATGAGGGTATTGATGCACGAATTAAAAAAGTCTTTCCGATGGTCGATATATCAGTCGGTCCGTACGTTTTGACTGGCGGTGAATTGCCGGCCATGATTGTCATCGATTCTATAACTCGAAGAATACCGGGCGCCATCGGCGATAATTTATCTATTGAAGAAGAACGTATTGCCAGTTCCGATGTCTACACTCGTCCGGAAGCCATTACTTACAGGAAAAAGACCTACAAAGTGCCAAAAATCCTCTTAACTGGTCATCATGCCAAGATTGACGAGTGGAAGAACAAGAAAAAATCGTTACGAAACATAAAATAGTCTTTGTGAACTTGTGCAAATAATTGGCGGTAGTAAAATTGTGGCATAACCTGCCATTATTTAGTTTAAGATAAAGACCAAAACGCCAAATTATCAACGATAATTTGAACCACGATGCAAAATATGACTATTTCGCCGTTACAACAAGATTATGTGACCAAAACTGAATTCAATGAATTCAGGGATGAGGTCGGTGATCGGTTTGATCGATTGGAAAAATCCATTGATGGAAAGTTTTCGAGTCTTATTAGACAGCTTCACGAAGATAATGAGCGAGACAGAGTGAAATTATTGCAACAGCTTCACGAAGACAATGAACGTGATAGGACCCAATTAATGAAACAGCTTCACGAAGACAATGAACGTGATAGGACCCAATTAATGAAACAGCTTCACGAAGACAATGAACGTGATAGGACCCAATTAATGAAACAGCTTCACGAAGACAACGAAAGAGATAGGGTTGAATTGAAAAAACAGCTTCATGAGGATTTTGTGAATCATACGGTTGATGTCAGAAAACAATTAAATGAAGACTATGAGCGTCATACCGGCATGATTCATGAACAAATGAGACATGATCTGTCCGCCGCCTTGGAGCAGATCAATTCCACTAAACTTGAAAAAGCCGAATTTTACGAATATCTGGATGTCTATGTCCGAAAGCCAGCCAGGAAGCGAAAGAACTAATGTCTCAGCACAAATAGACCCCTGTGCACAACTACCCCTTGACAAGAAAACCACGTATGCTAGGCTCCCTGTAACTTCGCAGATTGTGTTCTGCAGCGTCCTGAGTAGCTCCGAGCTTGTCGAGGAGCTACGAAGGGCCAAAGCGAGGGATTAGAAAGGTCTACCATTAATCCTACAGTGCAAACAATTTATTAAGTGCCACAGAATTTCGCGCCCGTTTCCAAAAAAACGGATCTTTTGTGTTTATTATCAACAGGGGTTCGATAAACTTTTAATAAAATGTCAACAACCACCAGACCGAAGAAATATTTCTCAAGATACCAGACTCCGCTCACTGAGATGCCCAACTTGGTCGAATCCCAATTGACCTCCTTCACGATGCTTCTCGAGAGCGGCTTCGAGAACCTTCTCAAGGAGTTTTCCCCGATCAAGGACTATGCCGAAAAGAAATTCGAGCTTTCGATCGGTGGCTTGGAGGTTATGCGCCCGAAATACGACGAGCATTACGCCAAGAACAACAAGATGAACTATGAGGGCCAGATCAAGGTCAAGGTGACTTTGAAGAACAAGTCCTTGAATGTGGTCAAGGAGCAAGAAATGTTTCTGGCAGATTTTCCTCTCATGACCGATCATGGCACTTTCATCGTGAACGGTGTTGAACGCATAATCTCTCCTCAATTGGCCCGTTCTTTCGGGATCTTTTTCACTTCGGAAGAGGTCAAGGGCAAGAATTATTTTGGGGCCAAGATCATTCCGGCCCGCGGCGTCTGGATGGAGATCGAGAGCGACGCCGATGGCACTATATATTGCCGCATCGACCGCAAGAGGAAGTTCCCGGTGACGTCGCTCCTGCGCGTTCTCGGCGCGGCTACCAATGAGGCCATTCTGGACACATTCAAGGACAATCCGGAGACCAGAAAGGTCATCGAAATGACCTTGGGCAAGGATCACGCCAAAACCGTTGAGGATGCTTACGTCGAGATATATAAGCGTCTGCGTGATGGCGATCTGGCCACGGTCGACAATGCCAGAACCTTCATTCAGGCCATTTTGGAGCCCAATCGCTATGATATTTCCCGCGTTGGCCGTTTCCGTTTCAACAAACGTTTCAGTAAGCCGATGGCGGAAAAGGATTTGGAAAGGAAGACCCTCAATCTCGACGATATCACCACGACGATTTCCCATATTGTCACTTTGGCCACCAATCCCGACATGCAGGCCGATGACATCGACCACCTCGGTTCGCGCCGCGTCCGATATGTCGGTGAGCTTTTGGAGCAACGCATTCGTCTCGGCTTGACCCAGATGAAGAGGAATATACAAGACAAAATGTCGACTGTTGAGCCCGACGTTACGCTTCCAATATCATTTATTTATCCGCGCCCTCTTCAAGCCAGGATCAAGGAATTCTTCACGACCAACCAGCTTTCCCAATTCATGCTCCAAGAGAACGTCTTGGCGGAGATCGAGCATCTTCGCACGCTGACGGCCCTCGGCCCCGGCGGTCTTTCCCGTGAAAGAGCTGGTTTCGAAGTTCGCGACGTTCATCCGTCCCACTACGGTCGTCTCTGTCCGATCCACACTCCTGAAGGTCCGAACATCGGTCTTGTCTTGCGCCTGACGATGTATGCCCGCATCAATGATTTCGGCATGATCGAAACCCCTTACGCCAAGGTCAAAAACGGCAAGGTCACCAAAGAGATTGTTTACATGAATGCCCTTGAAGAGGAAAATTTCCGGATCGCCCATGCCGCCACTCCTTACGACAAGGACGGCAATATCACTGTTGACGAAGCCGAAGTCCGCATCAACGGCAAACCGGCTTTGGCCAAGAAGAATGACGTCGATTATATCGACGTGGCCACCAATCAGGCTTTCTCAATCGCTACTTCTCTCATTCCGTTCCTCAATCACGATGACGCCAACCGCGCGCTCATGGGCTCGAACATGCAGAAGCAAGCTACGCCTTGTCTTATTCCTGAAGCTCCTTTTGTGGCTACAGGCATTGAAGCCAAAGCCGTTATTGATACCGGTCGCGTTATTGCCGCTCCGGAAGATGGCGAAATCACTTACGTGGATGCCAAGAAAGTCATATTCAAGCCTGCGAAAGGTGGAAAGAGCCGCGAGTACAATCTCGTTCTATTCTCCCGAACCAACGGCTTTACCGTATTCCATCAAAGGCCAATTGTGAGTGTCGGTGACAAGGTTAAGAAGGGAGACATTCTGGTTGATACCTCAACATCCGATCGCGGCGAGATCGCTCTCGGCCACAATGCTCTAGTCGCTTTCATGTCCTGGTCCGGATCCAACTACGAGGACGCCATCATTCTTTCCGAAAGAGTCGTCAAGAACAGCAAGTGGAGTTCCATTCATATTGAAGAGTTTGTTGTGAACGTTCGCGACACCAAGCTTGGTCCTGAAGTCACGACCTGCGACATTCCGAACGTCGGCGAAATTAAACTTAAGAATCTTACAGAAGAGGGAATTGTTAGAATTGGTGCGGAAGTCAGGCCTGGCGATATTCTCGTCGGTAAGATTTCTCCGAAGGGTGAAACTCAGCTGACTCCGGAGGAAAGGCTTCTGCGTTCTATTTTCGGAGAAAAAGCTCGCGATGTGAAGGATACCTCGAAGAGAATGGAAAACGGCAAGAGAGGTCGCGTTATTTCCGTCAAAATATTCTCAAGAGAAAAAGGTGACAAGCTGGAGTCCGGTATCATTAAGAAAATCTATATTGAAGTCGCTCAGGTTCGTAATGTTTCCGTTGGAGACAAGATGGCCGGTCGCCACGGTAACAAGGGTGTCATCTCCAGGATCATGCCGGAAGAGGATATGCCATATATGGAAGATGGAACACCGATCGATGTTATCCTTACACCACTCGGCGTGCCATCACGCATGAACCTTGGACAGATTCTTGAATTGCACCTCGGTTTGGCCGCCAACACTCTCGGTTACCAAGCGATCGTCCCGCCATTTACTGGCGCAACCGACGCGGAGATCAAGGAAGAGCTGGTCAAAGCCGGCTTCGACAAGTCAGGCAAGATGAAGCTTCGCGACGGCCGCACCGGCGAACATTTCAAGCAGGATATCGCCGTTGGTTACATGTACATCCTCAAGCTCCATCACATGGTTGAAGACAAGATCCATATGCGTTCGATCGGTCCGTATTCTCTCATTACTCAGCAACCGCTCGGAGGTAAGGCTCAAGGCGGAGGTCAGAGGTTTGGAGAAATGGAAGTCTGGGCACTCCTCGGTCACGGCGCCGCTCATACTCTGCGCGAAATTCTTACAGTTAAGTCAGATGATATCGTTGGACGTTCTGCAACATTCGATTCTATCGTTAAGGGCGAGAAGATGATGCCGCCGAACTTGCCGGCTTCGTTCAACGTCCTTTTGAAGACTCTTAGAGGTCTGGCCCTGAATGTCGAGCTGGGCAAGAAGGCCAAGGTGGAGGTGGAATAAATGTAAAATGTAAAAATCAAAATGGAAAATGACAGAGTAAAATTTTGATTTTTAATCTTTAATTTAAACTTCATGAAAACACAACCATTAATCTTAAATAAGAAAGCAGCACGCAATCTCGATAGGCTTTTGAAAGACTCACGAGAAGGTAAGAATATTGTTGGACCTTTCAATTCGGTTGATGAAATGATCGCGAGTTTGCATTCAAAAGATGAAAAGAGGTGTAATTGAATATAATATTTATTAAAATTATTATGAAAACAAATACTCAAAGAGGTTATATAGTTCCGATCATTATCGCCATCATGATTCTTCTTGTCGCTGGCTGCATTTTCTGGAATTGGCAGAGCAAATCCAATCAGAATCTTTCTGAAGAGCAAAATAGCATATTGGCCAATTCAGTTCCGGGCCAGTGGCCAACATATACTGACGCTAAGTACGGTTTTACTTTGACATTTCCTGAATCTTGGAAAGGGTATAAGTATTTTGTTTATTCACAACCATATGATGACAGTAATACGTACGCAGTCTATTTCGGTTTGGCTGACCAAGGCCATGTCTTCGGTATTGATGTGATGACGAAAAAGGACTATGCCGATTGTCGAGCATCAGAACTTTGTCCGGCTATAGCACTTCTCGATGATGGAAAATTTGTTTACGCTGATGACGGAGAAGGTGAAATTGGACAAAAAGTTATGTCGCTAGCTGGAGCTGATTCCGTTAAGGAGATTTTGGCGAGTTTGAAGACAGCGTCTTCTTCACAGTCTCTTCCTGTTATAACCTCAATTACGCCGTCATCTGGACCTATTGGTACGATTGTTGAGATAAAAGGTCAGAATTTGTCCGGCTTTGAAGGTGACTTAAACGTATATTTTGAAGGACAAGATGAAAGAGAAATTTTGTTGACTGATACCTTCGGCGATTACTCCAAAACCGGCAGTTCTCTTATTAAAGTTAAGGTCAAAGAGCCTTGCCAAGAAGGGGAGAAGGTCATTGGAAGTTATTCAGGTATGCCGCAGGAATGTAATTTCGTGAAGCTAGATCCGGGTGAATACAAAGTATATGTAAGACCATGGGGCAAGGAGAGCAATAAAGTCAAGTTTACCATTACCAGTTAATTATCAATTTTTAAATTGTCATTTTCCATTTTGATTTTTACATTTTAATCTAACCACCATGCAAACAATAACCACCAAGAAAGCCCTCGATCCAACACAGTTCGACCTGGTCAGACTGACCTTGGCATCGCCGGAGAAGATCATGGAATGGTCTTACGGAGAAGTTACCAAGCCGGAGACGATCAACTACAGAACCCAGCGTTCCGAGAAGAGCGGTCTTTTCGATGAAAGAATATTTGGACCGGATCGCGACTTCGAATGTTACTGCGGCAAATATCGCGGCATCCGCTACAAGGGCATCGTTTGCGAGAAATGCGGAGTCGAGATCACCAGGTCAATAGTTCGACGTGAGCGCATGGGCCACATCGAATTGGCGACACCGGTCTCACATATCTGGTTTCTTCGTAGCGTTCCATCGCGCATAGGTTTGATTCTGGGCATGACAACAGCCGACTTGGAAAAGGTGGTTTACTTCGCCGGCTATATTGTCACCAAAGTCCACGACAATGAAAAAGAGAGTTTTCTTAAAGAATTGGATAGCGAGTACAAGAATAAGGTCAAGACCGCCAACGACGACAAGACCAAAGAAGCTTTGAAGGAACTGGTCATTACCGCCAGAAAAGAGATCGAAAGTCTGGTTGAAGGTTTCGTCATGGATGAGGCGACTTATCACAAGTACGCGGTGAAATATGGCGCATTATTTGAAGCGGGAATCGGCGCTGAAGTCATCTTCGACCTTTTGAAGAAGATCGATCTTACCAAGCTCTTGGCCGAATTAACCAAAGAGCATGATGTGGCCGGCACAGCTGATCGCGAGAAACTTTCCAAGAGATTGTCGCTCGTTAAGCAGATGATCAAAGCTAAGGTTCGTCCGGAATGGATGTTCTTGGTCCGTATTCCAGTGATTCCGCCGGGACTTCGTCCAATGGTCGCTCTCGACGGTGGCCGCTATGCCACGTCCGATGTCAATGATCTTTATCGCCGAGTTATTAATCGTAACAACCGTCTTTTGAAACTCAAGGAGATCAATGCTCCGGAAGTTATTCTCCGTAATGAAAAGCGCATTTTGCAAGAAGCCGTCGATGCTCTTATCGATAATTCTATTCGTCACAGCTCTTCCGCCGGCGCCGCTGCGGCCGCCGCTCAGAAGAGGGCATTGAAGTCATTGTCCGACAGCTTGAAGTCCAAGCGCGGTCTTTTCCGTCAGAACCTTCTCGGCAAGCGCGTCGACTATTCCGGCCGTTCAGTCATTGTTGTTGGCCCTGAATTAAAACTTGACGAATGCGGACTGCCGAAACACATGGCTTTGGAATTGTTCCGACCTTTCGTCATTTCCGGTCTTTTGAAGAGGGAATTGGCTTACAACATTCGCGGAGCCAATCGCCTGATTGACGATCAGTCCCGTGAAGTTTGGGAGATACTCGAAGAGGTCATCAAAGGCAAGTACGTTCTTTTGAACCGTGCGCCGACTTTGCACCGCTTGGGTATTCAAGCCTTCAGACCGACTTTGATCGAAGGCAACGCCATTCAAGTTCACCCGTTGGTTTGTACAGCTTTCAACGCCGACTTCGATGGAGACCAGATGGCCGTTCACGTTCCGCTTTCAGATGAAGCTCAGATGGAAGCCAAGATGATCATGGCCGCTGACAAGAATATTCTGAAGCCAGGAAACAATGATCCGACTGTCGTGGCCAAAATGCTCGACATCGTGCTCGGTTGTTTCTGGGTGACCAAGATTGTGGTTGGTGCCACTGGTGAGGGTAAGATTTTCGAATCACCGGAGGCCGCTATGTTGGCCGAGAATTTTGAAGCCATCAATCTGCGCGCCAAGGTCAAAGTCATGGCTCCGGATAATATCAAATACGCCAAGTTCAAGAACACTCTGCTCGAAACGACTGTCGGCAGGATTTTGCTCAATAACATGTTGCCAGAAGACTACCCATTCATCAATGAAGAAGTCGGCCGCAAGCAGCTTGGACAGATCATTGATGACATGATCATCCTTCATGGTGCCGACAAAGTCGCGCCTATTCTGGACAGAATCAAATCATTCGGTTTCGGTTATGCCACCTATTCAGGCACGACTTGGGGCATCGATGACATCATGGTCCCTGATTCCAAGAAGGAGATCATCGCCAGAGGCAAGAAATCAGCCGATATAGTCAGCGGTCAGTTTGAGGAAGGATTGCTTACCGAAGAGGAAAGAGTCAGGAAGCATATCGAGATCTGGCAGAAAGCCAAGGGCGAAGTCGAGAAGGCCATTCCGGCTTCGCTCGACAAGCTCGGTTCGGTTTACGACATGATCACTTCCGGAGCCCGCGGATCTCTTTCTCAGATTACCCAAATGGTCGGAATGAAAGGCCTCATCTCATCCGTTTCCGGCGAAACCATCGAGTTTCCCATCCTCTCATGTTCCAAGGAAGGTTTGACTCCGATCGAATATTTCATCACTACTCACGGTTCAAGAAAAGGCCTCACCGACACGGCTCTTAACACTGCCAAGGCCGGTTATCTCACTCGTAAGCTTTTCGTCGTCGCTCAAGATGTCGTCGTTTCTGAAGAGGATTGCGGAACCAAGGATTCAATAATAATCCATAAGCAGACCGCTTCCGGTATGAATATTCCTCTTTCCAAGAACATTCGCGGCCGTATCATTGCCGAAGATATCATGAGCGCCGACGGTAAAGTTCTATATGCCAAGGGTCATCTGTTGTCCAAGGCCGATGCGACCAAGGTTGAGGAAGCTGGTCTCACTCAAGTCAAAGTCCGTTCGCCTCTTTCCTGCAAAACTATCCGTGGCGTCTGCGCCAAGTGTTATGGTTTGGATCTGGGCAAGAGCACGCTGGTTGCTCTCGGTGAAGCTGTGGGAACGATCGCCGCGCAAGCCATCGGTGAGCCTGGTACACAGCTCACAATGAGAACTTTCCACGCCGGAGGCGCCGCCTCACAAGGCGGAGACATCACTATGGGTCTGCCGCGTGTCGAGGAAGTCTTCGAGAAGCGCCGTCCCAAGAATCCGGCTGTAGTCTGCACGGTTGACGGTATGGTCACCGGCATGAAGGATTTGGGCAAGGAAAAAGTCATTTATGTTATTCCTGAAATTGAAGACCTGCCTACCGGCAGGCAGGCAAAGGTTCCAAAGAAAGCCGCCGAGATCGAATACACCTTCCCGTATCGCCGCACCAGTATGGTCAAAGCCGGTGACAAGGTCAGGAAAGGCCAGCTACTCACGGACGGTTCCGCCGATATCGATGAGATTTTTGAATTTGGCGGCGAAGAGCGCGCCAAGGAATACGTCATCACCGAAGTCGGCAAGATCTATGAGCTTCAGGGCGAGACCGTTTCCAGGAAGCACATCGAACTTATCGTGAAGCAGATGTTCTCTCGCCGCAAGATTATCGATGGCGGAGACACCAATATGACCGAGGGTATGATCATCGACGACATCCAGTTCTCCGAAGAAAACGAAGCCGCCAAGGCCGCTGGAGGCGCTGTCGCCAAAGCGGAGAAGTTAGTCATGGGTATTACCGAAACATCTTTGTCCAGAAAGAGCTTTTTGTCAGCCGCGTCATTCCAGCACACCACTCGCGTTCTTATTGCCAACGCCGTTCGTGGTGCTGAAGATGATCTCACAGGTCTCATGGAAAACGTCATTATCGGTCGCCTTGTACCGGCAGGATCAGGCTTCGAGGGATCGCCGAAGAAGGTGATGATTGATGCGGTGAGCGCGGGGGAGAGTGAGCAAGGTTAAAGGGTAAAGGTTAAAGCCCAAAGCTTAAGGTAAAAAGTGGAAAAGTTTCAAACAAAAAAACCGGCTCTCCAGAAAGGGAGCTGGTTTTGTGTTTACTAGGTCCGACCTGGTGGAAACAGAAACCCGCGACCATTGCTGATCGCGGGGAAAGTCCATGAAAGTTTCGAGCTTGTGCTCGGGTTTCTTTCAACCAAGTGGGCTAACCACCATGTTACTCGGAAAACTAAGAGCGGGAGAATTGGCGGTGAAACAGTTCTGATCACACGAATCCCAGTCCAGAATTACAGTGTCTCTAGGTAGGACATGATTCATATTGACTGAAAGAACTACATCGCTATCGTAAATTACTGGAACGAATAGCCTGCCCTTTCTGTCTTGTACGATTCCTTTCCATCCGAGATACCTCCAGCACCGGAAATATTTTCGGAAAAAGGTTATGCCCATCTTCTGGATCTCTAACAAATCCAGTAGTCCCAGAATTGTTTTGAGTGTATTAGTCCTCTTAAGGTATTTGTGGATTTCGCCACCCCTTACACATGCACGATTTTTGTCTATTTGACCATTGTATAGCCAGTGTCCCAGTTCGGTGACATTATATTCACTCGGCCCAACTTTTTCGAGATCCAGGTGCAGAGCTTTGCCTTCCACGGCTTCTCCTGTCCAAAACATTGGATTTGGAGGTATCATCGATCGATTGACACGTATAACAGGGTCAATTTTCTGACTTATGTTTTCACACATACATTGTTTACCTTCTTTTGTTGTTTAAAGTGACTCCAAAATGCCGAGTTTCCAGCCTTTCGGAGTCACCTTAAACATCTTTCAAAGACCTCAAAATCCTGCTAGTAGTATAGCATACATAGTGCTTATTTGTCAAGTATACAAACCCCGCCCGTATACCTATAATTAGAGCCAATGCAACAGGACTTACTGACAAAAATCGATGCCATCAAGTCAGAAATCGAGAAGCATGGCGTCCTCGATTTAGCCTTGGCCAAGAATATTGATGAATGGTATCGCATTGAATTGACTTACACCTCGAATGCTCTTGAAGGTAATACTTTGACGCGGCAGGAAACAGCTTTGGTGGTTGAGAAAGATATAAGTATAGATGGCAAACAATTACGAGAATTGATTGAAGCCAAGAATCATTCTGAGGCTGTTGAATTCATTAAGAAGTTCGCCAGAGATAACCAGAAATCGAGCGCTATTACTTTGCCGGTAATATTGGATATCCATAGAATTCTCTTACAGAAAAATGATGATGCCAATTCTGGCCGACTGAGAACTGTACCAGTACGCATTGCCGGCTCTACTTCAATAATGCCCAATGCCGCTTCCGTGCCAAAACTTATGGAGGAATTTATAGAATGGCTAAAGGACGTCAAAGGTCATCCGGTTTCAGTCGCCATTGAAGCTCATTATCGATTCGTTTCCATTCATCCGTTTGTGGATGGTAATGGCAGAACGGCTCGACTTTTGCTTAATCTCATTTTGATGCAAAATAATTTTCCGCCAGTCATTATTCATCCAGAGGACAGAAGGGTGTACGTGACTTCCTTGGAAAAAGCTCAAACCGGTGGGAGCAAGGATGATTATGAGAATTTTATGCTGGAGGCAGTGGTGAAATCAGCGGAGGAGTATCTGAAATCTCTTAAGTAATAACGGGTACGTTGGAGAATCCCCCTTTGAAAAAGGGGGTGCCCTGAGGCGTTAGCCGAAGGATGGAGGATTTTCAGGCAATCAAAAAACCGGCTCTCCAAGAAGGGGAGCCGGTTTTGCGTTTGGACCAAGGTGGACCCAGTATTGGTTTTTGAAAAAAAGTAAAAAGTGACGAATATTTTCGTCACTTTTGGTTTGGGTGAAAAGAGGATGTGCCGCGCCACCAGGTCGGACCAGGTCGATGCCTTTATAATTCACCTTCTTTGACATATACTTGGCACATGACAATGAACCGCACCACCGTCGAAGAGATCAAGGCCCGGATGCCTATCGAGGAATTGATAGGCTCTTACGTCAAGCTTGAAAAAGCCGGACGTTCCTACAAAGCCCGCTGTCCATTCCATAATGAGAAGACCGCTTCATTCTTCATTTCTCCCGAGCGTGGCGGGTATTACTGTTTCGGTTGTGGCGCCAAGGGCGACATTTTTTCATTCGTCGAGCAATTCGAGGGTTTGGATTTTCGCGGTGCACTTAAAGTCTTGGCCGAAAGAGCCGGTGTACCATTGGTTGTAGATCAAAAAGCTGATAGTGATAAGGACAGGCTTTTTAAGATTACAGAAGAAGCCGCGCAATACTTCGAAGATCAGTATTTGAAATCAACCGTTGCCAAAGATTATATTAAAAGCCGCGGAATAAATCAGGAGACTCGTGAGTCTTTCAGAATCGGCTGGGCGCCCGAGGGTTGGCAGAATCTATTAGATTTTCTCAAAAAGAAAGGCTGGAATGAGGCTTTTATGGAAAAGGCGGGGTTGATTAAAAAGCGTGAGGATGGCAAGATTGGTTATTACGACCGCTTTCGGGGCCGCGTAATATTTCCTATAATGGATTCCAGCGGGCGCGTTGTGGCTTTTACTGGAAGAATTCTTAAGGATGACGGCAAGTCGGCTAAATATTTAAATAGTCCCGAAACGCCGCTATTTACCAAGTCACAGATCCTATTCGGTCTCGATAAAGCCAAGAACGAGATTCGTCGTGTTAATTATTCTATTCTTGTTGAAGGACAAATGGATCTTGTTTTGTCTCATCAGTGCGGAATAAAAAACGCCGTGGCCGCTTCGGGTACGGCTTTAACGGATCAGGCCAATGATCAGAGCGGGGTTGTCAGCAATCTGGGAATGGTCAGACGATTAAGCCCGAATATGATTATCGCACTCGATTCCGACAAAGCCGGAAGAGTCGCGGCCATGAGAGCCGTGGCGGCAACGGCGCTTTCAATGGGGATGTCCGTAAAGATCGCCGATATTGAGGGCGGCAAGGATCCGGCGGACTTAATCTTAAAAGACCCAGAAAGCTGGAAGAATGTCCTCAAGAATGCCAAACATGTCATCGAATTTGAGCTAGGAAACATCATGAAAGAGACGAAGGATCCGCATGTCCTTGGCAGGGTGGTCAAAGAGCGCCTGTTCCCATTCCTGTCAAAAATAGATAGTGAAATGGACAAGGCTTATTTCATAAAAGTCATTGGTGAGCAGACGAAGTTGAATGAGCAGTCGGTTTGGGAGGATTTGAGGAAGTTTGAAAAAACGAATAAGAATAATCAAACATCCCTACTTCGCTCGCAAAAAGCGAGCTACGAAGGGCAGGCAAACACCCCTACTTCGCCCCTGCGGGGCTACGAAGGGCAAGGCAATAATCAACCGGCGCAAGATATTAGAAGTGGCCAAAGTGGGAGCGGCTTCAATGGAAACGAGAAATCTAATTCGGTGGTGCCGCGCATTGATTTGGTGGAAAGGCGGATGTTCGGACTGCTCACTTTAATGGAAAGTGTGAATGAAGGTGCCGCGGTTCAATTCCGCGAGGAGATAAAGAAGATTGCGGATGCTTCTTATGAGGAAAGGATCAGGAGAATCGAACCGCTTTTGGCTGATCTGTCATTCGAAGCGGAGACATTTTATGGCACCGAAAAGGATCGTTGGGACGTACATATGAAAGAACTTATTTCTAACTTTGAAGAGGATATTATTAACCAGGATTTGATTTTAACGATGGGTGAATTGAGGAAAGCTGAGAGTGCAGGTGACAATTCAAAAGTCGCCGAATTGGCGAAGAAGTGCCAAGTTCTTTCCATTAGGAAGGCGGAGGTGGGGAAGAAGAGGAGAGGAGTCTAGGGAGGATCTTCCTGTGTCATTCCCGCGAAGGCGGGAATCCAGGATATTATCAAAAACAAAAGTTTACAGTGCAAAGTCCAAAGTGCAAAGTTTTAGTGAATAGTTGATAGTTTTCGTCACAAATAACTTAATAACTATTCACTACAACTTTGCATTTTGGACTTTGCACTGATCCTGGATTTCCGCCTTCGCGGGAATGACACAAACGCGTGCTTGCAATCGTTCATGTTTTCCCTTAGAATCATACCTAATATAAATAAATCTATAATATGAGAAAAACCAAAAGAACGGCCCCCAGGGTTAGTCGTGGTTCTAGGCATTCGAATGCCAGAACGGCTTTTCGCATCAAAAATCAGCCCAATCGCCGGCCCAATTCTGCCAAAAAATCTTCAAGCAAGTTAGTTTCTGCCGCACCAAAAGTCTTCAAGAACAAAGCCGACAAGACCAAGGATTTTGAAATGCGCGCCAATAAGATCGTCCAGAAGGGTCGCGATCGCGGTTTCGTGACTTACGACGAGATCCTCAAAGAATTCCCTCAGATCGAGAACGACATCATTTTCCTGGATAAGCTCTATGAGAAGCTTTCCGGCGCCAATGTCGATGTTCTTGAAGGCGGCGGACTTTTGGAAGTTGAGGATCTGACTCACAAGAAAGCCGCACCCCATCTTTCGCGCGGCGGGGTTGATTCGGCTTACGATTCCATCCAGATGTATTTGAAGGAGATAGGACAGTATCCTCTTATTAACGCCAGCATGGAAAAGGAGCTGGCCAAGCGCATCCAGGTCGGCGATGTCGAAGCCAAAAATCTTTTGGCCAAGGCCAACCTCCGCTTGGTGGTTTCCATCGCCAAGAAATACGTCGGTCGCAGTCCAGATCTGACTTTGCTTGATCTTATTCAAGAAGGCAACCTCGGCCTTTTCCGTGCCGTTGATAAATTTGACTGGACGAAGGGTTATAAATTCTCTACTTACGCCACTTGGTGGATCCGTCAGGCAATTACACGTGCTCTTGCTGATCAGTCGAGAACGATTCGAGTTCCCGTTCACATGGTGGAAACGATCGCCAAATATAAGCAAGTTGTCAGACGATTGAGTCACGACCTTGGTCGCGAGCCTTTGGCCGATGAGATCGCGATGGAAATGGATCTTGATGTTGAGAAAATTTATCAGATAGAGAAGATCGAACAGGACGTCGTCTCATTGGAAAGCCCGGTTGGTGACGATAGTGACGATGGTAAGTCCACGCTTCAAGACTTCATCGCTGACGATAAAATTCTTTCTCCAGACCAGGAATCCTCTCGCCGTATTCTCCGCGATCAAGTCAATCTAATCTTAAATGATTTGTCGGAAAAAGAGCGCAAGATTCTTGAAATGCGTCATGGACTGAACGACGGCATCACGCATACTCTTGAAGAAGTTGGTCGTGAATTCGGCGTGACCCGCGAGCGCATACGACAAATAGAGGCAAAGGCTCATGAGAAGATCAGACAGCATGATAATATAAATAGGTTGAAGAATTATTAGTCCGTGTCATTCCCGCGAAGGCGGGAATCCAGTGTGAAAACAAATACCCCGCGCCCTAACGGCGAGACAAGTGTCGCTCCGATTCTCGCTTCGCTCGAATTTCGCGACACTTCTCTCGCCTGCGGGCGCGGCTGGCGTGATTCTCAATTGGGGTGTGTTTACTTTTTGCTGCTTAAAGTCCTATAATCAACAAATGTCTCCCGAATCAACATCTGAATTCAACAAGCTCTACGAGGTCCTCAATCCGGCCCAGAAAAAGGCTGTCGATTCCATCGATGGTCCGGTTATGGTCATAGCAGGACCAGGAACAGGAAAGACAACTATTCTAACTCTTAGGATCGCCAATATCTTAAAAGAAACTGATACAGCACCTGACAGTATTCTAGCTTTGACGTTTACCGAATCCGGTGCTTATGCCATGCGTCGAAAGTTGGTTGAAATAATCGGGTCGGCGGCTTATAAGGTCAATATCCAGACATTCCATGGCTTTGCTGAATCAATTATTCAGAAATATCCAGACTATTTTCCAAGAATTATTGGTTCGAAGATCATCACCGATGCCGAACAAATTAAGATAATGGAGAAGCTGATCGATTCAAAATCGATTAAAATACTGCGGCCCTACGGTGATCCGCGTTATTACGTGAGGCCGGTTTTGAGCGAGATTCAAGTCCTTAAAAGAGAAAATGTTTCTCCGGCTGAATTAAAAGCCAGCGTTGAGAGGGATCAGGCCGAATTGGAGGAGTCGGGTAATATCACCGCGGCTGAATTGGAGAAGCTTACTAAAAGAAATGAGAAGAACCTCGAGCTAGCATTTCTTTATGAGAAATATGAGGAGCAGTTAGCTGAAGAAAAGTTCTACGACTTCGACGACATGCTGCTGGAATTGATCCGGGCTATGGAGGAGAACGATCTATTCAAATTGATTCTTCAGGAGACTTACCAATACATCTTGGCCGATGAGCACCAGGATGCCAATGCCTCGCAGAATCGAATACTTGAATTGCTTTCGGACTTTGACGAGTCGCCGAATCTCTTCATTGTCGGAGACGATAAGCAGGCCATTTACCGCTTTCAGGGCGCTTCTCTGGACAATTTCCTTTTCTTTTCCAGGAAATACAAACAGGCCAAAGTGATCGATTTGGAGCATAACTACCGCTCGCATCAGGGCATTCTCGATGCTTCACATAGCCTTATTATGAATAATCCAGGAATGCCAGGTCGGGAGAGGCAGAAGCTGATCTCCTTGCAGATCGGGACAAAACCGATCTTTGTCGATGAATTTCCGACTTTGAGCGATGAATTGGATTATATTGCGACCTTGATCGAAAGGCTGGTAAAAAAGGGTGAGAAGTCGGAAGAGGTTGCCGTTCTTTACCGGGAAAACAAAGAAGCAGAAAGGATCTCGGCGGCTTTAACGGCTCATGGAGTAATCCATCGGATCGAGTCGGATCACAATATTTTGAACGACATCAATTCTGCAAAGATAATAATTCTTTGCCGGGCGATCAATGATCCTTCAAACAGCGAATATCTTGGTCAGGCTTTGTTGTTGCCAGAATTAAAAAACGATCCAGCGGCGGTCTCGGGTGCTTGCGTCTTGGCCAATAGGCAGGTTGTTCCCTTGGCCCAAATAATCAAAAAAGATCGGAGCCTCAAAGATTCTTATGGAAGGGTCGTGAAATGGTCCGGTGAATCTCAAACCATGCCTTTTCCTGACTTTCTTCAGAAGCTCATTCAAGAGACCAATATACTGGCCTCGATCATCGCCGCACCGGATTCTCTGGAACAAATGTCTTCATTGGAAGCTTTCTTCGAGAAGATCGTCAAAGCCGCTCAGTCCAAGAATACTTTTTACATCAAAGATTTCATTGAATACATCGGGATCGTCAGCGCCCATGGCCTTGCGACCAAGAGAAGCTATGTCGACCATGTCGGCGGAGTGCGGCTCATGACGGCTCATAAGTCCAAAGGGCAGGAATTCAACCACGTTTTCATGGTCAATGTCATTGACGGGCTTTGGGGCAATAGGACTGAGCGCAATCGATTTAATGTGCCGATCATTGAGCACACTCGCGTCAGTGGCCGGATTGAGGACGAGCGCCGACTATTCTACGTCGCCATGACCAGGGCTCGCGAGTCGGTCAATATTTCCTACGGAAGGTCAAACGGCGAAAAGGAAACAATCGCCAGCCAGTTCATCGCCGAGATTGATCCGAGCCTTATCGCTTTTGATAAGCCGGTCATCGCCGACCAGACCGAGTTGTTTGCCAAGAAGATGAAATCTCCGGAAATTCAACCGACTCTCTCGTTGATAAAGCCGGAATTTGTCCGCGAGAAATTCCTGTCTCAGCCATTTTCTGTGACGCATCTAAATAATTATTTGAAATGTCCCTGGTATTACTTTTTTGTGAATCTGATCAGAATTCCTCAAAGCAAGAGCAAACATCAGATGTACGGTACGGCCATTCATGAGACATTGGACACTTTTTTCAATGCTTACAAAGAAGAAAGAGACTTAAGCAAAAAGCAGTTGTTGGAGCTATTCAAGCATAATTTGGGCAAAGAACCTCTAAGCGTGGCTGACCTTGCCGATTCCTGGGAAAAGGGCAAAAAGGCCCTGGAAGGCTATTTTACGGCCTATAGCGGCCTATGGGGAAGGGCATTACTAACAGAGTATTCCATCAGAGGCCATAGTCAGGAATTCAAATATCAAATATCAAATATCAAATATCAAAATTTGGAACTAACGGGGAAGATAGATAAATTAGAGTTTATAAATGAGCAGGAAGTGATAGTAATCGATTACAAAACAGCCAAGCCAAAGTCGAGGAATGAGATCGAGGGGAAGACGAAAAATGCCGATGGTAATTACAAGCGGCAGTTGGTATTCTACAAATTACTACTGAATTTGGACAAAAAGTACACGATGAAATATGGCGAGATCGATTTCATCGAGCCGAATGAAAGGGGAATTTACAAGAAAGAAAGGTTTGAAATTGATGGATTGGAAGTAGCCCAATTGGTCCTGCAAATAGAAAAAGTCGCTACGGAAATCATCGAGCTGAAATTCTTAAATTCAACATGCGATGATAAAGACTGTGAGTATTGCAAGCTCGGTAAGATTTTGAAGTCGTAAAGAGGAGAGTCTAATTCTTGGAAAGGGAATCGATGAGACCGGTGATCAGGGCCTTTGGCAGGGCGCCACTCATGACGATGGTTTTCTTGTCGCTACTAATGAAGAGAAGATCGGACGGAACACGGTATTGGATCAAAGCGGTCTGAATGTATTTGACCGTTGTGGGATTGATGGCGTCGCCAAGGACGATGAAGCTGGTCGGCGTTCCGGAAACTCCGGCATTGGCACCGCTCAAGGCTTGATCTTTGACAGTTTGCTTTTCTTGGCCATCATTCAGACAGTTGCTGAAGGCGCTTTGATCAATGCCAACGTCTTTGGCAATAACTGGCAATAGGCTTTGGTCCAGACCATTAGGAGTCTGTCCTGTAACTGAAGGAGTAGTCTCGTAAAGTTTCTTCTCAAAAGCCCAGAATTTGTCATTGCCGCCGACTGTTGCGGCGCATTCCAACGCTTGCGATTCGTGATTGGCATTCGGATGAAGAATATTGCCATTTTGATCCGGTGTGTCGAGAGGGAAACTTCTGTAGACCCAGGCGACTTTGCCGCTCGGTCCGTATTGATTCATGATATCAACCATAGTTGGATTGAAGGTTTTGCAATATGGGCAGGAAGGATCGGAATATTCAACGAATTTAATCTCGGCGTTTGGATTGCCGAGAATATGATCTTCGGATGTCACTGACGCAAGATTCACATTGGTGGCGTTCTGCTGTTGTGCATTGTCGGTAATGACTGGCGCGCTAATATTTGCCGGTTTTTTGACCCAAATGATGGCGATAGCGATGATGGCACCGGCGACGATGATAGCGCCGGGAAGAGTCAGAAATGATGAAGTTGGTTTGTTTTCCATGAGGATTTTGTTGAATTACTCATGCTAGTATACCATGAAATATTTGAATCACTTTTTGCTATGATATCAAAAAATGCCCCAAGTCGTAACTCGGGGCAATATTCCCGCTGATTGTGGCCAGTTTCCGGGAACAGGAAACTAGTCATGTGCCCGATACGTCTTATGCAGCCTGGGGGCCGTGCCGCTAAGACTCCGACTACTGAAACCCGTAAGGTTAGAGGAGTCGGAAGCAACTAACCTTAAAAGATAATATACACCCCTGAAGAATTTTGGCAAGTTAAGGTGATTTATTAAAGAATCAAAACGGCAAAGTAAAAGTCATGGCGCTCGATTCGGGAACTTCCCAGTTTGAAGTATTTAATTTGATGTCCTTCAATGCGCCTAATTCCTTGAACTTGAGAATATTGTTAGTCATGGCGTAGTCGAAAAGATCCTTGGTCAGTCGGACGTCCTCGATGCAATAAGAGACCAAATTATCGAGATCGCCGTTTTGCCACCAGGTGACGGCGTCGGAGCCGTGGCCGGTTTTGTTGCGGCCGAGAGTGGCTTCGCCCACGGAGTCCAACTTTAGCCGACGGCCGAGGACTTTTTGGACTTCTCTCATGAGGTCGAGGCTCTTAATTTTCGATAGATCACCAGGATAATATTTGTTCAGAAGGGGAATGTCGAAGTGATCGCCGTTCCAGGTGATGAGAATGTCGGCCTGTTCAAAGATAGGCCAGAGCTTGTTGAAGTCTTTTTCGAAATAGCTTGAATATTGATCTGTCTCGGAGTCGTGAATGCAGACCACGGAGATATCGAGATCGACCGGATCGTTCGACCCGACATCCTGGAAAAAGTTTTTCGTTTCCAGGTCAAAAGTGATTTTACGCATGATGTCTATTGTAAAGGGTTGAATAATTATGTGCAAATGCGATGTCATTCCCGCGAAGGCGGGAATCCAGGATTATTCAAATAAATGAAATTAAAGAAATAAGGAAATTTGAAGAAATTGTCAATTTCATAATTTCCATTAGTTTCATAGTTTCTTCTCATGAGATTTGTTTTGACTTCGATCCTGGATTCCCGCCTTCGCGGGAATGACAGGCAAGGGTATGTTCTTTTGCGAGAAATGAAAAGTGACGAAAATTT
>CAIMKX010000044.1 GCA_903842025.1 uncultured bacterium | reverse complement strand
CTACGCTCACTATGTGAGAATCGTTCATGATGATGTTCATAATTCATCAATCATGCCGTTATCCACAGCTCAAGGGAAATTGAGCTCATTTCCCTGGGACAGTGGAACTATTTGAGGCTCATTATGTATGGGAGGAGACTTTCACTTTGCACTTTGCACTTTTCACTGTAAACTATTGCTATGACCACCCCCTACGTTAGCGACGCCATCTTCTGGATCGAATGTGAGAAGATCAGTCCCAACCCTTACCAGCCACGCCGAGAGTTTGACGAGCACGCCTTGAAGGCTTTGGCCGAGTCCATCAGGATGTATGGCGTCCTTCAGCCCCTGGTCGTCACTAGGAAGGAAGTTTTCCACGATGGTGGCGGAATGACCGTCGAATACGAGCTCATCTCCGGAGAGAGGCGTTTGCGTGCTTCCAAGCTGGCTGGTCTGGCTTCCGTGCCGGCTCTTATTCGTAACGGCGAAGAGAATGCCCAGCTCAAGTTGGAAATGGCTATTATCGAGAATCTCCAAAGGGAAGACTTGAATCCCGTGGATAGGGCGCGTTCTTTTGAAAAGTTGGCCAAGGAATTCGGCTTGAAACAGATTCAAATAGCTGAAAAGGTAGGGAAGAGTCGCGAGTACGTTTCCAACTCGATGCGTATTCTCATTTTGCCGGATGAAATGATTACCGCTCTTGAAGAAGGAAGAATTTCAGAAGGTCACACTCGTCCGCTCCTCATGCTTCAGGATCGCCCGGAAGAGCAGATGGTCCTCTTCAAGGAAATAATGACCAAGAAGTTGAGTGTTCGCGAGGCCGAGTCGATGTCACGCCGTGTGGCGACAGATAAGATTCGTAACAAGGAGAAATATTTGGATCCGCAAATCATTGAGATGGAAAAGAATTTTACGGAATCATTGGGTACTCGTGTTCGTATTGAGAAAAGTAAAACCGGCGGAACAGTCACTATTGATTTCTTCAGTCCGGATGATTTGAGGGCACTTTTTGAGAAGTTGAATTCAAGCGCGGTCGTTGCTTCTGGTCATATTGCCGGTATTCAAACTGGCGGTGTTGCTGAACAAGGTGCATTGAATTCAACAGCTCAGTCTGTTGAAGGTGAAAAGGCGGTGGATGATCGGCCGGCAAATGAGATTGAAAAGGAAGATAATACGGAGCTGTATTCGCTCAAGGATTTTACGGTGTAGGTTATTTCTTGAAAAGGAGTAATATTTGTGCTACTTTGGCACAAACAGAACCTTAAATGGGAAAGGACAAATATGTGTTGTGGAATGGTCTTTACGCCGCCGCGTCGCGGTCAATGTGGTGAACAAAAGTTAGGTTTTACGATTGGGGAAAGAGTTCTAATTATTGATCACAAACATTTCGGCGGTTGGCACGGTCATGTTCGATGTTTTGATGACGATATTATCGCCGTCGATCTCGATGAACCGCCACCTGGTCACCAACAAAATGGTCAGTGGTTTAGACCAGAGAATCTTTCAAAAGCCCCGGCGTGAATTTAAGCATGACTGTTCGTTTAAGAACCGAAAGCCTATTGGGCGAGTCGGTTCTTTTTAAATACTTAGAAAAATCTCTCGTTTGTCATTCCCGCGAAAGCGGGAATCCAGTGCATTAAACATGAGCGCCAGTGATTCAACACTGGATTCCCGCTTTCGCGGGAATGACAAACGAGAGATTCGTCTTTCTAATTACTCCTTCTTCTTTGCAAACCTCCCACCTCTTTTCATCTTAGGTACCGCTAACATCTCCAAAGCTCGCTCAAGAGTAATATCGTAAACAACATCTGGCGCCTTGATAGTCCTGTAATTCAAATCTGAAACAATATAAGGACCGAAGCGTCCCGCCGAAGCGATGACGTCTTTGCCGGTCTTCGGATCAACGCCCAAGTTTCTAGGAAGGCTCAAATATTTGAGCGCATCTGCAACCGTGACCTTGGATGGATCCATGAACTTCGGAATCGAGGCCATCTTGGGTTTTGGGGGAACTGCGGCTGTAGCCGGTTCCAAATTTGAAGGTGCTGACACATTAGATTCGGCTTCAGGTGTAATAGGTGCTCCGCTTGAGGCGGTCTTATTATCTGAACTTTCAACCTTATTACCTTTACCCTTTACCCTTTGCCCTTTAACCTTCCTCACCTTCTTCACCTTCGGCGCTCTCGCTCCCAACTGCACATACGGTCCGAATCTTCCATTCAAGACGTAAATCGGCAAACCGGTCGTCGGGTCATTGCCGATCGGCGTGTCGCTCTTGAATTCGGTGCCGTCCAGGGTGAGAGCGCCGTCGCAGTCGGGATATTTTGAGCAGGAAAGGAACTTGCCGTTCTTGCCAAGCTTGATCTCCATGGGAGTCGTGTCGCATTTCGGACATTTGAACTTGGGATCGGCCTCGCCGAGGTTGGTGATCTTGGCGATCTTGTCTTTGGACTTAACTTCTTTGTGGAATGGTCCGTAGAATTCGGAAAGCGTCTTCAGGTAAGTGCGGCTGCCGGTGGCAATATCGTCGAGCTTGTCCTCCATCTCGGCGGTGAATGAGTCGCTGATGTAGGAAGGGAAGTTTTCTTCCAGGAATGAAGAAACGACGTCACCGGTATCCGTCGGTTTCATTGATTTATTTTCTTTGGAAATGTAGCCGCGGTCCTCAATAGTTTTACAGATTGAAGCGTATGTTGAAGGACGGCCGATGCCGCGCTTTTCTAATTCCTTAATGAGTCCGGCTTCGGTATATCGTGACGGTGGCTCTGTCTGCTTTTCGGTGGAGTCAATACTGGTCAAGTCCAACTTTTCATCCTTTTCGCATTTTGGCAGATTGATTTCTTCACCGACGGATTCCGGATCGGCCTTGAGCCAGCCGTCGAAGATGACTCGTGAGCCGTTGGCTTCAAAATTTGGCAATGACAATGCACCAACATTGGCAATGATCTTTGTCCTGGCTACTCTGGCATCGCTCATCTGTGAAGCTAGGGCTCTCTGCCAGATCAGTCTGTAAAGCTTCTTCTGTTCATCGGTGTGTCCGGCATTTTCTTTGTCGAAATGTGAAGGACGAATGGCTTCGTGAGCTTCTTGGGCATTCTTGCTCTTGGTCGTATAAGTCCGGAAGTTCAAATATTCTTTGCCATATTGCTTTTCGATAATTGGACCCATCTGACCTAGCGCTTGACTACTTAAAGTTGTGGAATCAGTACGCATGTAGGTGATGTAGCCGGCTTCGTAAAGCTTCTGGGCAATGCCCATAGTTCTTGAAGGCGAGAAGCCGAGTCGTGAACTGGCTGTCTGCTGCAAAGTTGAGGTGATGAATGGCGCGCGAGGTGACCTTTTTTGCTCGGTTTGTTCGACATCAACAATATGCCAAGGCTCTTTCTTGGCTACTTCTATAATAGTATCAACCTCTTTTTTGTCTCGCGGTTCTTTGGAACAAGTCAAAGCCAGCTTTTCATTCTTGGAAGTTTTCCATTCCCCGGCTATGACCCAATAGGTTTCCGGTTTGAATGCCCGAATTTCTCTCTCGCGTTCCATTATTATGCGGAGCGCGGGGGATTGAACGCGCCCAGCCGATAGACCGTATCGGACCTTTTTCCAAATAAGACCAGACAAATCATAGCCGACTATTCTGTCCAATACTCTTCGGGCTTCCTGAGCTTCACGAAGGTGCTCATCGATGTCTCTTGGATGTTCCAAAGCCTCCAGAACGGCTTCCTTGGTGATCTCGTGGTAGGTGACGCGCTTGATCTTCTTTTTGATAGAAGCACCCAAACGGTCTTTAAGGACTTCGGCTATATGCCAAGCGATCGCTTCTCCTTCGCGGTCGGGGTCGGTTGCCAATAGAATTTCATCAGCTTTCTGGGCCTGAGCGACAATGTCGGCAATGATGATCTCTTTTTTTGGAACTATTTCATAGTGCGGAATGAAACCGCCTTCGATATCAACGGCTTTCTTGCTGGATTTTGGCAGGTCACGAACATGTCCGACCGAGGCGCGCACGACGAAACCGTCCCCCAAATATTTGGAGATAGTTTTTGATTTTGACGGTGACTCGACGATCAACAATTTCATAATGTCAGTAAGTATTACACGAGAATAAAAATTTGCAAAATTTGTGCTATATTCATCCCATGGATCCGGCCCATATTCGCAACTTTAGCATCATCGCCCACATCGACCACGGCAAGTCGACTTTGGCCGATCGTATGCTCGAAATCACCGGTACTATTGAGAAGCGTAAGATGCAGGATCAGGTTCTTGATTCCATGGAATTAGAAAGGGAACGTGGGATCACTATTAAGATGCAGCCGGTCAGGATGAAGTGGCGAATTGCCGGCGGAAACGATTCAGATGGTTTGAAACAGGCAGAGAACACTGATTACATATTGAATCTGATCGACACCCCTGGCCACATCGATTTTTCTTATGAGGTCTCACGATCTCTAAAAGCTGTCGAAGGCTCGATCCTATTAGTTGATGCTACCCAAGGCATCCAGGCCCAGACTTTGACGACTTTAAATATGGCCAAAGAAGCCGGTCTGACTATTATTCCTGTTGTGAGCAAGATCGATTCGCCTTTGGCCAGAACCGCTGAAGTTGTTACAGAAGTTTGCCAGCTTTTGAATTGTCCCGAGGGAGAAATATTAAAAGTGTCCGGCAAGACCGGTGAAGGCGTGGCGGAATTGCTTGATGAGGTGATTAGGAGGGTACCAGCGCCGGGGCAAGAAGTTGGAATTAAGAATTTAGAATTTAGAGAAACTCAACAAAACAGTTTTGGTAAAATTCCAAATTCCAAATTCTATATTCCAAATTCCACCTCCTTTCGTTCCCTCGTCTTCGACTTCCAATACTCCAATCACACTGGCGTTATCGTCTTCATCCGAGTAATGTCCGGCCAAGTCAAAAGACATGACAAACTGGTTTTCAAGATCGCCGATCGGGAATTTGAGTCCATCGAAGTCGGAATTTTTGCTCCGGAAAATAAACCATGCGAATCGTTAAGCGCTGGCGAGATCGGTTACATTGTCACTGGAATCAAAGAAGCCGGGATTGCCTCGGTTGGAGACACTGTAGCCTCAGCGAACGACACTTTGCCGCCTCTGCCGGGTTACAAAACTCCGCGCCCGGTCGTTTGGGCTTCTCTCTATCCGGAAAGTCAGGATGATCTAGCTCTCTTGCGCCAGGCGCTTGGTCGTCTGCAATTGTCCGATTCCGCCATGAGCTATGAAGAGGAGGCTTCCGGCACGCTCGGCAAAGGTTACCGCTGTGGTTTCCTCGGCATGCTTCATTTGGAAATCATTACCGAACGCTTGCGTCGCGAATTCAAGCTAAATTTGGTCGTCACTCAACCATCCATTATTTATGAAGTTGAATTCAAGAACGGCAAGAAATCTTTCGTCTATTCGCCAGCTTTGTTTCCTGACGATCATGAGGTTAAAGAAGTCACTGAGCCTATCGTAACGATGAAGATAATTACGCCTCCACAATATTTGGGTTCACTTATCAAATCCCTTTATGACCATGAAGCCGAAGTCGCCGCCACCGACAACTTTGGCGACAATAGAACTATGCTGACCCTGAAGATGCCTCTTAGAGAATTGATGCGCAACTTTTTTGATGAGATCAAGAGCATTAGCTCCGGTTACGCTTCCATTTCTTATGATATTACAGAAAGTCGGGTTGCCGACGTGGTCCGATTGGACATTCTCGTCGCCGATGAGCCGGTCGTCGCTTTTACCCGTGTCGTCTCGCGCCGCCGATTGGAAATCGAAGCCCAGACAATGGTCGAGAAGATGCATGAGATCATGCCACGCGAACTGTTCACCTACAAGATCCAAGCCAAAGCTCTTGGCAGGATCATTTCTTCGGCTTCCATTTCCGGCAAGAAGAAAGACGCCGCCGCCACTCTTTCCGGTGGTGACATCACTCGCAAGATGAAACTGCGTGAGAAACAAAAAGAAGGCCGCAAGCGCCTAGGCGAGCATGGCAAAGTCATCATACCTCAGGAAGTTTTCGTGAAGATGATGAGAGCGGGAGAATGAAAAAGGTTTTAGGTTATAGGGAAATCACAAAATGCAAAAACGAATCGCGTAGCCGCACCCTCCTCAGGCGGGAGAAGTGTCGCGTAATTCGAGCGAAGCGAAGAATCGGAGCGACACTTGTCCCGCCGGGAGGGTGCGGAGTATTTAAGGTCTTTATTATCTCCAGACAGGGAAATAAAGCAAAATCATACTGATGATGACCAAGATGCTGACCACTATGAAGCCCATGCCGACCGCTTTTTTTGTTTTTTCATGAAATAAGTCCATAAATTTAGTATACTGTGAGTTGTGAAATACGGCAACCGTCCAAGCAGGTTTAATTTTTTCAATTCTTCGATCGCGATAATCATCCTGATCGTCGTTGTTGTATTGCTGGCCAAAGCGACCTGGGGCATTCATCAAAAAACCGCTCTTGGTGCCGATAAGCTAGATCAAGCCAAAGCCGAATTGGCTAGGCTTGAGAGCCGCAAAAGCAGCTTGGCAGAGGAGGTCACTTATCTCTCGACCGAGCAGGGAGTCGAGTCCGAGCTTCGGACCAAATATCGGGCCGTCAAGGAAGGCGAGTCGGTGGCGGTCATTCTCGACAATGACAAGACCGCCGCGGTCATCGAAGCTTCGACGACTCCGGTTGTCGGCCCGAACTTGTCTTGGTGGGGCAGACTGTTGCAGTTTGTCGGATTGTGATAATTTATATGCAAGCGAGTATGGTTTAGTGGCAGAACGCGACCTTCCCAAGGTTGAGACGCGAGTTCGATTCTCGCTACTCGCACAAATGATTGTTAGTTTTTGTTTATATTTATGATAAACTTTCCGCCATGAAACCCGACGAACATGAATAAAGACTTCAAAGAATGGCACAACCAAAAAAGTAATCTGCATGAAAATAAAGTTCGTGCGTTTTTTCATGAACGAGAAGTCTGGTTTGCATCAGTAGGCATGAATATAGGCTTTGAACAGGATGGGCGCGGTGATACATTTCTGCGTCCAGTAATTGTTCTAAAGAAATTTAATAACGAAGTCCTCTGGTGTATACCGCTTACAAAAAATCAGAAGAAAGGCAAATATTATTACTCGTTTCCTTTAGGTTCAGAGGTTAGTACAGCTATTCTTTCTCAAATCCGTCTAATTGATTGCAAGAGACTACAATATAAGATTGGGGATATGGATCAGAAGAACTTCGACGAGATAAAAGAAAAACTCAAGCGATTGCTCGCCTGAGTCTTTCTAGTTTATACCCCTTTCGGGGAGGGCCGAAGCCGTTTGTATCTATAGACTAGCATAATAGGTCAAATATTACAAGCAAAAATGGGGATTGATGAGTTTAAGCCATATTACAAGCCAGAAAAGTTCCAACTTCGTACCACAACCCGCACTACTGATCTTTAAATATGTTGTATAATTGTCGCATATGAGAAAGGGATTTACTCTTATTGAACTTATGGTGGTTATTTCTATTATATCCCTGTTGTCCAGCGCCATTCTGGTGGCTCTTGGCAGTGCCAAAATCCGCGCAAACGATGCGATAAGAATTCAGGATATGAATACTATACGGACGGCCTTGACGTTGTTTTACTCTTCGAAGGGCAGGTACCCCTATAATTATTCGACTAGACAGCCCGATCCGAACGGGTATTCACCGGGAATCTTCAGCTCCACTCCGAATCCGCTGACTCATGGCAATGGGGCTTGCGACTCGATAGCGCCGGGTGCCGCCGGCGCTGACCCGAATAATCCCGGTACGCTAGGTGCGGTAAACAATCTCGTGATTGACGCGTACAATGCCAGTATGCAGGAATTGGTAGATGCGGGCTATTTGGCGACTATCCCGCATAGTCCGTCGGGAGGAGGGTATTGTTATTATTCATACACAATGGCCGACTCGGTGAGACCTCTAATGGCCGTTGTTATGACGGTTTTCCAAGCCGGAACGCTCAGTACCACTGGCATGTCAGGATCTTGTAGGTATAACAGCGGAAATGACTGGTGTAGTTACAGTACGGCTTCCAAAGCTTATTGTTTGTGCGTTCTTGTTCCGTAAAAATACTTATCCACAGTTTTTCTTGACGGTGAACGTACGTTCACCGTATACTTATTTACGTGTGATCTTATTATCAACGTAATCTACAAAAGCCATGAGCAAGAACCAAGCCGTCAGAACAATCAAAGCCGAGCTCCACAAACTCAATCGCGAGATTGATTGGAAGATCATCAAGGGCATTCCTTATAGGAGTGAATCCCTCAGGCACAAATTCCTGACGGCTCAGCTTGCCAGGCTTACACCCAAGAAGTCCTGGTTTGGTATGTCGTTGAAGTTTGCTTCGATGTTTATGTTTTAAACGAATTTCTAATTGACCTAATTTCTAATTACTAAGAAATGACCAATGACGAATTTCAACGATTAGACATTAAATGATTGGGACTTGGTCATTTCTTAGAAATTAGGTCAATTAGAAATTAGAAGTTTGTACTCTATTACTCACCCCAATACCAATCATGCCCAATTCACCCTACAAAACCAAAATCCTCTCTTTCTACAAAAATACCAAGCGTATGCCCACCTACGCCGAGATTATGAGCATGCTCGGTTTCAAGTCCAAAAACGCCGTCTACAAGCTGGTCAACAAGCTGGTCGGTGAAGGAGTCCTCGATAAGGATTCCACTGGCCATCTCATCCCCAACAAGCTTTTTGGCGAAACTCCTTTGCTTGGCCTTGTCGAAGCCGGTTTTCCCACGGCTGCAGAAGAAGAACTAGTCGACACCATGAATTTGGATGATTATTTGATAGAGAACAAAGAGGCTACCTATTTGCTCGAGGTCAAAGGCGAGTCGATGATTGATGCCGGTATCCAGGAAGGGGACTTGGTCATCGCCGAGCGCATCGCCCGCGAACCCAAGATCGGTGAGATCGTCATCGCCGAGGTCGACGGCGGCTGGACCATGAAATATTTTCGCAAGACCAACGGCAAGGTCTGGTTGGAGCCAGCCAATAAGGCCTTCAAGCCCATATATCCCGAGAGTGATTTGAAAGTGGCCGCGGTCGTGAAGGGAGTGGTGAGGAAATATTAGTTGTCGAGGTTAATGTAAAAATCAAACATCAAAATGGAAAATGACAATGCAAAATTTATAATGAAAGCGCACCCGTTTCGGACATTTTAAATTGTCATTTTCCATTTTGATTTTTATAGTTTGATTTATGTGACGGGAGGTCTGGTACATGCCTCCTCATCACATATGAAAAGTGACGAAAATTTTCGTCACTTTCACAAAGTGGCAAAAGGTAATGTACCTGGTTGCGGGAAGGAATTGTTCTTTTAAATACGAAAAAAGCCACACTTGCATGTGGCCCGGAGCGTAGGGATAGGACCTTTGCTCTAATGTCGACTTGGTTCCATCTGGCTTTATGCTAATAACCAATTGATTTTTTTACAACACATCAAAGCGAATGCTGGGTATAGCGACGGAAGTAGCTCCGGCTTATGCTCCAGTGTGGTATTGTAAAGAACATCTAGTAAGTCATCAGTTCGTATTTCTTCTGGATACGCTGAGTCGGTGAGCGTTTGCTGGATCTCATCCCGCCTACTCATTGTGCATTGTGGATCCGCTGCTTCTCGTAGTAATCCGAGCAACTTTTCATTCGTTATCTCTCTCATAAATGCTCATCTTTCAGTTCTAAATTTAAAAATTTACCTTTTGTTTTGACTTTCCTAATGTTATCACATAAATAGTATATTTGTCAACCTTGTTATGTTATGTCAAATTCCACCCCTATTCATAGCCCCATTCCGTCATTGTGATTTGTTTATTTCTTAGTAATTAGAAATTAGGTAATTAGTAATTCTCTCCATATGCTCACCCACCACTCTTTTCCCCGTGCAATTCTCCACGTCGACGGCGACTGCTTTTTTGCATCGTGCGAGATCGCCAAGAACCCGGCGCTGCGGGGCAGGGCGGTGGTGACGGGCAAAGAGCGGGGGATCGCTTCCTCGATGAGCTACGAAGCCAAGGCGCGGGGTGTGACAAGAGCTATGAAATTATCGGAGATCAAGAGGCTTTGTCCGGATGTGATCATTCTGCCTTCCGATTATGAGACTTACAGTTTGTATTCCAAGCGGATGTACGAGATCGTCCGGCGCTACACGCCCGATATCGAGGAGTACAGCATCGACGAATGTTTCGCTGACCTTACGGGCATGAGGCGACCCAATAAGATGTCGTATGAGCAGATGGCAATAAAGATCAAGCACGAATTGGATACTGAATTGGGTATGACGTTTTCTATCGGGCTTTCCGTCAATAAGGTCACGGCCAAGATCGGATCCAAGTGGCGCAAGCCTTCGGGGCTGACTATTATTCCGGGCCATGACTTGCATCTTTATCTCAATCGGACGCTCATTGGTAAAATTTGGGGAATAGGTCCGCAGACTTCCAGTTATTTGAATAAGCTCGGAGTGATTACTGCTTTGGACTTTGCCACCAAGGATCCTGACTGGGTCAAAGATAAGTTGAGCAAACCATTCCAGGAAATACACCAGGAATTGAATGGACGCTTCGTCTATCCGTTGGTTCTCGGCGAGAAGAATGATTATGCATCTATTAGTAAGACAAGAACTTTTACGCCACCATCGAAGGATAAAAGCTTGGTCTTCTCCCAACTTTCCAAGAATATAGAAAATGCCTGTATCAAATTGCGAAGACACAATCTTTTTGCCAAAGAGGTGGCGATATTTATCAAAACGCAGGAATTCAGATATCAAGCTTTGGAGCTCAAACTCTCGCAAGCTATTTCGATCCCGCAGGAAATATTGGAAGCTGTGAGGGAGAAGTTCGATTCAATATTTAAAGTCGGCACTTTGTATAGAGCGACTGGGGTTGTCTTAATGAACCTGATCCATAGTGACACTCGGACTATCGATCTATTTAATCGTTACGAGCTTATCGATAAAGTCAAAAAGATCTACGAAGCAGTCGACAGCCTCTCCGCTCGCTACGGAAAACACACCATCTTTCTCGGCTCTTCATTCAAGGCCATGAATGAACCGGCGCATAAGAATGACCGCGGGGACAGTTCGGAAAGGCGCAAGAATATATTAAAAGGGGAGAGTGCGAGGAAAAGGTTGGGGATACCGTATCTAGGAGAAACACATTGACTTCCACCTGTCAATAGTGTACACTGAGCTTTCTTGATGCAAAACAAGCATTTCAGAAATGGCCCTAGTCAACCGTCCAATCGTCCTGGTGGAATAAGCTTTCACGGAAATCGAAGAGGAAACAGCCGGCCATCATTCAATAGAGGCAGAGCCGGTGGCAGGAAATTCAGCGAATTCCGCGATATCTCCAAATTTGTCAATAAGGCCGTCATCACCGAGGAAGCACCTTGCTTCATACCTGAACATAAGTTTCAGGATTTTCTGGTGGATGAAAAGCTCAAGGCCAATATCGTGAAGAAAGGCTATGTCATTCCGACACCGATTCAAGACCGGGTAATTCCGCATATCCTCCTCGGCCAAGACGTTGTCGGCATAGCTGATACCGGCACTGGCAAAACGGCCGCTTTCCTAATTCCGCTAATTAATAAAGTTCTGGTTGACCGTACCCAAAGGATTCTTATAATGGTGCCGACTCGCGAATTGGCTACCCAAATCGATGACGAACTCAAGATGTTCGCGCGGATGCTCTCAATATTTTCAGTTTGCTGTGTCGGTGGCACTTCGATCGGCCGCTCAATAATGGAGCTTCGTCGTTCGAATAATTTCATAATCGGCACACCAGGCCGCTTGAAGGATCTCGTCGACAGGAAGGCTCTGGTTTTGACCCAATTCAAGACCGTCGTTCTCGATGAAGCTGACCGGATGCTCGACATGGGATTTATAAATGATATGCGTTACATCATGGCCAAAATGGCTCCTCTACGCCAGACACTGTTTTTCTCCGCGACCATGTCACATGACATCGATGCTTTGATCAAAACATTTCTCAAATCTCCTACGACTATTTCTGTGAAGACTCGCGACACCGCTTCGACTATCAATCAGGACATCGTCCGTGTCGGTTCCAAGAATAAACTTGACGTTTTGGGTGAGCTTTTGACTCAGAAAGATGATTTCTCCAGAGTCCTTATTTTCGGCAAAACAAAACATGGCGTTGAGAGACTCAAGGATGAATTGGTCAAAAGAGGCTTCAAGTCCGAGTCCATTCACGGGAACAAAAATCAAGCCAAGCGCCAACGCGCTCTCGACCTCTTCAAGTCAAACCATTTGCAGGTCCTCGTCGCCACCGATGTGGCCGCCCGAGGCATCGATGTCTCGGATGTGAGCCATGTCATCAACTACGATCTACCGGCTACATATGAAGATTATATCCACAGGATCGGTCGCACCGGCCGCGCGGGGAAGAAAGGGAAGGCCTTGACTTTCGTCGATTAGTCGGAGGTGCGGCCTCCGCGCCCTCGGAGGGTGCACCTCCGACTTGCAAAACATCAAATAAAGTGTTTTAATAGCGTCAGATTATGGAGTACTCAAAAGAGCAGGAGGAGATTGCGGCGGAAGCCCTACGGATAAGGGAAGAGCTTTACGCTGGTGTCGAATCAGGTACCGATGAGGGGTTGGATAAGGCTTTGAAGGCTATGGGTCAAATTGCTGAATTTGGTCTACGATGCCAGAAGAAGTTTCCGACTTTGTACGAGAAGTGCCGTCTTTACCACATTATGGTGCATAGCGGTCTGAATTCCTTGGTACCCATTGAAGTTGTCGATTTCGAGGAAGAAGGATGGTCGATCATCGTTTTTCTTAGGAAACTGAGGGACGATCTCAAATGAAAAAAGCGTCGCAGATTCCGGCTGTTGAAAGACAGTCGGATTTTTTATTTAAAAGAAACAGCGCGCCAGAATAAAATCCGGCGCGCCCACAAACGAAATAATCTTACGCGGCAACCAAACGTGCTGCCAACTCAGCTTTCGCTGCCATGAACAGCGGTACGATGGTTTCCTTCGAAATGACAGCACCGTCAACTTGCTGGGAAAGAGTGTTGGTTGTCGTTGCTCCAGCAGGTATTCTACCTGCTGGGTAAACGTACTCATTCATGGTCTCCAGCTGTTTTGGTGACATCCGTTTTACCAGAGCAGCCGCATCGGTTTCGGTTTGAACTCGGAAAAGAGTCATAATATTTATTCTGTTCTCACCATCAAATCATCAGCCATGATGATAAATGATGAATTAATCAAATCTTGATCTATCCTAGTATCTTTTATCCTATTTGTCAAGGATGTTATGTGAATAACGGTCGAATAACCGCCGAACCACCAGGTCAGACCTGGTATTTTATCCGGATTTGAACAAAATTTTATCAGTTCTTGAACAAGATTTTATCGTTTCTTGAACAAGATTTTATCAGGATTTTATCTCTCTTTGATAAAGTAATTTCGTTACGTTTAATATTTAACCAATATTCATATGTCATTAGATCAAAAAGACTTGGAGCTTATAGAAAGGATCGTTTACAAGAACAACGACGACGTGGCCGTCTCGATCGCTAGGAGTTTCGAGCGCTTGGAGGAAAGAATCGATTCCAGCGAATCCCGCCAATATTCGAGGATGTCGGAGATTGAAGACAAGATCGAGAATAGCCGTCAGGATATTTCCGACACGATCGGGGAGATGAAGGAGGAGATCAGAGACACGTTCCGACTGAAGGATCTGGCGGAGATGGGGTGAGAGGAAAACAGAACAAATCCCCCGTCCTTTAGTCGGCACCCCATTTTCGTTAATCAGAAAATCCCCCGGCCTACCGGCCACCCCCTTTTTCAAAGTGGGATTTACCAACTAACGGCCATTTCAATATATATCGCCATAGTCCAATTTCTCTCAGAGTTTAGAATTAAGCACAAAGAGGTTTTAGAGCCGTGGCGAGTTATACTAGGAAAACCGTTTGAGAGGAGAATCCCCCTTTGGAAAAGGGGGTGCCCCGACTGGTAAGGAGGGGTGGGGGATTTTTTGTAATATCCCGGATTCCTGCTTACCTGATTTGAACAATCAAATTCTCGTAATCTTCACACCACTCTCCGTGTCCTTAATGTCATATCCTCTTGCTCCTATCTCCAATCGCAAAGCATCGGCTTTCTCCCAATCTTTCTTGGATCGAGCTTCCTCACGGGCATCGGCTAGGGCTTGAATCTCCGGTGGAATCTTTTCTTCTGTGATTTTTGGTATCGTATCGAGTTTCAAGCCGAAGACCCGATCAAAGTCTATCAAGGTTGAACGTTTGTCTGCATCGGATTCATTTGAATCTTTGATGAGTTCCCAGGCTAGGGCCACGGCCTGCGGCATATTGAGGTCGTCATTGATGAATGAAAGGAATTTTTCCTTGTAAGCCGGAATAATTTTGCCGCCTTCGGGATAATTGCTGACAATAGCCATCAATCTTATAAGTGCGTTCTGGGCGCCGTGAACGGCTTCGTAAGTGAAATTGACGGGGGAACGATAATGGGAAGTTAGAAGCCAGTAGCGAAAACCGATTGGTGAGACTGCATTGTCCTTCAAATCGTCAAGCTTGAAGAAGTTTTTCTTCGACTTGGCCATCTTTTCGTTGCCAATGTTCATGATAGCTCCGTGTAGCCAATAATGGACGAACTCACGACCGGTGACTGATTCTGACTGGGCGATCTCGTTGGTATGGTGGGGGAATATCAAATCCGCGGCGCCAGTATGGATGTCCAAGGTTGGGCCAAGCAATTTCATGGACATAGCCGAACACTCGATGTGCCAGCCTGGCCTTCCTTCGCCAAATGAGGCCGGCCAGGAAATATCGCCGTCTTCGGCCGTCCGGAATTTCCAGAGAGAGAAGTCCCTCGCATTCTCTTTGTCATATTCATCGTTGGTGACTCTTTCTTTGGTGATTTTGGATTGATCCAAATTGGCCAACTGGCCGTAATTTTTCACTTTATCGATGCTGACATATATTCCATCTGAGGCTTTGTAAGCAATCTCTTTTTTGAGGAGTTTTTCTATTAAGTCGACCATCTCTCCTATATATTCCGTCGCTCGCGTGATATGCACAGGTAGAAGAATATTCAGCGACTGAATTTCCTCAAGAAAAAGTTTTTCATATTTCGTCGTCAGCTCTTTAAGAGAAACGCCTTCCCCTTTGCTTCGTCTGATAGTTTTGTCATCAACGTCGGTAATATTCATCACCTGGTTCACTTTGTAATCATTGTACTCAAAGGTCCGTCGAATAATGTCGTACAGTATGAATGTTCGATAGTTGCCAACGTGAGGGTAATCATAAACCGTCGGGCCGCACTGATACATGGAAACCTCGCCTTTTTTTATGGGCTTGAAGATTTCTTTTTCTTTGGAAAGCGTATTGTAGAGCGAAATGTCCATATCTGAATGTGAATCAAGCGGGATCAGATCCAGCGGCGTTTTTTGAAATACCACCAGATGATTGCCGCCAAGGCGACCATGCCGATGTTGATGACGGTCCAGCCGTATGGCTGATTGACGAGCGGGACGGTCATGGCCGGAATGGTGAAGACGGCGGTGATGAAAGTCAGCGGGTAGAAAATGAAAGAAACCATGGTAAGGACTTTCATGATCTCGTTTTGTTTGGAATTGAGAAGGGAATCGTTGGTCTCGCGCAAGTCGGCCAATAATTCACGGACATTGACGATGAGTTCATGGATAACGGCGAATTCATCGCGGATATCCCGAATGTAGGTGTTGAAGTTGTCGCCAAATATACTCTTGTCCGGCGAGGCGACCATTTCTTCCCAAATATCGTGGTGCATCCTGGCGGTCTGCTTGATGTCGATGAGTTCGCGGCTGAGGCCGGAAAGGACCTCTACCATGTTGCGCTCGTCGCCGCTAAATATCCGGGTCTCGGCATTCATCAAGGCGTCTTTGATATTTTCCAGGTCCTCGACCATGCCGGCATAGATCCTCTTCACCATATAGTAGAAGAGGAAACCGGCATGTTCGATCTTCTCGTCCTTGTTGAGAATGGAGTTGGCGTCGAAGATCTTGCCGAAATATTCCAGTTGTTCGATTGTTTCCGTCCGCGAAGTGATGAGGAAATTCTTGCCGATGACAAAGTCGATCTCGCGGTCGACGATCTCATAGCCGGAGCCTTTTTTGGTGCGGACCGGTAAAGTCAGGACGACCAAAATGTAATCCTTGAAGAAGTCGATCTTGGCCAAAGTCGAAGAACGCTTGAGCTCTTCGCCGACCAACGGATGCAGATCATATCTTTTGATAAGTCCGGAAACCTCGTCGTCTGTCGGCGATTGCAGATCGAGCCAGACGATCCCACTGTAAGCATGTGTTGAGATCATGCCGTCTATTATATATCAAGCGAATGAATTAACAAAAGTTAGTTCGTGACAATGACCGTGCCCCTTGATGATGGATGAATGTTGCTGTGGTAGTTGTTCGTGCCGACCTCGGTAAATTTGTAACTGAACGTGCCGCCAGGAGGGATCAGTCCGGAAACAAGCAGGTTGCCGGTGTCGGAATTGATGGTTTGGGCGCTCTTGTTGTCTGTTACAGTCCATACGACGGTCGTCCCGACCTTGACGGTGACCGATGCCGGCGTGAAGGCAGTAGCGCTAGCCTCTATCGCCACATTGGTATCGGTAGTATTCGGAAGGGTGCTTGGGGCGCTTTCATTGCTGGATGGTACAGTGGAAGTTACCGGTATGGAAGAAGGGTTATTGGAGAGGTAGACATATATCCCGATGCCAATGATGATTATGATCACAATTATCGATATGACCGTTGTCTTTGTGTTGTTGTTTGTATTGTTCATTATAAAAATGTAATTAGTTTTTAAACGCTAAGCGCAATTATATAACGGTATTCAATAAGCAGAAAGTGGATAACAAAAATGTCGCGATAGGCAATTTTTTTTGTTATCCCCACGTTATCCACAAATAACGCCTTGTAAATATTGGGAGACAAGGTCCGAGTGGTATATAATATCCATCAAGTGGGAAGAAGTGGGTAAGTGTATTTCTCATAATTTAAATTTTGAAGAAAGACCAAGCCACCATTCCCGCGGGCATATTAACTATGTTAATCGGGCAATTCAATCATTCTATCGATGACAAGAACCGCCTCTCCTTGCCGGCAAAATTCCGAAAGGAAATGGGCAAGAAGGTGGTGGTGACGCCCGGCCTCGATTCCTGCCTCTTCGTCTTCACGATGAAGGAATGGGAAAAGATCGCCGAGCGCTTGTCAGTGAAAGAAGGCTCGATGCTCCAGGCGGACAATCGCGGCTTCAACCGGTACCTCCTAGGCGGAGCGGTTGAAGTCGAGGTTGATGGAGTCGGCCGGATGCTTTTGCCCGAATATTTGAAACAGCGCGCTAAGCTTGCAAACAAAGTGGTCTTCATCGGAGTTCGAGATCGGGTCGAAATCTGGGATGAGGAGGCTTGGAACGCTTATCGCTCCGATGTCGAGGGCAAAGCCGGAACCTTGGCCGAGAAGTTGGGCCAGGCCGGAATGATTTAATCTCATGGAGAGCGTTCACGAACCGGTTCTTTTACATGAAGTAATTTGCGCTGTCATTCCCGCGAAAGCGGGAATCCAGGATATTACCAAAACAGATGTCAGTGGTGACATCCTGGATTCCCGCCTTCGCGGGAATGACAAGCGAGAGAGTCTCTCCAATTCAAGTTTTCGTGGGAATGATAAGATATTTACCTATCTGGATGGAACATTCGGTGGAGGCGGACACGCGATGGCCATCGCCAAGGCCATGAACGGTAAGGTGAATATTATAGGACTTGATCGCGATCCCGAGGCGGTCAAGAGAGGGATCCAAACCTTATCCGGCAAAGCCGAGCGAGTGATCATCGAAAATGAAAATTTCCGCAATCTCGATAAGGTTTTGGATAAGTACGGGATCGGATCTGTTGACGCTATTCTCCTGGATTTGGGAATCTCATCCGATGAATTGGAGAATTCCGGAAGGGGATTTAGTTTCCAGAAAGATGAGCCGCTTCTCATGACTATGGGTGATACCAAGAATTATCCTTTCACCGCAACGGACATAGTGAACGATTGGGAAGAGAATGTCATCGCCGACATCATCTTCGGCTATGGAGAGGAAAGGTTTGCCAGGAGAATAGCCAGGGCGATCGTGAATTATCGGACGAAAAAGAAGATCGAAACCAGCGGGGAATTTGCGGAGATTGTTGTGCAGGCTATCCCATTTGCCGCGAGAAGGTTTTGGAAAAATAATGCCAATAATCAAACACCCCTTCTTCGCTCGCCCAAAGCGAGCTACGAAGGGCAAGCAAACACCAAACACCAAAAACACCCGGCGACCAAAACATTCCAGGCAATCAGAATAGCAGTCAACGATGAGCTTAATGCCTTGAGAGAGGGTTTGATAAAGGGGTATGAGAGATTGAATAAGGGAGGCAGGATGGCAGTCATTTCATTCCATAGCCTTGAAGACCGGATAGTCAAGGATTTTAATAAAAAACAAAGCGAAAACGGCGCCAAAATTATCACAAAAAAACCGATTACGGCCGGACCCCAAGAGATCGCCGAGAACCCGAGATCGAGAAGCGCAAAATTAAGAATCATAGAAAAAATACAATGAAGACAATGGCAAAAACTTACAATCTGGTCCAGGAATATCGGACGATCATGACTTGGACGCTTCTTTTGGCCTGCGCTTTTCTGGCCGTCACATACGGTTTGAATATCTACAAGGTCATCCAGAGCACCGTGACCCTGGAAAAGATCCATGGCCAGGCGACAATTCTGGGCCGTGAAGTCGACGATCTTGATTCGCAATATCTGAAATTGAGCGGGGTTTTGACTCCCGACCAGCTGGCGGCATACGGTTTGAGCCAGGGCAAAGTCAGCCAATATATCTCCAAATCGGCTTCGCTTAGCCGCCTAGCGATTGGAGGTCATGAACTCTAGCCAGAAATTAAAAGCCCGGCTCATTCTTCTTCTGATATTCCTTTTGACGTCAGCCTTGGCTTTTTCCCTGTATTGGACGCAGATCAGGAACGGCGCTTCCTACGCGACCAAAGCCGATCGCCAGTACGCCAAGCCATCCGCCAATCTCTTTGACCGTGGTTCGATCTTTTTCAGCTCCAAGGAAGGGGACAAGATCGCCGCCGCCACTTTGGGCGGCGGCTACCTAGTCTTCATGAACCCGTCCATGATCGCCGATCCCGACAGCGCCTATGGGGCATTGTCGCAGTATTTGAATATTGATAAGGGCGTCTTTTTGGCCAAAGCCGCCAAAGCCAACGATCATTATGAGGAAGTGGCCGGCCAGGTCTCGGAAGCGACTTCGACGTCAATAAAAAGTTTGGGTTTGGCGGGGGTGGGAGTCGTCAAGGAAAATTGGCGCCAATATCCCGGAGGAACCATGGCCGCCCATGAGATCGGGATCTTGGGCGAGGATGCCGAGTCCGATCTGGCTGCCGGTCGTTATGGTTTGGAGAGGAGTTATCAGTCTGTTTTGGTCCGCAACGGCTCCGCTTCCGACTCGAACGCTTTCGTGAAATTATTTTCCGATCTCAAACAGTCCGTTTTGGGCTCCGGCGGGGCCGAAGGCGATATCGTGACGACTATCGAGCCCACGGTCCAGAAATATTTGGAAAAGATCCTCGGCCAAACATCATCCGTTTGGCATCCCGACGAGATAGGAGGCATCGTCATCGACCCCTCGACCGGTGAGATCGTCGCCATATCCTCTTTGCCGACCTTTGACCCCAACAATACGGCGGCGGTCAAGAACGCCAATCTTTTCGCCAATCCGCTGGTCGAACACGTCTATGAGATGGGTTCGATCATGAAGCCACTGACGATGGCGACGGCCCTCGACAGTGGCGCCGAAACGGCCGATTCGACTTACGACGACACCGGCACCATGACCTTGAGCGGCAAGAAGATCTCCAACTTTGACGGCCAAGCTCGCGGGATCATCCCCATGCAGGAAATCTTGAGTCAGTCCCTGAATGTCGGAGCGGCGACGATCGCCCTTAAGGTTGGAAAGGAAGAATTTTTGAAATATTTCAGCAGTTTCGGCTTGACGGCCAAGACCAATATCGATCTTCCCAATGAGGCGACCGGACTGACCGGCAACCTGAAGACCGGGCGCGACGTCGAAGTCGCCACCGCCGCCTACGGCCAGGGCATCGCTATTTCACCGGTGAATATGGCCAGGGCGCTTTCGGTTTTGGCCAACGGCGGATATGTCGTCACCCCGCATCTGGTCAAGGAGATCGACTATGCCGGCGGCCGGACGGAGGAAAAAGCTTTTCCGAAAACCGGACCGGTCCTGAAGAAGCAGACTGCCGATGAGGTGACGAAGATGCTGGTCAAAGTCGTGGACACGGCCTTGGTCAAGGGTGCCATCAAGATGGACCGCTACAGCATTGCCGCCAAGACCGGCACGGCCCAGATCCCTGACCATGTGAATGGCGGCTATTACTCGGACAGATATTTGCATTCCTTCTTTGGTTATTTCCCCGCCTACAATCCGAAGTTTCTAGTTTTTCTCTACCAGATCTATCCCAAAGGCGCCGAATACGCCTCGGCCACCCTGACCGACCCTTTCGACCGGATAACCAAGTTTCTGATAGATTATTATGATGTGGCGCCGGATCGTTGATTGCTTACAGTACAAAGTCGGAAATTATGCTAGAATTGAATAAATCCCCCGCTCTTCGGCTATCGCCTCAGAGCACCCCCTTTTTCAAAGGGGGAATCTCCAACGAGATTCCTGTGTTGAAAATGGCTTATGAAAGACGTATTTGTATCGAATGCATAGCGGGTTTGATGGAAAATCCCCCTTTGAAAAAGGGGGTGCCCCGAGCGGAGCGAGGGGTGGGGGATTTTTTTAATATATGCAACTTATCAAAACAATCCTCGTCGCAGTCCTTACATTGGAATCGCGATTAATTCTGCGAAAATACAAGCCTTTTATCGTGGCCGTGACCGGAAGTGTGGGCAAGACTTCTACGAAAGACGCCATATATTGCGTATTGAAGGATCAAAGCAAACTTGTCAGGAAAAGCGAAAAGAGCATGAACAGCGAGATTGGTTTGCCTTTGACTATCATTGGTATGCCCAACGCTTGGCACAGTTTGGAGGGTTGGCTGAAAAATTTGACACACGGGCTTTCTTTGATACTTTGGAAGAATGAATATCCGGACTGTCTCATACTGGAAATCGGTGCCGATCATCCCAATGACATCAAGAAAGTCGCCAAATGGTTGAAGCCGGACGTAGCCGTCATGACCAAGATCAGCCGTCTGCCCGTCCATGTCGAATTCTTCAGATCGGCCGAGGAAGTCTTCGAAGAGAAGGCGGCTTTGGCTATGGCGGTGAAGAATGGTGGCACTCTTATCCTGGCCGCCGATGATAATAAGGTCATGTCTCTGGCCGGAAGGGTCAAGGAGAAAAATATTCAGGTAATTTCCTACGGCAAATCGGACATGTCCACAATTCAGGGACTGGATGGCGCCACGGATTATAATGCGATCACGAAAGCGCCAATTGGTTTCGGATTTACCATCAAATCTGGCGGCGATTCCATTCCTGTAAAGATCAAAAATGTCGCTGGCGAAACCTACATGTATCCTTTGCTGGCGGCGGCCGCAGTCGCCAAAGCCCGGAACTTATCCGTCGAATCAATAGGGAAGTCTTTGTCCGAATATGAAGCGCCAAAGGGTCGCATGAATTTGATCGCTGGAATAAATGGTTCAACCATCATCGACGACACATACAACTCATCACCTGATGCCGCCTCATCGGCTTTGGCCACACTAAAAAGTCTCCAATGTTCCGGAACGAAGATCGCCGTCCTGGGCGACATGATGGAGTTGGGAAAATTCTCCGCCGAAGCTCATCGCCAGATCGGCCAGGAATGTCTCGGCTCCGCCGACTATCTCATTACTGTCGGTCCCCGTTCCAACATGACCGCCGAAGAGGCCCAAAAGAGCAGTTTATCTTCCTCGATGATTCACTCCTTTGACACCTCCTCTGAAGCCGCGGCCTTTATTGTCCCTGAAGTCAAAACCGGCGACATTGTCCTGGTCAAAGGCTCCCAGTCCATGCGGATGGAAAGGGTCGTCAAAGCCCTCTTGAAAGAACCGGAGAAAGTAGATAAACTCCTTGTGCGACAGGAAAAGGAGTGGTTGGAGAAAGCATAGAATCGGGCCTTATCGTCTAATGGTTAGGACACGGCCTTCTCAAGGCTGTAATCCGGGTTCGACTCCCGGTAAGGTCACCAATTGGGATTTATCGAGCAAGAATTGCTGATATAGGTTGTAGATTGGCGTTAGTTTCGCGTTTCCAAATTTATTTCCAGAAAATTGCACATTTTCGGATATAACCATTTTTTGGAAACAAAGACGATCTTCCGGCTTCTTTGCGAGCTTTACCCATGTGCTTGCGGTATTTCTCACGAAGTCGAAGCAATACTCTAGTGCGGCGTCCATCTTGAATTCTTTGTCGTATTTCTCGTGCATTAGGTTCATGTGCTTCTTAATTTTGTCGTCGAGGAGATTTTTCTGATCCTTGAATTCCTGATCAGTGTAGGTTTTATCTTGGTGTAGGTCGAAGATGCGTTGTCTTTTCTGCTCTAGTACCGAAACAGCTTTTTTGATCTGCTCGTTTTCTTCATCGAATTTCTTGAAGTTGTTTTTCCAGATATCGAGGACTATGGCCTTGAATGATTCCTCGAATTTGAAGCTCGGTGTTATCTCTTGGAGGTACTCTACGAACATTTGCTCGAAGTGGGCTTTTGGTACGAAGGCGGCGTGCTCACAGTTTTGCTTGTGATGGTGGTAATACGGATATTTTTGCCCTTGTCTTCCGGTGGCTTTGCTTCCGGTTAGTGGCTTATTGCAGAATTCGCATGTTGCTAACTTTCTTAATGGGAAGTCACTATTTTTTGCTAGTCGTGGAGTTTTTGGTCTGCGTTTACCGCTTTCTTGGCATTGATCGAATAGTCGTTCGCTGATGATTGGTTCAAATTTTCCTTTGATCTCTATGTCCCAGACTTTGATTCTTCCACAATAGAGAGGATTTCTGATTATCTTTTCAATAAGTTGTGGAATAGCTGGTTTGCCGTTCTTCATAGTGAAGCCTCGATCAGTAACATATTTAGCTAGTGAATCGAATGTATGGATACCTTTGGCGTATTCCTCAAAGATTGTTTTTATGAATGGAGCGTAAGTTGGATGTGGTGTGAGGTTAGTGCCTTTTTCAGTTCTGCAATAGCCCATAGGAGCTTGCCAGACCCATATTCCTTGCTTGATGCGTTCTTTCATACCATTAACGCTTCTTTCCGTACGTACATTATTGTCGAATTCAGCAAAAGCCGACAATATACCCTCCATCATTTTGCCAACCGGACTATCGCTAATTGGTTCAGTGACTGATTTCAATTCAGTGTGGTATTTCTTGAGCGTTTGTCTAACGGTAATATGATCAGCCTGATTTCGGGCGAAGCGGTCGAGCTTGTAGACGACGAAATAATCGACAGCGTTCTTTTTATCCGAGCAGAAGCTAATGGCATTTATGAATTCAGTGCGTTCAGCAGTTTTGGCCGATTCTCCTTTTTCCACGAATACTTTCAATACTTGAATATGCTCACGCGCGCAGAATTCTCGACAGACTTTTTCCTGCGATTCAAGAGAAGTGCCGTCTACCTGTTCAGTAGATGAAACGCGACAGTAGATTTAATCCTGATCAAAAGACATTACGAAAAAATCATAATATTGAACATTTTTATCCGCAGACTCCAGAAGCTGATATGAAGCCAGATCCGGACACGCTTGAGATTGTAGACAATATAGGAAATCTATTGGTTATTAGCTTTAGAACTAATTCAAGATTGGGTAATCTGAGTCCTAAAAAGAAGCTAGAAAAATTAAAAGGTAGTCTCATGCGAGAGGTTCAAAATCAACCATATATTCAAGATTTCATTCGTGATTATGAGAAATCAGTTTTTTCTTGGGGTACAAAGACAATAGTCAATCGCGCAAAAGAAATTGCTACAGACGCATACCGAAAGGTGTGGAAGATTTAGCTATTATTCTCAGTCTAGTTGACTTCGACCAATAGTTGATCAATGATCAGGTTATATGGAGATCGACCTGAATCCGTTCCTAGCGAAAATAATACTGCGATTTGTACCATATTCGCTATCTCATCGTATTATAGTTGTATGCCGAGGATATAACGAGGATTTTGTGAACTTTACGGAGTTAGTATGGAAAGATGATAAGTTTCTCGATTATAATGACAAAAAGCAGTATCCGCAATTTCAATTATGGTATACTTAACACATCAATGGTAATTATTAATTTATAGACTTTATTATGCCATTCTGGTACTCTATAAAATACCTATTTAATTCAATGATTAAAAAATCAAGAAAAAATGATATGACAGTTGCCCAATCAGAGAGAAATCAATCTGATGCGTTGCGTATTGTTCGAGAATTTCAGAAACAGTATAGACAAACCAATTCAGATGGGCAGTCATCAAAATATCAATGGACTACGAATCCGGGTTCGGCTACCGAGGGGGTATTGAGGCAGCGAAACTATTTTCAGGATTCTCAATCAATTTGATAACTGTAGAATTTTGGACAACAAAATTTGTTCGACTATAAATCCTCAAAAGGAGTTCCCATTTCGGATCTTCTTTTTTTAGTAACTCAACCTTCAGACCAATCTGTTTTGCCTCATTAAAGGTTATCGGACGGCCATGAGAGAAAGTCTCCTCTGGCATAAGGAATTTCTTGATCTTGTTTTCAATACAGTCACTGTTATCAGATTGGCTGGACTTCCTTTCTTTTAGAGAAGGGAAGGTTGTCATCTTTAGATATCGTATAGCTATATCTTTAGAAAGTTCCTGTGCTATTTTACATTCCTCCAAGAACGGCTGGTCAATTGGCGGTAAAAGGCTTAGCAATCCCTCTATTCTGGAATTCATTGGAGATTGTTTGATCTTCTCTAGTATTTCTTCAACACCTTTGACAACCGCGTAGGCAGAACGAGTAACAAGCTCACCTCTTTGATCTTTATAGTTTATCTGCGGATCAACTGGACCAAGTTCTGATGTTTCTCCAAGAAGAATAGACTTCGCTCCGAATGCAATCATGGTAGCTGCTGATTTGGCCAGTTTTGGTACAACTACTCTGAAATCCGATGAATATGATTGGCAGGTCTGGATGATCCTTTCGGCAGCAAGAGGGTAACCACCGGGACTGCTTAAAATAAGATCCAATCCTTTTGTAGAATCCATTTTGGAAAGTAATTCTTCCAGATAATCACGATCTTGATCTTGAATCATAGCTCCGGGATGAGAGAATGAAGAGAAAAACGCAATAACATTTCTGCCACCGTTTTTATCGCTCCACTCTTTTAGAAGAGGTTTGCGCAGATTAAAGGCCTGCTGGACTTCATTGAATATGTTAATTATTTCTGGATTTTCGTTCATATTTATTTCTATGATGATTATTATACACAATTCGAGTAATTGTTAAAGAGCATCTTCATCATTTAGTCTGATGAATCTCTTGAAATCAGTCAGATATTCAACAATCTGTTTCCAATCCCGTATAATGTGGGTCACCAATTGATTTGCGTTTGTTCGTTTGCTAATATAAATCCATGAAAAAGATCAACTTTCAGGCCTCATTACCGGTGACATTTCTTCGTGAAGGGAAGCAATTTGTTGCCTATACGCCTTCATTGGATCTCTCTACGTCAGGGGCTACTTTTGAGCAAGCTAAAAAGCATTTTGGGAAGGTCGTTCAGATCTTTTTTGATGAATGTTTACGTATGGGTACGCTTGATATCGTCTTATTTGATCTTGGTTGGACTAAGCAGAAGAGTGAATGGAAGCCGCCTATGGTCGTGGCGCAGGATACGCAAATGTTCAGTGTGCCGATGCTTGCCTAACGCATGCCAGGCCTTGTTCCGACAAAATGCCTATGAACATCCTGATCATTTCACCCGGCAAGGCCAAAGGATATCTCAGCGAAGACGTCGTCTTGGAATACACATCACGGATTTCGCATTACTCGTCGATTGAGTGGAAATTTATTTCACCTTCAGAACCATCTGATGAGGCAGATAAAATACTTAAAATAATTCCCGCCAATTCCTTTGTCGTTATCCTGGATGAAAATGGTAAGTCGCTGGATTCTCTTCAGTTCTCAAATCTAATTGAAAAGCGCTTGAACGAAAGCGTCAAGAATATCGTTTTCGTGATCGGAGGCGCTTATGGTATCGATGAAAAAGTCAAAGAAGTGGCCCAGCAATCCATTTCTCTGTCGGCCATGGTTTTTCCCCATGAATTGGTTCGAAGCATATTGGCGGAGCAGATTTATCGGGCTTTTACGATAATAAAAGGGGAGAAGTATCATCATAAATAGGGTGGTAATCTGCCTATATCAATATTAACAGAACTATGCTATGATGGCTCCACGAAGAAAGGAGTCGAATTTCTTATATATTATATTTTAAAGCAAAAAAATCATGCAATCAGGTACAATCAAGACATTGACAGAGAAAGGATTTGGATTCATTGCTCGCGAAGGCGAGGCCAAGGATCTCTTCTTCCACTCCAATGATCTCTCGGGTGTTACTTTCGCTGACCTTAAGGTCGGTGATGCCGTGACTTTCGAGGTTGTTGACGGCCAAAAGGGCCCGAACGCCAAGAATGTTAAGAGAGTCTAATAGCTTTACGAAAGTTCAGCTTTTGCAAGAGCTCCCTGCTTCGGCGGGGAGTTTTTGTTGTAGAGCAGAGAGGTAAGAGTTAAGAGGTAGGAGTTAAGATAAATCGCATTGCGATTTCTTAACTCTTAGCTCCTACCTCTTAACTCCTACCTATATTTCTGCTACCATTCTCACCATGGACCCCAAATTCCTGAAACCTTACGATCCCAAGCAGACCGAGGACCGGATATACGAAAAGTGGGAAAAAAGCGGCTATTTTAATCCCGATATTTGTCTCAAAGACGGCCTTACGGATTCGAAAGCCGATCCCTTTACGATCATCATGCCGCCGACCAACGCCAACGGTTCTCTTCATGCTGGTCATGGATTGGTCATGACCATTGAGGATATTATGACCCGCTACAAGAGGATGCGCGGATACAAAACACTTTGGCTACCAGGTCTTGATCATGCCGGATTCGAGACACAAGTGGTTTACGAAAAAAAGCTGGAAAAAGAGGGGCGGACGCGCTTCGAGATCGAGCCAAGAAAATTATATGAAGAGATTCTGGATTTTACCCTGACCAATTCCGCTAATATCAAATCTCAGATCAGGAAAATGGGTGCGTCTTGCGACTGGTCTCGAGAGCGATTTACCCTCGATCCGCAAGTTGTGAAGACGGTCTATTCAACTTTTCAGAAATTGTCTGACGATGGTTTGCTCTATCGCGGCAAGAAGATAGTCTCGTGGTGCACGAAACATCAGACGGCTTTTTCGGATCTGGAGATTTTGAATGATGAGCGGGTCGAGGATTTCTATTACCTCAAATACGGACCTTTCGTTATCGGCACGACTAGGCCGGAAACCAAATTTGGTGACAAATATGTCGTCATGCATCCGGCCGACAAGCGCTATGCCAAATACACCGACGGCCAAAAGATCGACCTTGAATGGATAAACGGACCGATTACAGCCACTGTAATCAAAGATGAAGCCATTGATATGGCCTTCGGAACCGGTGTCATGACCATCACGCCTTGGCATGATCCGGTCGATTTTGACATTGCTGAAAGGCACCATCTGGACAAGGAGCAGATTATCGATGATTACGGCAAGTTGATGCCGATCGCCGGGGATTTTGCCGGCCAACATATCAAGAAAGCCCGCGCCCTTATCATTGAAAAATTGCAAAAGAAGGGACTTGTTGAAAAGATTGACCATGAATACAAACACGTCGTCCGGACTTGCTACAAATGCGGTACGATCATCGAGCCGCAGATCCGCAGCCAGTGGTTCGTCAAGATGAAGCCTTTGGCGGAAAAGGCTCTGGAAAAGATCAAGGCCGGTGAGATCAAATACATTCCCGACCATTTCGAGAAAATCTCGACGCATTGGTTGGAGAACATTATCGATTGGAATATTTCCCGACAGATCGTCTGGGGCATTCCCATTCCGGCCAAACTTTGTCCAAAGTGCGATCAAGGTTTTGTCGACCTCGATGATAAATTAAAAAAATGTCCGAAATGCGGTGGGGAAGTGATCAAAGACAATGACACTTTCGACACTTGGTTTTCTTCCGGACAATGGCCTTTCATCACCTTGGGATATCCCGATAGCCAAGATTTCAAGGATTATTTTCCGACCGATGTCATGGAGACGGCCGGCGACCTCATTTATTTCTGGATTTCCCGAATGATCATGATGAGCCTTTATGTGACGGGCAAGATCCCTTTCAAGACCATATATCTTCACGGCATGGTCCTCGACGCCAAGGGGCTCAAGATGAGCAAGAGCAAAGGCAATGTTATCAATCCGCTTGATCTCACGGCCAAATTCGGCACGGACGCTTTCCGAATGGGTTTGGTTATCGGCAATACGCCGGGGACTTCGCTGGCTCTTTCCGAAGACAAGATTTCGGCCTACAAGAAATTTGCCAACAAGCTTTGGAATGTCACCCGATTTGTTCTGAGCGAAACCTCGGAAAATATTTCAAAAGATCAGATTCGCAGGGATTTGATGCCGGCCGAGACTGAATTGCTCAAAGAATTGGATACTATCATTGCCGATATCACCACCGATATGGACAATTACCGCTTCTATCTGGCGGCCGAGAAGATCTATCATTACGTTTGGCATCGCTTTGCCGACATTATTCTTGAAGAGAGCAAAGCTATTTTGGTCAATAAAGACTCAGAGGAGGCTGTTTCAAGACGTGTATTTTTGCTGATGGCGCTTGAGAAGATTCTAAAGGTCCTTCATCCGTTCATGCCGTTCATCACCGAAGAAATCTGGGCTTCGATGCCGATTCAGGACAAAAAACTGCTGATGGTGGAAGGATGGCCAGGAGGGGAGAGTACAGAGGTAAGAGGTAAGAGGTAAGATTGAAGTCGAATGTTGTTTTCTTAGCTCTTACCTCTTATTTCTTAACTCCTACCTCCTTTTTCTTATCCCCAAAAAACTTCGCTCAACCTCTCGTTGTACGTTACAATTATGATAGCTTAATCCTCCCATAACCATATGAAAAAATCCCTACTCGTCATTTTTTTTCTCATTATCGGAGCGTTATTCTTTAAGGCAAATAACGCCTACGCTCTCGGAACGATCTCATCAGAGCCGGTGACGAACCTTACCGATACTTCCGTCACCTTGAACGGCGATGTGTCCGGCTGGACAGCCATCACCGGAAGGGGCTTTTATCTGTCGCCGAAGGGTCAATTGTACGGCCAGCCGGTGTCGAACATTACGACAAGCGTTCAGGAGCCTTTTCATTTTACGGTCAATGATCTGATCTGCGACACGGATTACAAGTTTACGGCTTTCGTCCTGACCCCTGACGCTTTGCCACGTTGGTTCACCGGAAGCGACGTCTTTTTCAAAACTAGCGTCTGCATCGCCACTCCTTCAGGCACTCCCACTCCTACACCAATTCCCACCCCTTCAATCCCTTCTAACCTCAGCGGTTGGGCTTGGTCGTCCAATATCGGTTGGTTTAAGCTTGATCCGATAGCTCTGAATGCCGTTACCGGCGATCTCACCGGCTGGTCTTGGTCGCCGAACATCGGCTGGATCAAGTTCGGCTGTCCTTCTGGTTCGTGTCTTTCCGATTTCCCGACGGGATCAGGAAACGCCAAGATCAACTTGGCCACAGGTGTTGTTTCCGGTTGGGCCCGGGCTTGCGCCGGCACAGTTTCCGGCGATTGCTCGTCGATGACTTCGCGGACTGACGGTTGGGATGGTTGGATAGAGTTGGCAGGAACAAATCATAATTCCCAAGCGGATCCTTTAAAGACCGGAAATTATGGATTGTTTTTGGATATTTTAACCGGCAAATTAACCGGCAAAGCCTGGGGCGGGGAAGTCGTCGGTTGGGTTGATTTCAATTCCGACACGCCTGTCTCATCAGTTTCATTCACCGGGAGCTGCTCGAATTCGGTTCTAAACGGATCCGTGACATTCACCGCCAAGCCTTCCGGAGGGACGAATCAGTATGAATACGATTGGTCCGACAGCCATGGTTGGGTGACTGATAGTTCAAAATCGGTGACATATTCCAATCCGATGACGATAACTCAGCCGTTGACCATTCGGGATGTCAATACCGGCGTGACAGTCGCTCCGATCTGCTCGGTCACCGTGACTTCACCTTCGCCAACTCCATCTTTTGGAGGCATAACGGCCTCCAACGCCTGCACGATATCGGCGGATCCAGTATCTTTAACGCCACTATATTCTGACGGCAAAGGAAATTATTCGGTCATTCTCGATCCGAAAAATAACAATGCCTTCGTCGTCTTTACCATCAATCCGGCTCTGATCGTGGGGGGAGTCGGGCCGCTCAGCGCTTATACCTATAGTTTCGAAACTGGCAACGGCTTTTATCCCGATACGGGTCCTTCAACGGCCACAACCTGGAGGAATAAATACGTCTCTCCAAGGCTTGGCGGCATGACTCGGGTCAAAATTTACGACAATAGTTCGCCCAAGAAGGTCTCCGGCTATGCCAATTGCGGCAATATGACGGTTATCGGCGACGCCTTGACCCTGAAGATCGGAGCGACTGGCGCATCGGCTAGTATTGGTAGTGAAAGGGCCTATATGATAAGGGTCGGTTCCGGTTTTGGCTTGAAGTGGACGAACGCTTATTCCGGAATGATCGATCCGGTCACCAAGAAAAAAATCTATCAATGTAGCGCCGTGATCAGCAACGGCGGAAGCGGGTATTGGGACAAGAATCAGAGTCTTAGTAATAAAGTTGACATAGAGACAGTGTCTCAAAACATGAATGTCGATTTGAGTTCCGCATCGGCCGATTTGGGCCCGTATGATTTCAAGGTGAGATGTAAAAATATAACTAACTCTTCGGAATTTTATGAATCAAATTCCGTGAAGTTGATCGTGACTGATGTATCACAGACGGAAATCTAGGGAATGACATTTTGAAGCGACCCCTCACAATCTTTTTCATCCCCTCCGACTTTGCTTCCAATGTACCGGTATTTTCACAAAGGATTCGCTCCAAGGATTCACTCATCCTTTGGAAAATACAGCGGTACATTGGTCGCAAATTATCGTCGGTGATGAAAAAGATTGTGAGGGGTCGCTTTATGAATAGAAAATTCCCCAAACTTGAGGGAGTGGGGAATTTCTCGTATGTCGTGAATTAGTGCGGCGTTGCTCGATAGAATTGCATGGCTTGTTGGGCCGGCAACCTACTGGCTTTCGTAGCGCTAATCTCGATTGATGTGAAGTTCGGTTTGCTGGCTGGCGGTATTTCGGTCACCGCCGACCAAGTCTTAAGGTCCGGACTTGATTCTATCAGGACTCCAATGTCTTCAGGCAATGAAACAGTCAAGGTTGAATTGGACCGGTTGATGATAAGACTGATGGTTGGAATGATTAGAGAGCCGTATTTGTCGTACGTAGCCGTCTGATCATTGGCCGTAATCTTGAACACCCAATTGTTCGTCGCAAACAGAAACTGTTGTTCGATCAAGATGAAGCCAGGGAATTGAGGGTACAGAGTAGGGTGTTGATCTACTCCGTCAAGGGTTACCTCAAATTTTTGCAGGCCTGGGACAGATACCCAGGCTTGAATAAACTTTGGAGGTAGATTACGGAATGAATCAGCCGTGATTTCATTGATTTGCATGAAGAAAGCCTCGATCATAATCGTCGGCGGTATCGGTTCCCAGGCATCCACCATAGCCCACAGATCGATTTCCGGCCCGACATTTTTTTGGGTGCGAATATCACTGAGGATATTCATACAATGCTCGACCATGAAATCCTCATAGTCGGCGTATGAATGAAATCTGACGGCTTGATAAGGCCAACCTTCGCTGTACCATTCGCCGCTTACAGCGTCTTGGTAGTTGAGGTCAAAACCGACGAACTGTCGAAACTGTTCGTTGGTGACGGCCCATTCACGGACCGTTTGGAGATCCTTGACCGGCAAATAATTCGGTGTCAGCATCGGCGCTGAAGAGGCATTCTGTCCTGAAGTCGCGCTAGGCGCAACGATCAGGAAAGAATAGAGGGCAATCAGTCTGATGATTGCGATCATTATTTTCATAAAGATTCCTTTCTTGTTGCGTTTGAGTGACGGAACTTCACATCGTTGTCAACGAACAGACGATATAGTCCAATCTAGGATCAAGCGTGGCACAAAATCGTCTATTTGTAAAGATATGAGACGGGGGACAAGAAGTGGATACTCGCACTATCCACAGTATGCATCGCATAACGCGCAGTTGTGGGTTACAATTACGTTGTAATTACCCCCTTTGTAATTTATTTTACATGAAAAAATCTCTATTTATTTCCGTGGCAATCATAGTTGGTGTTCTGGCTTTCGGAGTAGATAAGGCTTATGCCGGCTCAGTCTCAACAGGTGGTTACAGTATTAATTCGCCAACCTCGGTCACATTGAATGGTAGTGTTTCCGGATGGGGAAGCATTACCGGCAGAGGATTCTATATGGTTCAAAATGGGCAGTCATATGGCGGTCCAGTTTCAAATGTCACCACTGGCACACAAGGCAGCTTTAGCTATACCGTGACTGTATCCTGTGGAGTAACGTACAAATATGCGGCTTTCGTTTTGACAAATGACCTTTCTCCTTATTGGTTTATTGGAGGGGACAGTACATT
>CAIMKX010000043.1 GCA_903842025.1 uncultured bacterium | reverse complement strand
CATTCAAACCGGTCGACGCATTGATTATTCCTAAACAATTTGGTCCAAGCAACGAAATCCTGTTTTTCTTGGCGATTTCGGCGCATTTATTCTCCAATTCCAGTCCGGCCGGACCCATTTCCCTAAAACCGGCGGAAATGATTATGGCCGAGGTCACTTTCTTGGCCGCACATTGTTCGAGAATTTGAGGGACAATGTCGGCACGCACGGCGATAATGGCGAGGTCGATAGTTTCAGCGATGTCGGACATCGCTTTGTAGGTCTTGAGACCAAGGATTTCTGATTCCGAGAGGCTGACTGGGAAGATTTTGCGAGAGTTTACCATGTCAGACATGGTAATATTTGGAACAAAATCCCCAGGTTTCTGCGTCCTTACCATGTCCGACATGGTAAGATTGGCCATCAGAGCATAACCAACCTTAGTCTTGTCTGAGGAGGCGCCGATCACTGCGATAGATTTTGGGTTGAAGAAGTTGGTTAAGTCCATGATATTATTTGTTGTTTGATTGGGAAGGGACTAGGTGTTAGGGACTGGGGACTAGTGAATCGCAGAGTTTTTTCGTTTGTCATTCCCGCGAAGGCGGGAATGACAGCGCAACCTACAACCTCTCATAGAAAATCCCCAACGGCACCCTTCCATCCTTCGCCGTCACCAACCGAATTGCTTCATTCAAATCATTCTTCGGCCTGGTCTCATCAATCCAATAAACCCGATCCTTGAAATAATCACGGGTGTCAAAGAAAGTGATGCACGGCTGGATGATGTCGACGAAAGCAAAACCTTTGTGGCGGATCGCCGCCGTCATAATCCGTTCGGTGCCGGCGATATCAGCAGCGTAAGTTCTGGCGACAAAGCTAGCGCCGGCGGCTAAAACCAATGACAACGAATTGAAAGGTTCATCGGGATTGCCTTCGGGTGTCGACTTCCCTTTGAAACCTTTTGGACTCAGGGCGGTCGCCTGGCCGGTGGTCAGAGCGAAAACTTGATTGTCATGAACAAAAAGCTTGATATCAACATTTTTTCTGGCGGCGTGGACGAGATGTTCCAAGCCTTCGGAGAATGAGTCGCCGTCGCCGCTAAAACCGATGACGGTCAGGTCGGGATTGGCGTATTTGATCCCTGTCATGGCCGGGATCGGTCGTCCATGCAAAGCGGTAAAGGTGTTCAAGTTCAAATAGTCAGAAATTTTGCCGTGACAACCGATGCCGGCGGCGCAGACGATGTTTTCAGCTTTGAGTTCATTGGAGGTAATCATGTCACCAATGACCTTTCGGAAAGCAACCAAAATCTGGCTGTTCGGGCAACCGGGGCACCAGGTGATTTTTGAGGGGGTGGAAAGATTAGGCATGATGTTTTAAAATTTTCATTTGTTCTCGCTTTACACGGCACTTCCAAAAAATCCCCCACCCCTCGCTTCGCTTCGAGGCACCCCCTTTTCCAAAGGGCGAATCACCATCTGAACCGCGAGGTAATTCGAAAAAAGCCTTTTCTTAGAAGAAGCTCTTCCAACAATAGCGCAATCGTTGGAGGATCCCCCTTTGGAAAAGGGGGTGCCCTGAAGGAGCGGAGCGACTGAAGGGCGGGGGATTTTTTGGATTTGATTTGACATTGGAAATTTGGGTTTTGACATTAAGCTGAATTCCTCATTTAGCAAGATGACCTACTGGGCGCCTTCCCTCCTTCGCTGAAGCTTCGGCAGGGCACGGCGCGGGAATGACAAACGAAAAGGTTTCTTGATTCAGACAAATGCCTAAATACATGCGATTTCATTTTTAATTTTAAATTGTCATTTTCCATTTTGATATTTTAATTTTCAATTAGCGTATTCATCTCCTCCGCCAATTCCATCGGATCAAACGGCCGGGAATCATATCGCAAAATATTATGAGTGACCTCGATGCCGGTCTTCTCGCGAATGAGCGAAGCCATCTGGGCATTGTGGTTGCACTCGATGTTGATTATATTCTTGGCGCCATGTAATGCGGCTGCGACTTTCTTGGCATCAAAAGGTTCGGCCCAGATTATTTGCAGGAATTTGACCGGCGCCTTGAGATATTTGGCCGCCTCTAGAACCGGGCCTTTGGTGGATCCCCAGAAGACAACGACATTATTGCTGTTTGGATCGCCATAAGTTTTAAGAGTTTGCCGCGTTCCCAATTCTGCCAAAATCGTTTCCCCTTTGCGGAATCTTTTGTCGATCATGGCTTTGACCGGTTCGGCTTCATCAGCCGTCATTCCATTCTGGTCATGCTCGTAACTGGTCACTTTGACAACCGTATTGGGCGTTCCGGGGAAAGCCATAGGCGAAATACCTGATTTGGTCAGTTCATAGCGACCATAATTCTGACCGGCCATCGAATTAAGATCCGACTCAGACTTATTGGCGGCATCTGGATCCGGACTGGGATTATTACTGCCGATAGCCGAATTGGTATTCGAACCGGAAAAATCGGCAGCCTCGAAACCGGATTGATCGGTAATGTGAGAGCGGGACTTATTTGTAATCTCGAAAGCACTTACGTCATTCGATTTGGCGGTCGTGCCATTCTGACCGGCAATCAGACCGCGTTCAATAATTATCTTACTGGAATCCAATATTGAAGTGGCGGAATGTTCGCAGACGATCTTATCAAGCAAAACTATCACTGGAATTTGGTACTTCCAAGAAAGGTTCAAGGCCAAAGCTCCAAGCTCAAAGGCTTCCTCTGGATCACCGGGAATAATTACAATCCGTGGAAATTCTCCATGACCAGAATGAATTGCTAAACGCAAATCTGTCTGACTAGAATAAGTCGGCACGCCGGTGGCCGGCGCTTGGCGCTCGGCCACAGCCACGACCAAAGGCAATTCCGCCATTCCAGCAAAACTGAATGCTTCTTCCATAAGCATAAACCCCCCGGTCGCTGAACCGATAGCCACCCGTTTGCCGGCATAGGCGACACCAAGAGCCATATTGGCCACGGCCAACTCGCTTTCCGGCTGGAGAACCTGAGGCGGAGCTCCTTGAGGTCTCTCCTCAAGGAGCCCGGGCTCCTTGAGGAGAGACCTCAAGGAGCACCCGGCCAAAAAATGCAGCAAACCGGTGATAGGCGTCATTGGATATCCGATGTAGAAATCGAGACCGGCGGCGATGAGGCCGCGGCCAAAGGCTTCATTGCCGTCGACCAATTCTTTCTTTTGTTTGGCGGGCTCGAGCTTCTTGGGATGGCGGAAATCGAGGGCTTTCAAATGTTCGTAGCCAATTTCGGCCAGTTTGATATTCAGGTCCGGCATTTTATTCTTGAAAACATCGCCAAGGATCCTGACCATGACCGTAAAATCCAAATCCAGAAGATAACAGACGGCGCCGAGGGCGACGGAATTCCTGGTAATGGCCGGGGCTTTTGATGCTGCGACTGAAGAAGCCATCGGCACAGCGACGGCATTCTTGCCAAAAAAATCGACGACCAATGATTCAAATCTGTCGGCCAAAACGATCGTGTCTTTGTCGACCTCCTTTTTGTGCAAAGAAATCGTCTCTTCATTGAGAGCAATGAGAATATCGAGTCTCTGGTGATCCGAAAAGACTTTCTCCTTGGAAAAACTTAGACGGGTAAAATTGTGCCCGCCGCGGATCAATGACGGATAAGTATTGGAAAGGAAAACTTCGTAACCGAGCTCACAAAGAAGTTGACCGACGCTCTGGCCGGCTTCGCGGACTCCGTCACCGGCGGCCCCGCCGATGCCCAGTGTGAAAATAGTGTCGTGAGGATTCTGGGGCATATGTTAATTATAGCATCTCTCTGAATGCTTAATCAGGGACTAGTTTTTAGGGACTGGGGACTAGTGAATCGCATTTGCTACAATGGTACAATCAGAAGTCCCTAGTCCCTAGTCCCTAGTCCCTAGTCCCTAGTCCCTAGTCCCTAGT
>CAIMKX010000042.1 GCA_903842025.1 uncultured bacterium | reverse complement strand
TGTGAAGTTCAACCATTCGTTCTCTGATTTCGTTGTCAGTTAAACTCATTACGACATATATTTTAACATGGATGAAACGAAACAACTGTGTTGTTATTCACAGGGCGGCGATTAGGTCGAGGAGGGGTGTGAGGGGTTACCTATTGTAGGCGGGCCCTGTGCATCATACCTTCTCACCCACGATCGGCCGTGCTCGAATTATGGGGGCCTCGCACGGCCGTCTTTTCTCGCGCCGCCTCGCCAGATATTCAAATGTCAATTCCAGCGGCGCTGCGAAGAGGGTTCGAAAGTATGATGCACAGGGCCCGCCTACAAAAACCTCGTCACTAATCTTATGAGTATTTCGGGGATTTTTTCCAGGAAAAAGCGGTTTTGCCATTCTGCGGCGTTGACTGGCTTGGAATCCTTGAGGTCAGTAATGAAATGTTCAGCGAGCTCGTTGGCGAATCTATCGTTCGTGGTAACTAGGTTGGCTTCGAAATTGTACAGGAGACTGGCACTGTCGAGATTCATGGAGCCGACGGTGGCCCAGGTTCCATCAACGATTATTGCTTTGCTGTGGATCATATTGCCGGAATAAAGGAAGATCTGGACTCCAGCCTGAAGCAACGAATGGAAATAGGCGCGAGCGGCCAAGTCGACGGCATAATGGTCGGATTTTTCCGGTATTATGAGACGGACATGGACGCCACGCTTGGCGGCGGCTTTGATGGTGCGGACTAGGCGGTGCGTCGGCACGAAATAAGGGGTTGTGATGTAAATACAACTTTCGGCTTGGCGCAAAGCCTTCAAAAGGCCGGAATAGATCTGACGACGTCCTGGGGTGGGGTAGTTGGTGACGTATTTGAATTCGGCCAGTCTGGGCAATAATATTCTTTTGGGTAATTTATTTTGTTGGCGCGCCCTGGCCCACATTCTTTCGAAGGCGTTTTTCATCTGCGAAACAACCGTTCCCTCGACCCTGACGTTGGTGTCTCGCCAATTCTTGAATCGATCATCAACGCAAAGGCTGCCGGTGTAGCCGACCTTACCGTCGATGACCAAAGTCCGGCGATGATTGCGGAAATACCAAGAGCGGAAATTGACCAGGCTGAAATAACCGGGCACCAGAGTTTTCCAAAAAACTAATTCGATACCTTTTTTTCGGAGGTCTTCGGCGACGTTGGATCCCCAAAAAGTGAAACTGCCGGCGGCATCCCAGAGGAAACGGACTTCGACGCCCTCAGCGGCGCGATTGGCGCAGATATTGAGCATTTTCTGTCCGAACTCATCGTTCATGAAGATGAATTGTTCAAGGACTATGCTTTCTTTTGCGGCGGCGCAGTCATTGAGCATGTCGTACCAGGCGTCTTTGTTGTCGGCGTAGAGGCGCCAGTTAGTTGAATTGGGCATATGACGATTATAACACCATTTCTTTGTCATTCCCGCGAAGGTCATTCGACTCTGAGAGTCTCAGACTCTATGAGCGGGAATCCAGTGTTGAATGTCAAAGCTCAAATTCCCAATGACAAATCAATGTCAAAGCCCAAAATCCAAATTTTGACATTTGAGCTTTGGATTTGATTGGAAATTTGTCATTTGGATTTTGTCATTGGTGATATCCGGGATTCTCGCTTTCGCGGGAATGACACATAAAAGAGCCTCTCAGAGTGACATGACACAACAGTCCGCGCGCGTGCTATCATATTCGGCATGACAACTTTCGTTGATTACAAAAAAGCCCATTTCAACTACGAAATAATGGAAAAATTCGAGGCTGGAATCGAGCTTTTGGGCTATGAAGTCAAGTCGCTGAAGAAAAATCAGGGATCATTGGAAGGGTCGTATGTGATCGTGAGAGGCGGGGAAGCGTTCGCGGTGAACATTTTTATTCCGCCATATCAGGAAAATAATACGCCCCTAGGTTACGAACCGAGAAGGAATCGCAGATTGTTGCTTTCCAAGGATGAGATCAGAAAGTTGGCGGATGTCGAGGATGGTCGAGGATTGACAATCGTGCCTATTTCAATATATAATAAGGGCAATCGCGTCAAAGTCTCGGTGGCTGTCGTAAAGGGTAAGAAGAAATTCGACAAGCGGGAGACCATCAAGAAGCGCGAGACGGATAGGACGGTGAGGAGGGAGTTTAGGGATCGTTGAAAATGCAAGAGGTAAGAGGTAAGAGCTAGGAGATAAGAACAAAAGCGTTATGCGATGATTCTTACCTCTTATCTCCTACCTCTTACCTCACAATTCTTGAAGCAGTCCCTCGACAAGCTCGGGACGATTTGCTTCGCAAATCGGGGGTGATCGGTATCGACAATTGATCATGTCCGTTCGTGCGGCGCGAGCACCATTAACTCGTAAATCTGATGGAAACTCTAAATGCAAAAAACACCGTGTCTCCATATTTTGGAGCAAAGGATTTCGCATTCGCTCTTGTTTAAGAGCCGTCTCGAGTAGGGGATCCTGACCTATTCGCAGGCGTAATAATCTGGATGTAGGGAGTAGGGCTTCTCACCTTGCTTTCCGAAGCCTAGAGATCGTGAGTAGGCGTTTTGTAAGCTTTCCTGGCCTATTCATTAAACTTTAAAGTTTTCTACCGCCGTAGAATCGTTCGAAACATATCCTTTGCACGCGGGTTCGATTCCCGCCACTTCCACAAAAATTGTTCTTATGCTAGTTTATCCTTATGAACACGACTAAAAAAGGCTCAATTCGCTGTATTATCTTCAAAGATGGTGACACCTGGTATGGTGTTGCACTGGAGCTTAATATTGTCGAATCAGCCGATGATGCGGACGTTGTCAGATTCAACTTGGATGAAGCAATTCAGGGCTATGTCGAATCTCAAAAAAAGCTTAAGGGGACGCGTGTTTCGCCTTTGAATCAGAAGCCTATTAAAGAATATTCAGATCTATGGAAAATTCTGGTGACTGGAAAAGCAATCCCAAGTCCTTACAAAGTGAGATCTTTTGGTTTTACCAGGGTCTAATTCAAGATCATGCCGAAAGGTGTTCTTAACTGGAAATTCTCTGATGTCACTGCTGTACTGAGAGAAAATGGTTTCTTCTTAAATCACATCAAAGGAAGCCATTATTTCTACGTTGGTTATATTGATGGAAAGGCACGGCAAGCATGTGTGCCAAAGCATGGAAATGTTGCAATCAAACCGCGCACACTCAAGGGAATTATTGAACAGTCTGGGTTGGACAAAAAGAAATGGGGATTGTATTAAGCGGTTTGTGGTAGACTTAATAAGTTACAAATAATCATTACTCTTATGTTATTTACCATATTCGTCATCGTCGTCATTCTCTTGGCCCTTTCTCTCAAAGTGGTCAAAGAATACGACCGTGGGGTTATCTTCTTCCTGGGCAAATGCGCGGGCGTGCGCGGGCCGGGGCTTATTATTCTCATACCGATTTTGGAAAGAATGACCAAGGTGACCTTGCGCACTATTACCATGAATATCCCTTCGCAGAAGATCATCACCAAGGACAATGTCTCCATCGATATCGCCGCCGTGGCTTATTATCATATCGTCGATCCCAAGAAGTCAGTAGTGGCTATTGAGAACGTTTATGATGCCGTGAATCAAATAAGTCAGACTACCGTTAGAAATGTGGTTGGAAAATTCTCATTGGATCAATTACTTTCGCAGACAGGGGAGATCAATATTCAGATTAAGGATGTTATTGACGCACACACGGAGCCTTGGGGTGCACAGGTAACAGCTGTTGAAATTAAAGATATTACCTTACCGGACAATATGCAGAGAGCGATGGCCAAGGAAGCCGAGGCGGAGAGGGAGAGGCGGGCCAAGATCGTGGCGGCCGAGGGCGAATTCCAGGCGGCGCAGAAACTGGGTGAAGCGGCGGATCTCATCTCTGCCCATCCGGTGGCTTTGCAGTTGCGCACTTTGCAGACGATGGCGGAGATCGCCACGGAGAAAAATTCTACGATAATCTTTCCGGCCCAGTTCATGACCACGGTACAAGAAGCGATCGCGACCATCAAAGGGGATTCGAAGAAGTAAATTATAGGCTATAATTAGCCCATGAATTCCAAAAAGACGTTCCATCTGCATACCCATTATTACAGCGTCGAGCTGGTGGGTCTCATCACTCCGGTGGTGGTCGGCATATCCGCCTACTTGTTTCCGGACAATCTCCAATGGATCGTCGTGGGATATCCGCAACAGCTGATGACGGTGATCCTGCTCACCTATGGTCTGGTCGTCGCCCTGCTTCTCATCCTGCACGAGATCACCGACAGGAACATCTATTTCAACATCAACCGCTATCTGTTCGTTCTCCTTTTCATCATGGTCATCGTGATGACCGGCGGGGTCAACAGCTCATTTTCCTTCCTGCTGATCTTCCCCTTCATCGCCTCGATCGTCTATCTGGACCAGAAACTGACCAGGAACATCGGGATATTCGTCGTCATCCTGTATGCCGCGATCATTTTCCTTCAGCCTTGGTCGGCGATCGACCCCAATCTGATCTCCAAGCATCTGGCCCAGACGGCCCTGATCGGATCGATCGCCTTCCTGATGTACCGGATCGTCGTCGAGACGCTCCATCAAAAGATCGAAAAGGAGGAGACGGACAGGCGTCTGGAGGAGATCGTCCATATCGACCATTTGAAATCCGATTTCTTGAGCGTCGCCCAGCATCGATTGCGGACGCCGCTTGCCGGCGTTCGTTGGGCTTTGGAGACCTTGAACCAGGAATCGAGCCTGGCAAAACCGGATCAGGAGATCGTCGGCCAAAGCCTGGAGCGGGTCAAGGATTCGATCGAGATAGTCGACGGGATGCTGGAGACCGCGGAGGGGGCTGACGACAAGTCCGTCTCGCTCAAATACAAGCCGACGGATCTCACGGCGATGATCCGTCGGATCGCCGACGAATTGGATTTCATCAAGAAGAGGAACAATACCGGGATCCGTCTAGATATGCCGGCCGCCTTGGTCATGGAGGCCGATGAGGACAAGTTATACGCGGCCCTCTGCAACATCATCGACAACGCCTGCCGATACACCAAAAATGGCTTGGTCAATGTTTCGCTCACTGCCTACGGCGAGAAGGCCTTGTTGAAGATCACGGACAACGGAATCGGCATTGTGAAGAGCGACATGCCACATATCTTTGACCGCCTGCATCGGGGATCCAACGCGATCCAGATGGATCCGGATGAAAGCGGGGTCGGCTTGTATGTCTCGAAGAAAGTCATCGAATTGCACGGCGGCACGATAAACATAGAGTCAAATCTGGAGAAGGGGACAAAAGTCTTGGTTGAGCTACCGCTAAAAAGATTCAATAATATTTCATAAATTTCTTTCCTTTACGGCTTTTTTCTGTATAATCAGACCATGGCTGACAATAACGCCCAAAAGCCCAAAAAAGAGGCCGGAAACGGCCTGTTTCCGCAAAAGTTCAGTTTCCTGAATTTTATCGCCATAGTGGTTTTGACCTTCGTCTTTATCGCGGCCGTTTATGCGCAATTTTCAACCAAGACGATTTCGGCCACGCCGGTCTCTCTTTCAGAGATCGCCACGGGAGTCCAAAAGAACCTTATCGTTTCGATTACGCTGAACGGCGACCAAGTTACGGCGACCTATGCCGACAAGTCAGTCAAGACGGCTCAGAAGGAAGCAGATGCCTCTTTGACAGATTCATTGTCTCGTTTGGGGGTAGCGCCCTTGAAAATGGCCTCGACGACGATCACGATAGGCGAGCCGAGCGGCTTCATGTTCTGGGCGAGCCAGTTGGCGCCGTTCCTGATCCCGGTAATATTCCTGATATTCTTCGTCTGGTTCATCTCCCGCCAAATGCGCGGCGCCGGCATGCAGGCCATGACCTTCGGCCAGTCCAAAGCCCGGATCACTTTGCCGGACGATACGAAACAGAGAGTGACTTTCAAGGATGTGGCAGGTGCCAAGGAAGCCAAGCAGGAACTTCTGGAGATTGTCGACTTTCTCAAGAACCCCAAAAAATTCATCGAGATCGGGGCGGAAATTCCCAAAGGCGTTATTCTCATGGGAGCGCCAGGGACCGGCAAGACTCTATTGGCTCGGGCGGTGGCCGGTGAAGCCAACGTGGCTTTCTTCTCAATTTCCGGTTCAGAATTCGTGGAAATGTTCGTCGGCGTCGGCGCTTCGCGAGTTCGTGATCTCTTCAAGATGGCCAAGGACGCGGCACCTTCCATAGTTTTCGTTGACGAGATCGATGCGGTAGGGAGAGCGCGCGGTTCCGGTGTCGGCGGAGGTAACGATGAGCGTGAGCAGACATTAAATCAAATCCTCGTTGAAATGGACGGTTTTGAGCCCAATGAAAAGGTTATTGTCATGGCCGCGACGAACAGGCCTGACGTTTTGGATCCGGCTCTTCTTAGGCCAGGTCGTTTTGACCGCCGCGTCGTCATTGACTTGCCTGACAGGAATGACCGCGAGGAGATCCTCAAAATTCATTGTGCCAAAAAGCAATTGGCTGAAGATGTAAATTTGAGAATTGTCGCCGAAAGAACCCCTGGCTTTTCAGGAGCTGACTTGGCTTCTCTCATGAATGAAGCGGCCATCCTGGCGGCCAGGGAAGACCGGGCCAAGATCGGTCAGTTTGACCTGATCCGTTCCATTGAGAAAGTCATGCTCGGTCCTGAGCGTCGCAGCCATATTCTGTCCATCAAGGAAAAAGAGATTACGGCCTATCATGAAGCCGGTCATGCTCTTATCTCTTCAGTCTTGCCTCACGCTGACCCAGTCCACAAGATTTCAATAATCTCTCGCGGCCGAGCTGCCGGTTACACGCTCAAACTCCCGTTTGAAGAGCGTCGCTTGCAGTCGCGCAAGGAATTCCTCGATGACATCGCTGTTTCTCTGGGCGGTTATGTGTCTGAAGTGATGATGTTCGGAGATCTGACAACTGGAGCCTCAAATGATTTGAGTGTCGCTACCGCTTTGGCCCGTGACATGGTCACCCGTTACGGAATGTCGGAAAAGATCGGACCTGTTGCTCTTGAGAGTCTACAAGGCAGGGTTCTTTATGGTATGGGCGTCTCTGACCATGAATATTCCGAGAAAGTTTCTGCGGAAATAGACGCGGAAGTCTCGAGGATCATGAGCGAAGCCCGGACGGTCGCGGAAAAGACTTTGACCGGCAACAAAAAAGCCTTTGAGGCGATCGCCAAGAAACTTATAGAAGTTGAGACCATCGAAAGGGAAGATTATGAGAAGATTCTCACGGCTCAGGGTATTTATGTCAAAAAGAAGGATGAATTGGTGCCAAGCAAGGCGATACCGTCGATGATTGTGTAATGTTTATCTTTCCTCTAATATAATAGGACCCGCCCTTAGCTCAGTTGGTTAGAGCATCGAGCTTATACCTCGAGGGTCCCTGGTTCGAGTCCAGGAGGGCGGACACTACTTCGTCCCGATGTTCATCGGGACTTCGAAGTGCAGGCCGTTTTCAAACAACGGAATTTATAACTTCGGCAAAAGACGTTGCATTGACATATTTTTTGTTTTCTTCTAGGATTCAAAAGAGAATGTTGGAAACTTAACAAGGTGGGAAGCGATCAATGCTTCAAACACAACCAAGAAGTGGGGGATATTATGATTCAGTTGGTGTCGGTAAAACCAGAAAGACCTGCAGGTCACGAATACTTCGACATTTCGCATGGATTTGATGGCAACAAAACACTGGGTTGTTTTGTCTGTAACGAGAGCGTGTCATCCTACGGAATCAAAGCCTTTATTGAGAACGAAGCGGCCGACAGGGTTGCCAAAATGTTCGGTAAAGGTTTTCACTTTGGTTATCAAGAAGATTCTCGCATCAGTATTTTCATCGGAGTATGTCGTAATCATCAGAAGCATATCAACATTCTATGCAAACTGGTCGAAGAGGATGACCTGATCAGTTACTATCGTATTTATCGGGCGCGAAGCGCCTTGACTAGGGAACAGTTTACTTTCCAAGTTAGGCATGCCGCCTACCATAATTGGACAGCACTCGAACATCAGCGGAGCGTCAGCAATTGGAACGACGCCGGCAGACAGCTTTATCAGGAACTCGGTCGCCTGATCAAAAGGGAAGAGTTGGAACAGAGGGCGCGCGAGCTGTGGCTTAAGCGCAAAGACGCTGAAGCCTACCAGGATTGGGAGGCTGGCGAGAAGTGGGCACATGAAATATATGAGGTCATTGATTGAAACACATCGATTCAATTATGACCAAAGTCCAACGCGCGAAGCCAAAAGCTAGCGCGTTTTTTAATTCGTCCCCTTATCGTACATATTCATGGCAGTGGTGAAACCGGCTATGTAGCTCACGAGCAAGACACAGATCAAGGTGAATGTAGTCATACGTTCTTAGTTAGTTGGTAATAAAGAGGGAGTTATTCAAAATGCGCCTTAAGTAAATGAACATCCAGACTTTTCTTCAATAGCGGATACTTATTCAGTTCAACATCTTCTTCTATAAGTTTGGCGGCTTCTTCTCTGGCCGCCTCAACCATTTTCAAATTGCGCAAGGCTTCCATGGCGATGTCGGAGACGCCCCATTGTTGGCCGCCGGAAAGTTCACCAGCGCCGCGAAGCGATAGGTCCAACTCGGCTAGGTCGAAGCCGTTCTTCGAAGACTGGAGAGCTTTGAGTCTTTCCAGAGATTTGGCCGAATTGGTTTCAGTGAAAGCGTAGCAATAGGCTTGAATAGTGCTTCTCATGACTCGGCCGCGCAATTGGTGGAGTTGAGCCAGTCCGAAGCGCTCGGCGCCTTCGATGATGATGATCGTGGCATTTTCGACATTAACCCCGACTTCGATAACCGATGTGGCACAGAGAATATTGGTTTTGCCGGAACGGAAGTCATTCATGGCCAGATCTTTTTCACGCGGTTTCATCTTGCCGTGGAGGACGCTGATTTCGTATTCCGGAAAAACAAGTCTTTTCAACCGTTTGACCTCTTCCTTGACTGACTTGGCGATGAGGGCGTCCTGTTTGTCGGGATCCGGCTCGTTGATCCTGGGACAAATGACATACATCTGACGGCCGGCTTTTAATTCTTGCCTGATTTTTTCATAAACCTCGTCGCGTTTGCCGGGAAGGACCAGTTCGGTGATTATGGGTTTGCGGCCGGCGGGAGATTCGGACAGTAAGGTCAGATCGAGATCGCCGTACATTGTCAAAGCCAGAGTTCTTGGAATGGGAGTGGCGGTCATGGAAAGAAGATGAGGGGAAGTCAGAAAATCCCCCGCCTCGCTTCGCTCGGCACCCCCTTTTTCAAAGGGGGAATCCCGCTCGGCGGTCCCCCTTTGAAAAAGGGGGTGCCCGAAGGGTGGGGGATTTTGGTATTTTTTGACCAATTTCGCTCTCTGCGCTGTACCAAACCGATGTTGTTCATCTATGATGGCCAGCGCCAGATTCTTGAATTGAACGGACTTTTGGATGAGGGCGTGGGTGCCGACTAGGACGGCGACCTCGCCGTTTTCGACCCATTGGAGAAGTTGGGTGCGGGAAATGTCGGTCCAACCCTTTGGATTGACCTTTGAAGGGAATTTGCGGCAACCGGAGCCGGTGATCAGCCCTATTTGAATGGGCATATAGGAGAAATATTTGATGAAAGATTCGAAATGTTGGATGGCTAGGATTTCCGTGGGGCACATGTAGGCGATCTGGAGATTGCCGGAACGTAATGAATTGGAAAGACTTTTTTCATCACTTGAATTTGTAACGGCGCCGCCCGAATTGAAACCGGCCAATCCGACCGGCTTTGGTCTAGAAACCATGACGGCATAAGCGGCCGCGGCCGCCACGGCGGTCTTGCCGGAGCCGACGTCGCCTTCGAGGAGGCGAGACATGACTTGGCCTTTCTTCATATCGGCGACAATGGTTTCGATAGCCGTTGTTTGGGAGTGTGTGGCCTGGAAGGGGAAGCGCCGAACGAATTCTTGCACATTATCCAAATCAGTCTCAACCAGAAATGATGGATGAGCCTCGTATTTCTTCCTAGCTTGCTTCTTGCCAAGCTGGACCAGAAATATTTCCTCAAAAGAGAAACGTTTGCGGGCTGAGAGGGCGTCATCATGATTCAAAGGCGTATGGATCCAAATGAGGGAAGTCTTGACTCCTGGCAAATGGTATTTGGCCAGAATGTCTTCGGGGATGATCTCTTGAATGGTATCGAGCAAGCCGCTCTTGAAAACTTTTTGCAGGGCGTGATAGATCCAGCTGGAACTTATTCCTCGCGATTCCGGATAAACCGGATAGAGAGTATGGGCTTCATTGCCGTCACCAAAGAGGGAATCGCCCACGCCGACCGGCAACTGATTTACCACTTCAACTTTGGGATTGGAAAAATACAAAGGGCCGTTTTCTTCTCTTCTCTGACTGACTTTGCCCTCAATCCGAACCATCGAGCCTTCGGGAATCATCTTGGCCAAATAGGGTTGATTGAACCAGACGCAGTGAATCTTGCCGCTTTCATCTTCGACGCAGCCGTCAGCCATGGTGACTTTGCTCTTCCAACCCTTGCCGGCCTTGAGTCCGCTAATCTTGCCGAAGATGACGGCGGTCTCGCCGGCCTCCAATGAATCGATATTCTTTGTCTTGGCGGTGTCGCCGTAGCGGACGGGGAAATGGTAAAGCAAATCCTCGATCGTATTGATCGAAAGCCTCTTCAAAGCGGCCTTCTGGACAGGGGTGATGCGGAAGTATTCGGATATGCGAGTGGCAAGGGTTATGGACATGGGGTAATTATAACGAGAGGGGGAAAGAATGCCAGGTATTTTTTGTGTTATAATCGGTTCATGACCACTAAAAATCAATTTACAGCCATATATAAAAAAACCAAAAAATGGTTTATAGCTTGGATTGAGGAAATTCCGGGGGTAAATACACAAGGAAAGACAATCAAGGAAGCTCGTGAAAATCTGGAGGAAGCCCTCTTGCTTATTCTTGAAACAAACCGAGCTTCTTCGCGTTCTCAACTCAAGAAGAATAGTTCCGCGCGCCGTGAATTAATCAATATAACTCTGCCAGCTTAAGCTTATGAAGCTTACCGATCTTATCCGCCATATTGAGCGGTTCAAGTGTTTTCTTGTACGTGAAGGTGCGCGCCATTCGATATATATGAATTCTATTTCAAGAAGGACATCGTCAGTTCCGAGACATACTGAGATAGATGAATTTCTTGCAAAGAAAATCTGTAAGGATTTGGGCATCCCAAGAAAGTAAGGGAAATTTTGATAATAAATTGTTTTTGTGCCAGAATGTTCAAATCGACTTTTGGTCGCCTTCTCCCGATGTGCATCGGGATACGGCGGACCCATGGAGACGTGGCTGAGCGGTCGAAAGCGGCACCGTGCTAAGGTGTTAGGGGGGCAACTCCCTCGTGGGTTCGAATCCCACCGTCTCCGCAATGAAGTGTACCCCATTTAGTAGACACCAATTTTGCTTGACTTTTGTCTTTGATTTGATAGTATATTGATATACCTTTTGTCGCTTCGGTGGCAGAACGCGAAACCGCAATCTTGTGTTGCGGTTTCTGTATTGTAGGAATACAATAGTGCGATGAAAATATATGTTTATATTGACGGTTTCAATTTGTATTACGGATGTCTCAAAGATACTCCGTATCGTTGGCTAGATGTATTGAAAATGTGCAAACTACGTTTCCCCCAAGACTAGATCATCAAGATAAAGTATTATACGGCACCTATAATGGTTCACATGAGTGATAAAGACCCAGATCGACCCAATCGCCAGCGGATATACACGCGCACCATACACTTTTTGAAAAGGCTGTCGTGATATCTAACGATTCCGATCTGGTCACTCCTATCAGAATTGTCACAAAAGAAATTGGTTTACCAAAGCATAGTTAGTCCATTTGATAGGAACAGTATTCAACTCATGAATGTTGCTACAGATGTAAAGCACATAAGGAAAGGCCTTCTTAGAGTCAGTCAATTCCCCATGAAACTCAATGACAATACCGGAGAATTTTCTATACCAGAAAAGTGGGTTTCAAAAGCGTCTGTCTTCTTTTTACCTATTGAGACTAGGCCGAAGGATTATCCTCCATTAGAAAAAATGGTAGGCAGATTTTGGCATGTGGGGATTATTCATAAGGACAAAATTTACGAGTGCTTTAATTACGGACGTAAATCAATTACTAATTTTGATGTTTCAAAGGAGAAGACTTTAGTAGGAATGAAAGCAATTTTTATTGATATCATTGTAGATGAAAGCAAACTCAATTCCGAAATAGATTCCGGAACAGACTGTGGAGAATATGTCGCGAGAGTTATTGGTTTATCTACCAATACAGGATCGAAAAAGCAATATTGGCCGGAAGAAGTCTACGATTACGCCGTTAAAAAGTTTGTTGTTAAATAGGTTCCAGACCTGTAATCAGAAATCCCACCGTCTCCGCTGATGAAATGTACCCCATAAAGTAGATATCGGTTTGTCGCACCATTCACACCCTATTAGCCGTACTTACACAACGAAGGCCTATCGAACCTTCCTTATTCGACTAATTCCAAGTACAAATAAAATGAATACAAAAAGGCTTGTTTCTTTGACGACGGGTTTGGTGTTGGTGGCCAGCCTGGCTTTGGCTGTTCCGGCATTGGCCGCTAACGAAAATGGCCAGGGTAATGACAATGAACGGGGGCAAACAAAGTCCGGTCAAGTTCGCGGCATGATGGGCCATGCCAGCGGCAACGGAGTCTTGCAAGGGATGATGAAACCGGGCGTTTCCGGCAAAGTCGTGTCGATCAGCGGCAACATTATAACGGTCAGCGGAAATCAAGGTTTTGCTTCCACGACCGCTGTTACCAGTTTTACAGTTGATGCGACCAATGCCGCCATTAAAAAGAACAATGTCGCCGGCACGATTTCTAGTATTGCGATCGGCGATATGATCTTCGCCCAAGGAACAGTGAATGGCACAAATGTTGTCGCAACAACTATTATTGACGGGGCGATCGGCGGGATGATGGGCAACCGCGATTCAGAAAATAACGGCAAAGGCGTCGGTTACGGCATGATGGGCAGTACGACATTGCCGGTGATCGGCAACGGCCAACCGGTTGTGGCCGGGACAGTCTCGACCATCAGCGGTTCTTCGCTTTCCGTCACGACTTCGGGCAATATTGTCTACACGATCGACGCTACAAATGCCAAAGTCTATGAAGGCCAGAAGACCATTACATTATCCGCGATCACGGTAGGTGACAAAGTGGTTATTCAGGGTACGGTAAATAATAATTCCGTGACAGCGTCCGTCATTATTGACCAATCCTCCGTAAATCAAAAAGCACCGGGAATGTTCTCAAGTATCGGCCAGTTCTTCATGCGACTGTTCGGCTTCTAAATTGTTTAAGACAAAAAAGCCGTTCCTCGACAAAATCAGGACGGCCTTTTTGTGCTACAATGACGCCATTACTAATATATTTATACTTTTATGATGAATTCATGGTACGGCCAGAATTATGGTCTTGGTGTCGGGGCAATTCTCGGTTTGGGTCTCATTGCCGCCATTATCGCCATTATAGTCATTGTTCTCAAAGGTTATGCTCTCTGGCATGCCGCCAGACGCAGTGAAAAGTGGTGGTTCATAGCCCTGTTGGTCATTAATACCATCGGTATACTCGAATTAGTCTACTTGTTCTTCGTCGTCGGCAAATGGCACAGTTTTGCCGAAGCACCGAAGCCGACTGATTCCAACAATCAGACTCCGAAGGTTTAGGGTTGATTTGACGTAAGAACCTTTCACAAACTTTTTCACCTCTCGGACTTTGCTCCCAATGTACCGGCATTTTCACAAAGGACTCGCTCCAAGGATTCACTCGTCCTTTGGAAAATGCAATGGTACATTGGTCGCAAATTATCCTCAAGGTGAAAAAGTTTGTGAAAGGTTCTTACGTCTGTGGCAAATTACGGCAAAAACGATTACAATATGGAATATGAAAACGATAACCGACGAAAAGATAATTGACGATATCTTAAGCCGAAGCGTGGCCGAGATTATTCCCTCAAAAGAATTTTTAAAGAAGGAGCTTTTGTCTGGTCGGCAACTAAGGATATATATCGGTGCAGATCCCACTGGTCCAGCCCTTCATCTTGGACATGCCACGAATTATATGATCATGGAAAAATTCAGGCAACTGGGTCACCAGATAATCCTGCTTATCGGCGATTTTACCGCTCGGATAGGCGACCCGACTGATAAAACAGCCGCCCGGGTTCAATTGAACAGACAACAGGTTGTGGATAATACAAAAACATGGATCAAACAACTTTCCCCGATCATCAGCTTTGATGATAAAGAGAATCCTGTGGAGATTGTTTACAACCATGACTGGCTTTCCAAATTGACGTTTGAGGAGTTGATAGATATTGCCTCAAACTTCACAGTCCAGGGAATGTTAGAGCGTGACATGTTTGAAAAAAGAATCAAAGAAAATAAACCGATTTATCTTCATGAGTTTTTTTATCCTCTGATGCAAGGATACGACAGCGTCCATTTGGATATTGATGTTGAGTTTTGCGGCAACGATCAGAAATTTAACGCTTTGGCCGGCAGGACTCTTTTGCGAAGATACAAAAATAAGGAAAAATTTGTCTTTATTACAACGTTGCTTGAGAATCCTGTGACCGGCGAAAAAATGATGTCCAAAAGCCTCGGTACAGGTGTCTTTTTGGATGCGACGCCGAATGATATGTTCGGCAAGGTTATGGCTCAAGCTGATGAGAATATAATTCAGCTATTTACGGATTGCACCTATATGAGTCTTGAGGATATTTCCAAGATAAAGGATGAATTACAGGAAGGCAAGAATCCAAAAATAATCAAAGCTCGGTTAGCGTTTGAAATTGTAAAGATATATCACGGCGAATCTGCCGCAAAGGCCGCCGAGGAAACATTCGACACGACTTTTTCCAAAGGCGGAGTGCCGGAGGACATTCAGGAGATCAAGATTTCCAAGAATGAGACGCTGGCTGATGTTTTGGTACAATCCGGCATCATTCCTTCCAAAGCCGAATGGAGGCGTCTCGTAGATAATGGAGCTGTCCGATTTGAAGATGACACCAAGGTCACTGATCCCAATCTGTTGCCAGATAAAACTTTGATTCTCAAAATAGGGAAGAGGAGGTTTGTGAAGGTGATTGTAAATTCCTAATTCCTAATTCCTAATTACCTAATTTCTAAGAAATGACCAAGTTCCAATTGAAGTTTGGTCATTTCTTAGGTCAATTAGAAATTAGGTAATTAGAAATTTGCAACGTCAATTCAAATCTAAAATCTTAATGTGCCACCGACAGCCCGTAAACTCTCCCAAACCCCGCTGTTTGGACAGTCTCCATCGCCTCCTTTATAGTGCTTCCTGTCGTAATAACATCGTCGATAATGATAACTGTGCGATATATTAATTCATCGGAAGAGAATTTTTTCAAAACGTCTTCGTTAATGGAGAAAATGCCCTTGGCGCTCATTAGCCTTTCTTTTCTGTCTTTTAAAGTCTGTCGGGAAGTGTGATGAATTCTTAATAGCAAATTGCTTACTATTTCAAGTCGATTTGAAGAATCAAACTTTTTCAATTCATTGGCGATGATTTCACATTGATTGTATCCACGTTCCTGGCGGCGTTTCGCTGTTATTGGCATCGGCAATATCAGAATCTTTTCATCCGGCATCAATTTTAACGGGATTTTGAGTTCGCCCAGCATTCTGTGCAAAGCATAAGCTCCAATAGTGGCAGCTTGTAAGGATTTTTTGTATTTGATGTTCCAAACCAGTTTGGTGACCCGCGGATCTTTGTAGGCAAAGACGGAATAGGCCCGCGCGATCGGCGGCAATAATGATTTTGGCAGGATATCGTAGGCTTGCTCCGGAGAATACGAGAACAGCTCCTTTTCGGCGTTTGAAAAAGGGAAGAGGGCGGTCAGGATCGTATCCAAAAAGGCTTTTATTAGAGACATGATTGCAATTATAATATATAATACCCATATGTCTTTCTTTTCCAGATTTTTCAAAAAAGAAACCAGCGTTCTCGGGATAGATATCGGCTCTTCAGCCATCAAGCTGGTCCAGATCAGGAAGAAAAGGGGACGAGCCGTCCTCCAAACTTACGGCGAATTGGCTCTCGGCCCTTATGGTGGACTGGAGATCGGCCGGTCGGTGGCTTTGCCGCCGGAAAAACTGGTCGAAGCCCTCAAGGATATTTTGCGCGAGTCCAAGACGACGACCGTCAATTGCGGCACGGCTTTGCCGCTTTCGGCCAGCCTCATAACCTTCATCACCATCCCTCCGGTGCCGGACAAGCAAGTCGGCGATATTGTCTCGATCGAGGCCAGGAAATACATACCGGTGCCTTTGAGCGAAGTCCTTTTGGATTATTCAATAATCCCCAAAGAGGAATCCTACGCCTCCGAAGACGAAAAAGCCAAAGCCGAAAAGCTCGGCCGCGACGTTCTGGTAGTGGCCATTCACAATGACTTCATCAACCAGTACCAGTCGGTCATGATGTCGGGCGGACTTCAGCCCGGTTTTTACGAGATCGAGATCTTCAGTTCGATCCGGGCCTTGACCGATCAGGGCGTCGGCACTTCGATGATCTTCGACATGGGCTCGCGTTCGACCAAACTTTACATCATCGAGCATGGCGCGCTCCGCTCGTCGCATATCGTGAGCAAAGGCAGTCAAGACATTACCTTGGCCCTGTCCAAGGCTTTGTCGATCACCGTGGCCGAGGCCGAAAGCATGAAGCGCAACTACGGCCTCAAGGGCGGACCGGAATACAAGGAGTTGACGGAGATCATCACGGTCAATCTGGACTATATATTCTATGAAGCCAATAGCGCGCTCTTGGCCTACCAGAAGAAATATGCCAAGAATGTCAGCCGGATCATCCTGACAGGCGGCGGAGTCCAACTCAAGGGTTTTACCGATCTGGCCAAGATCAGTTTCCAGACGGAGATCAAATACGCCGATCCTTTCACCCGGCTTGAAGCCCCGGCCATTCTGGCCGACGAATTTTCCCATATCGGTCCGGAATTCACCGTGGCCATCGGAGCGGCTTTGCGAAGGCTCTCCGAAATCGAGTAGAGAACCGTTATACACATCCCTTGATTTCCACATAACTGCTATACTTAACTTGAATCCTTATGGAACCAAAATTCCAAACTTCATTTATACCGAAAAAGCAGGCATATCCGGCCATAGGCGGGATCGGCGGCGCCCCCGCGCCGAAAGTCGTCCATCACGGCACGAGCATCTTCATGAGTCTGGCCATTTTGCTTTTCGTCGTTTCTCTGGGCTCGGTCGGCGGAGTTTATCTCTGGAAACAATATCTGGTGAAGGCCCAAGAAGACTACAAGACCGAGTTGGCCAAGAATGAGAGCCAGTTCAAGCTCGAGCTCATCGAACAGCTCAAAAAAGCCAATACTCAGATCGATCAGGCCCGACAGATCCTCAGGAACCACGTGGCGATTTCTCAGGTTTTCGCCAAAGTCCTTCAGCCGATCACGGTCATCAACGTCCGCTTCCTGTCCATGGAGCTCAAAGGCGCGGCAAAGGGTAGCGGTTTGGATCTGACGATGAAGGGCTACGGGTCGAACCTGGCTACCGTCGCTTTCCAGTCGGATGTTTTAGGGAAGCTTTCCCAATATGGCCTGTCCAACATTGTCAAGGATCCGGCTTTGTCCGACCCGTTGATCGACGCCAAGGGCGTTGTGTCCTTCGGTTTGAGCGCGTCAGTCGACCAAGACAGTTTATTGTACAAGCAGGAGATCAGTCCGGCGGCTGGCTCCTCAGGCACCGCTCCGTCGACAAATTAACATGAACAGAAACGTCAGCGCGACAATCCTCATAATCTTGGCCATCGGCATCTATTTCACGGTGACGAGCGGCATGCTGGCCGAAGCCAATGCCGTCCGGTCGGTCAACAACCAATATCAAGCGGCCATTGCCAGCGCTCAGGAGCTCATAACGGTCCGCGACAAGGTCCTCAATGACTATACCAACATCTCCGAGGTCAACCGCAATCGCCTGGAAAGGATGTTGCCGCAAGGCATGGACAATATCCGCTTGGTCATAGACTTGAGCAATATAGCGACCCAACACGGACTTTCTTTGACCGGCATCAAGGCCGCAAGCCAATCGGCGACGAACGGTCCGGGTGCTCCGGCCGCTCCCGCATCGAGGGACGCAAGCGCCGCCGCTCCTTCTACGAATGCCACAGCAGCGGGCTATTCGGTGCCGGTGCCGACTATCCAGAAGGTTACCGTGACCTTCGGAGTGAGCGCCCCGTATCAGCAGTTCATCAGCCTTCTTCAGGACCTGGAATCAAGCCTGCGCATTATGGACGTCACGCATTTGTCCGTAACGGTCAATGACGACGGGATATACGATTGGAGCGTCGAGCTGACGACTTACTGGTTAAAGAGCCAATAGACACATGAATAATCCCAAATCCTCCAATAAACAATATTACATCATCGGCGGCATTGTCGTCGTCGCTTTGGTAGCATATTTCTATTGGCAAGGAAACACGACTTCGACCGGCACGGCGACCTTGGACCAGACCAACGCTGACAACCAGGTGGTGGGAGTGAAAGTCTTCAGCCTTCTCAATGAAATAAAATCTCTCAAGATCGACTCCACGCTCTTTAGCGACACGGCCTATATGACGCTCAAGGATTATTCCGTTGAAGTGCCGACCTTGCCGGTCGGTCGGCCCAATCCTTTTGCCCCGATACCCGGCGTCACCAATCCTTCGGCCCAGACCTCTAGCGTCAAGCATTAATTCGGCTCGGCCATACAAAAAATGTCAGTCCTAGACATCCTTCTTTCAAAAAAGCTGATCTCCAAGGCTGATCTTGGCGAGGTCCGCAAACAGACGGCCGCCGGGGCCGTTTTGGACGACGCCCTGATCGCCCACGGGGTCAAGCCGGACGATATTGTCGCCGCCCGCGGGGAATTCCTCAACATTCCGGTCCGTTCGCTCGAGGGCATTACCGTCCCTTTCGAGATTTTGGAATATATTCCGGAAGAATCGGCCCTACACTATCGCTTTGCGCCGATCGGCCTTGTTGAAGACACTCTCGAGGTCGGCATCGTCGATCCGGACAACATGGAGGCGCGGGACGCCTTGAGTTTCCTGGCGACCAAAAAGAACATCCCCTATAACGTCTTTCTGATCACCGTCGAGGATTTCAACAAGGTCATCGAAATGTACAAAGGCCTGACTGGCGAAGTCACCCGGGCTTTGTCAGAACTAGAAACAGAGCTTTCCATCGAGACGACGACGGTCGCCAAGAAGCCTGGTCCGGGAAACGCCGCCGCCAAGACTCCCGGCGGCAAGGATGAGGGCGAAGCCATGATCGTCGAGGACGCCCCGGTCGTGAAGATAGTGGCGACGATAGTCCGCTATGCCGTTGAAGGGGAAGCGTCCGACGTCCATATCGAGCATATGCGCGACAAGGTCCGCGTCAGGTTCCGCGTCGACGGCATTTTGAACACCAGCCTGGTCTTGCCGCCTCAAGTCCACTCGGCGGTCGTTTCGCGCATCAAAGTCCTTTCCAATATGCGTTTGGATGAGAAGCGTAAGCCGCAGGATGGGCGCTTTTCGGCTCGCATCGACGGCCGCCGCATCGATTTCCGCGTCTCGACTTTTCCGGCCTATTATGGGGAAAAGGTTGAGATGCGTATCTTGGACCAGGCCAAAGGCGTCCGGACCCTGGTCGATCTGGGAATGTCCGACCGCAATCTGGACATGGTCAAGAAAGCCTTGAACGCTCCTTACGGACTCATTCTCATCACCGGACCGACCGGTTCCGGTAAATCCACGACACTCTACTCGTTCTTGAATGAAGTCGATCGCGAAAGCTATAACGTCCTTTCCTTGGAGGACCCGGTCGAATACCAGATCGAAGGCGTCAGCCAGTCGCAGGTCCGGCCGGAGATCGGCTACGATTTTAGTTCCGGTCTGCGTACGACGCTCCGCCAAGACCCGGATATCATCATGGTCGGTGAGATCCGCGACAAGGAGACGGCCCAGCTGGCCGTCCAGGCCGCCCTGACCGGTCACCTGGTTTTTTCCACTTTGCACACCAACAACGCCGCCGGTGTCATTCCGCGTCTCATTGATATGGGAGTCGACCCCTATCTCATCGCCCCGACACTGATCCTGGCTGTCGCCCAGCGTCTGGTCGGCCTGCTCTGTCCGGGCGGCGGCGAACCGGTCAAGGTTGACGGCAGTATCAAGGCCCTTATCGACAGGAATTTCACCGATCTGCCGTCTGAGTTTCGGAAAGAGATACCGTTTTCCGATACTGTCTACAAGATCAAACAGACACCCGATTGTCCGAAGGGCACTCGCGGACGCATGGCCGTCTTCGAGATGTTCCTGATGGACAAGGAGATCGAAAACGCCATTCTTACCAATCCGGTCGAAAGCGAGATTCTGGGGATTGCCAGGACCAAAGGCATGCTTTCCTTGCGCGAGAGCGCTATCGTCAAGGCTTTTGAGAAGAAGATACCGTTCGAGGAGGTGAATAAGCTATAGAGGTAAGAGTTAAGAGATAAGAGGTAAGATAAACACACTGCGATTAAATCTAAACTCTTATCTCCTACCTCTTAACTCTATTCTTCCACTGGGGATGACACGCCAGGCGTTTACGCTGTATAATAGTATCCGATACATAACAATCCCATGGCCGACCAACCCAACCAAAAGAAGATTCTCCTCATCGATGACGACACATTCCTTCTCGACATGTACAGCCTCAAATTTGGCAAGGCCGGCTATGAAGTCAAGACCGCCGATTCGACCACGGTCGGGTTGAAAATGCTTCGTGACGGCTACGTTCCGGACATTATCATGGCCGACATCGTCATGCCGACCATGGACGGCCTCGAAATGGTGACGGCCGTTCGGACGGAGAAATTGGTCCCTCAGGCGGTTATCATCATGCTCACCAACCAAGGTTCTCCTGATGACGTCGCCCGCGCTAGGAAGATGAACGTCGACGGATACATAGTCAAAGCGACGACGATCCCTTCGGAAGTCCTGAAGGAGGTGGAGAAGATATGCTCGAGCAAGAAGAGTTAAATAACAGAGAGATAAGAGGTAAGAGCTAAGATTTAATCGCATTTAACAAATACTATTATATAAATCAAAAAAATTATTAGCAGGTATCTAATCTCTTAACTCCTACCTCTTAACTCTACTATCATGGAATACAAAAACGAACTCGAGGACCTCGTAAATCACATCCTGAAGGAAGGCGCTTCGGATCTCCACCTTTCCTTCGGACGCAATCCGATCATCCGCGTCTCATCCAACCTCATTCCGCTTCTCAAAAAGCCGGTCCTGACCGAAGCTGACATGAAAGGCTTCCTGAACGCCCTTCTTTCTCCGGCCAACAAGGAATTGCTGGAAAAGGAAAAAAGCGTAGACTTTTCCTATAGCCTGACCAATGCCCGCTTCCGCGGCAACGTTTTCTTCCATCAGGGCGTGCCTTCCATTGCCTTGCGCCTCATTCCGAAGAACATTAAGACTTTGGCCGAGCTCAACCTTCCGCCGATCCTCGAGACTTTCACCCGGAAGCGGCAAGGCTTCTTCCTGGCCGTCGGCCCGATCGGCCAGGGCAAGACCACGACTTTGGCGACCATGGTGGAGATCATCAACCAGACCAGGTCGGAGCATATCCTGACTATCGAAGACCCGATCGAATTCCTCTTCACTTCCAAAAAGTCGGTCATCGACCAGCGTGAGGTCCGGATCGACACGCCTGATTTCAGCAACGCCCTGACGGCCATGTTCCGCCAGGACATCGATGTCTGTATGGTCGGTGAAATGCGCGACATCATCACCATCGGCACGGCCGTGACCGCCGCCGAAACCGGTCACCTTATTCTCTCTACGCTACACACCAACAATGCCGCCCAGACCGTCGACCGTATCATCGACTCTTTCCCGCCAAATCAGCAGGATCAGATCCGTGTCCAGTTGGCCGGTTCGCTCTCCGGAATCTTCTCCCAGCGCCTGATCCCGCGCATTTCCGGCGGTCTCATCCCGGCTTATGAGCTTCTCATCAACAATACCGCCATTTCCAACCTTATCCGCGAACGCCGGACTCATGAACTCAATACGGTCATTGAAACCAGTTCCCAGGAAGGCATGATCGACATGAACCGTTCCTTGGCGGAGTTGGTCCGGGCGGGGGAGATCTCGGTCGAAAGCGCCTATCAGAATTCCTTGAATCCGAAGAATCTGGAGAGGATGCTGTAGGAGTTGAATGTTATTCAAATAAAAAAATCCCCCGCCCCTACGGGGCACCCCCTTTTCCAAAGGGGGATTCTCCATCAAACCACTTTCTTAATTTAACTCGCACTGACTCTAATCACTCTTTGTGTTTGATTTTAAACCCGAAGATTAATTAAATAATAGCGACATGTATTACATTAGCTGTACGTTGGAAGATCCCCCTTTGGAAAAGGGGGTGCCCCGAAGCGAAGCGAGGGGCGGGGGATTTTTAGTAATACACTTGACACCTTCGCTGGTAGGATAAAAATAAGTTATAATAACCACCATGCTCTTCAACTACGAAGCCATCGATGAAACAGGAGCCAAGAAATCAGGCTCGATAGACGCCATCAACGTCGATGTTGCTATTTCTTCCTTGCAGAGAAGGGGCTTGGTCTTGGCCGGTATCAAGGGCGCGGAAACCCAGTCATCCTTTCTGTCAAAGAAGATCTCTATGCTTGACAGGGTCAGCAACAAGGATATCGTCATCCTTTCCCGCCAACTCTCCACCCTTTTCGAGGCCCAGGTTTCGGCCTTGAGAGTCTTCCGCCTTCTGGCGGGGGAGACGGAAAACAATGTCCTGCGTGTCCAGCTAGGCAATGTGGCCGACGATCTCCAAAGCGGCGCTTCCATTTCGGCGGCTCTAGCCAAGCATCCCAAGATCTTCAATGAGTTCTACGTCAGCATGGTCAAGGCCGGCGAAGAGTCGGGCAAGTTGAACGAAGTCTTTGAATATCTGGCCCAATATCTCGATCGCTCCTACGAACTCAATTCCAAGGTCCGCGGCGCCCTCATCTATCCGGCCTTCGTCGTCGTCACATTCCTGACTGTCATGATCCTGATGTTTACGGTGGTTATCCCGAAGATCAGCGGCATCTTGACCGAGTCCAACGTGGCTTTGCCATTTTACACGGTCATCATCATGGGCATCAGCAACTTCCTGGTCAGTTATGGGTTCTTCATTTTCGGCATTTTGGTCGTGGTGGTGTTCTTCCTGATCCGCTATATTCGCACTCCTTCCGGAAGCTATGCTTTTGACCATTTCAAGATGAATATCCCGTACATCAGCACTCTTTACCGCAAACTCTACCTGTCCCGCTTTGCCGATAATATGAACACGATGCTTTCCTCCGGCATCCCGATCATTCGTGCCTTGGAGCTGACAGCCAATATCATCAACAACAAGATCTATTCGCAGATTATGATGAACGCCGTCGAGTCGGTCAAAGGCGGCAAGACCTTGTCAGAATCCCTTTCCAACAATCCTCACGAGATTCCCGGCATTTTGGTCCAAATGACCAAAGTCGGTGAAGAAACCGGCGAGGTCGGTCAGATCTTGAAGACCTTGGCCGGCTTCTATACCCGTGAAGTGACCACGGCCGTCGATTCGCTCGTTTCTCTCATCGAACCAGCCATGATCGTCCTCCTGGGCGGCGGCGTGGCCGTCCTTCTAGCTTCAGTGCTCGTACCTATTTATAATATTGCAGGGGCGCAGTAGGAGAGCCAAGAGTTAAGAAGTAAGAGGTAAGAGTTAAGATTTAATGCGATTTATCTTATCTCTTACCTCTTACCTCTATCCTCCCGTTATCCACAGCCTGTGTTGCGCCTATATTTCCCAGGAAAATGATACAATTATCCCAACAACCTCATCAAAGGTTCGTTATTAATAGATTAGTAACTTAATTATAAATATACTATGAGAAGGTATACAAAAGGTTTCACCCTCATCGAGCTCCTCGTCGTCATCGCCATCATCGGCATCTTGGCCTCCGTCGTTCTCGTGAGCTTGAATTCGGCTAGGAACAAGGGCAAGGATTCTAGGATTATTTCAAGTGTTCAACAGCTTAGAACTCAGGCAGAATCATCTTATAGTGGCACAGACTATGCTCAGGCACTTGCGGCAAACGTTACGCCAACGACTTGGGCAAATGGTAATGGGCTTTGCACTTCTGGTACAGCTCCTTGTACAACTCTGGCTTGGAATGTTATTAGCGCACTGTTAACTGATGCAAGTAATAATGGTGGTATGTTGTTTGCAGTAACCGATGCGGCACCTGTAAAGACCTATGCTATTTATGGGGCTTTGCCAAGTACGGGTCAAACAAAGTATTTCTGTATTGACTCTACTGGTGGAACAAATCAGTCTGCAATTGCTCACAACGCTTCTTCTTGTCCGACAGCCGGAAACTAAATCTCGCTTGATTTTGTTCGCAAAACAACCTCTCGTTTGAGAGGTTGTTTTGTATAAGCTTTATGAATAATTTAATGATAGTATTCAAAGAATACAAATTTAACCGATCAAATCAATGACATTTATCGCCACTCTTCTGTTGCTTCTAGTACCATTTCTTTTAAGTGGCACTTTTCATTCGCTTGCAATTTATGTTGTTTTTATTACAACACTTCTCCTCTTTGTGGCTAGTCGCTTTGATCGACGTATTCAGCGTACAATCCCGAATATAGCCTTTATTGCATTCTTCGTCTTCTTACTAATATTTCTGCCGTTTTCCCAAGTTTTCGTCCGTTCAGTTCCTGTAATCATTTGGTGGCTGGGGTATTTGGGCGTATTCCTATTCTGCCAATGTTTGGCTAAAGAAGATAAATTTATTGCAAACATCTCAAAAGTATTTGTCATATTAACCGCCGGTTTCGGAATTGCTTCGATTTACAATTTCATTTTACTAGGTCTGACCTCGTATACCAGGTTGAACAGTTTTATTGGTACTCACAATGTTTACGGGGGATTCCTGATAATCCCGTTCTTTTTGAGCGTCTATTTAATCTTTTCAGAAGAAACAAAATGGCAAAAGTATTTATGGCTCTTGTCCGGTTCAATAATATTTTCCAGTTTGATACTGACTTATTCCAGGGGGACTTGGGTGTCGATTGTGGCGGGGGTGATCGTGAGTGCAATGGTTTTTTCAAAAATCCCCCGTTCCTTCGCTTTGCTCAGGTCCACTGGGTTGCCCCGACTGATAGGGAGGAGTGGGGGATTTTTTGGACAATGGCGGGGAATTCTAATCCTGCTGATTTTAACTCTTTTAATAACGGTTGGAATTTGGTTCCTCGCCAAACTCAACACCAAACCTGCTCAACTATCCGATGCTGCCGTATTTTCCATGCAAGACGCGGAAACCAATGCTTTTACCGCCAGGCTGCACTATTTCAACGATGCCTGGCATACATTCTTGCAGAAGCCTTTTACGGGCTTTGGGGTGGGGAATTACGGCAGTGCTCTCAGAATATACAAGACTGATCCGAACTACGGTTCATTTGCTGATCCACACAACTGGCTACTCAAGATGTTGGTTGAGCAGGGGTTAATTGTTACGACGATATTTGTGATATTTATAGCGTCTTTGTTCTGGCAAATGCGCGGTCTAATTATCAGGCGCCGGAGATTCTCTTGGTTGGCTGTAAGCATTTACGCCGCCTTAATCGCTGGTACTATTCATGGACTGACGGACTTTGATTGGGGCGTGAACAATTTACTGTTGATATTCTTTGTCTTTGCCGGTTTATTATATGGATTCTTATTGAATGATCGCGCCACCGATTATAAAAATGAGAAAGTTAGAGGCGTAACCGATTACAACAATGAGAAAGATAATAGTGCGTCGGTTTCCTATTTGCCAAAATGGCTTGTTTACATATTAGTTATTTTAATCATCGGCGCATCAATCATCTCAATTCAGCTTCTTAGATCCGATATGGCTCGGGCCAAAGGCGATATTTATCTATTGACCAATCGGGATGCTGATAATGCCATCAATAGTTATTTTGAATCTGCCTCGATCAATTCTCATGATCCGACGACTTGGTATGACCTTTGGCGGGTTTATTTCTTGACCAAGAATTATGTGGCGGCCTTGAATTGCATCAACAAAGCGATCAACATTTTCCCTCAAAGCGGGTCATATTATCTGGCCAAGGCTGTTGTATATGAAGCGGCTGGCGACGCGACCAATTACAGGGAAAACTTATTGAATGCCATCAAATATTTTCCGGCTAGCGATCTCAACGCTCAAGTCAGGCTGGTTGAATTGGATGTAAAAAATGGCAAATATGATGAGGCTTTGTATGTGATAAATGAGGTACTGCCGATTTATGCCAAGTATGAAAAGGCCCTATGGTTCAAGAGTGATCCCAATTCAGGGACAATTGATGAAAATCTGATAAAACTCAACGATTTCAATGATAAAATCGAAAAGAGCAGGTAAAAGATTTTGTCTTAAAAGTGTGTTATAGTTGTGGCATGGATATCGAAGCTGTAAAACCCAAAATCGCGGAAGTGGCCATAAAACACGGACTCGATTTCGTCGTTCTTTTCGGTTCGCAAGCTACCGGCAGGACTCATCCAAAGAGTGATGTTGATGTCGGGGTTATCAGCAAGGGCAAATTTGATATAGTAAGGGTGATGACTGATCTCGACAATGCCTTCGGCAGGACGGATGTTACTGCCGTTGATCTGAGTAGGGCATCGCCGACTCTTATGAGAGCGATAGTTGTAGATGGTAAGCTTCTGTATGAACGCGAGCCCGCATTGTTTCTTCGATGGAAATTCTATGCTATTTGGGTTTGGATGGATACTGCTTGGTTACGCAAGCTTGGCCAAAAAAGGCTTGTTGAATGGGCTGAACAGCTATGATAAATGAAGATGTAAAAAAGACTCTTGATAGAAAAATTTTGCTCTTACAGGGCTATTTGGCGGAGCTCCAGTCATATTTGATTTTGGATAACAAGCAAATACTTGATAATAAAGACAAGCTTTATTCAATCGAGAGGATTTTTCAGCTGGTTGTTGATGAAGCGGTAGATATAAACGCGATTCTGATTTACCAACTTGGCGGCACTGTTCCAGATTCATCGAAGTCTTCCTTCTATGAATTAGTGCCATTAAATATAATAGATCAGGATTTAGCGGACAAAATAGCGGAATCAGCGAAAGTTCGCAATCAAATTACTCATGATTACGACAAACTATCTCCGGACCAGGTGGTAATCTCAACAAGAAAGTTTTTTGAGTTGTACAAGGTCTATTTTAAGATTCTGGTCGAAAAATTCATTAAACCTTTCGTTGATAGTGAAGACAAGTGAATCTTTCAATACGCCCCTCTGCCAAATAATACTGCCGGTATTGTCTTCAAAATTATTGTCGAATCAAGAAGCAGGCTCCTATTGGTGACATAGTAGAAATCGTATTCGAGGTTCTCATGGAGGGGAATGTCTTTGCGCCCTAGGATTTGCCAAAGGCCGGTCAGGCCAGGTTTGGCTTTGAGGCGGAAATTCTGCCAAGGCTGGTAATTTTTTACAATAAACTCCATTTCTGGGCGCGGACCGACTAGGCTCATTTCACCTTTGAAGATGTTCCATAATTGTGGAAGTTCGTCGAGGCTGAAACGGCGGAGGAATCTACCGATTCTAGTGATGCGAAAATCTGTTTGATCGTGTGGCGCCAATTGATAAAGCGGCACGTCACAACGCATTGTCCGAAATTTGAAAATCGTAAACGGCTGGCCATTCCAGCCGACCCGGGATTGTTTAATAAGAACCGGACCTTTGGAATCGAGCTTGATCAAGATTGCAATCAGAATCCAGAGCGGTGAAGTTATGATCAGACCGGTAATAGAAACGACCAAATCAAGCGCTTTTTTTGTCATTTTAAAAGCCGAATGAGGTTCATTCCTGGAGGCTATTGAAGGAATTTCATCAATGTCATTGAGGTGTATCTCACCTGTAGCCAGCCGAAAAACGTCCAAGACGACTCGGAAACTGTGGTGACTGAACCTTTCATCAACTAGAATAGAAAGGACTTTGTCACGCGATAGGAGTTCGTCGGCAATGAAAATGTCGGCCGAGGCGTGAGAAACAAGATAATCAGACGTTTTATTATTTGAAAAGTCCAACTTTTTGCAATTTGAATTCGGCAATGTTTCCTTGATCTGCCTTTCAATGCTGCTTGCTCTATCGCCAGTCCCGATGATTATCGCTTCAATATTATCGCCTTTTGACTTTTTCTGACGATGTTTGAACAGGAAGAAGCGGGCCAGACAGATGAATACTGTCGTTAAGGCAACCGTCATGAAGAATAAACCGCGGGAGAAATCAAACTTGAGAACATAGATCAAAGTGGCGGTAATGAATGTCCAGACTGCCAGAGCTTTGAGGACCGTGAAGATACGGGCGGATAGTTCGATGAGGCGGATCTGGTAGAGTTTGAAGGTGCCGAAGATTATTAGGAGGAGGAGGGAAGTGGTTACAAAGGAAATAAGATAAGAAGTGGTGCTGAAATTAATTGGGCCGAAATATTTGAGAGAAAGAGGGGATGAACGGAGAAAAAAGGAGAGACAAAATGCCAAAGTTAGGCTTGTTAAGTCTATAGTCGAAATTTGTAGTCTCTTTGTTTTCATAGTTGTCTTCTACCAATGACAGCTTTGCGAAAAGCTTTATAAAGCTCGATCTGCTCTTTTGCTTCATCAGCCACTTTGGCGAGAATTTTGAAAATAAAACGCAATACGTAAAATTCAAACCAATTCATGTACATTTTACCGGCCTGCATTTCTTCTAGATGAGAATCTGTTCTGGTAAAAGGGGAAGATGAAGCTCCTTTGTCGTGTTTCCTGAAATTGTCGACAATTCTATCAAAAAATATCCAATCAGTCCTATTTTTGATTCGAAGCCAGTATTCATAATCCATGGCGATCCTAAACGTTTCATCGAATGGACCAAAGCGGTTAAAAACATCTTTTTTTTATGAAGACCGACTGATGTCTGACGAAATTGAAATATTTAAGAAGATATTTGCTAAAAAATCTTTCACTTCCAGATCTGAATAGATTCATATTTATGAAAAGCTTAATTTCTTTTCCATTAGAATCTATAAGCATTTCTTTGGCATAGGTCCAATCAGGTTGATGTTTTTTTAAGAATTCTGCGGTATCTTTCAATACGTTTTTATCATTGAATAAATCGTCGGAATGTAAGCAGATTATGTATTCACCTTTTGCCCTCTTTATACCTTCGTTCATAGCATCGGCTATGCCTTTTGGAGATCGGATAATCGAAATGACTCTATCGGGAAATTGATTTTGATATTTGCAAATTATTTCAATTGTTTTATCCGATGATTGGCCGTCGACAAGGATATGTTCAAAGTCGTTAAATGTTTGTTCAGAGACGCTTTTGATGTTTTGCTCCAGATATTGTTCGCTATCTTTCGTACAAGTGATTATGGAAAATTTAGGATTCATGTTTATTATCGAGAATTGTGAGTAGAGAATCTATCTCAGCGGTTACGTTTTCGACTATAATCCCTGCGATACACGGAGCCGGTTTATTTTGATCAGTGACGCAGGCCCAGCCGTCATTTTTGCATTTCATGTGATAATCGTAAACCATCCTGTTGGTTTTCGGATCTCCATAAGGAAAAAAACGTCCAAAATATCCTCCGCCCATAAGGCAAATTACCGGGGTCTTTACGGAAGCAGCCAGATGCATTATACCCGTGTCGCTTCCAACATAAAACCTCGACTGTTTCAGAATGGCCGCCAGTGTCCAGATGTCGGTTTGACCGTTGATGACAATGCATCCCGTGCAAGCGTTTGAGATTTCCCTGGCCATGGGAAGCTCGTCTATCGAGCCGCAGATTACCGGTGTAATTCCCTTTGATACAAGAAAATTTGCGACAGCGACATATTTATGAAGAGGCCAGATTTTATAACGAAGCGCGGCACCAGGGAAAAGAATGCAATATTTATCGGGAATATTGCTTATGCCGATTATTCGATCTGCACTTTTTTGGTCATTCAGATCAATATCAAGACAGGGTAACAGATCGCCGATCGGTGTTATGCCGAGGAATTTGGCGAAAATCGTGTTTATTTCAACTTCTGATTTGACTGTATCTGGAGCCGGACAAAGTTTGGTGTAGATAGAATCTAACTTGTTGCATTCAAAGCCAGACTTGGATCTGCTCGAAACCAGTCGAACGATCAAATCTATTTCCTCAGTCCTTGAATATATCGGATTGATCAGAGTTTCGTAGGAGAATTTGGCCAATCTGTAAGTGAATGCCATTCTATAATATATGTTTCTCTTGTATTTATTCTCGTCCAAATAAATGATTTTATCGAAAATATTGGAATGGCGAAATCGCTCGATCAGTTCGCGGCAGGTTTGATTTGCAATCAAGGTGATCGTTTTGCCCGGGTAGGCACTTTTATAAAGTCTAAATGTCGGCAAGAACAAGATGAAATCTCCGATATGATCAGTTCGAATCACGACAAGACCGTCTGTTTCTTTGGTGAAAGCTCTCAAAAATATTGTTTCTGCAATTTGAATGACAGAATAAACAGTCAGAACGATTCTTCGCAATTCGGGCCTTATCTTGGATTTGAGAAATACGCCAATTTTTGTCCGAATTCCTGTAAATAAAGTTCTGGTTTTAATGTATAGATCAAGTGCGGATTCCGATAATAGTAATTCGAGGTAATATTTTTTGGCATTTTGAAAATTGCCGTTAAAAAAGCTGACCCATCTCCACGGACTGATTTTTTTGAATTTGAAATAGATTTTTTTTTTGCGGATGTTCACAGGAATGTACCCATGGTTTATGACCGGCAAAATGAACAATTATTGGTTTTTGCATAATGAGGTGGGGAAGTTGATTATACTTAGGGTCTAGTTGAATGAATTCATCACCAATAACAGTATTAATCGCATTTTGCTCAAAAAAGATATGGTTGTATGATTCACTTATCACGGTATCCTCGATCTTGTCCGTGATATTGTCCCCTCGCCATTTCTTGAGGTTCAGCAACATGACGCCAGAGTTAAAATAGTTTTGGCTTTTTAGTTTGGCCAACACGAGCTGATTTGCAGCCCAATCGTCTTTGGTTGCCGCTAGATAATGAGAAGAAACATCGATCTTCCATAATTCCTCAATATCCTCCATGACCACAATGTCACAATCCAGATACAGGATTTTATCAAGGTAAGGAAAATACTCAGGGATAAACATTTTTTGATAGGCTGAGGAATATTTTTTCTTTGCAGGGGTGAATACTAATTGAAAACAATATTTCTCCGAAATTTTCTTCAGTTTAAGGCGATCAGTTTCATGAATCCCATTGTCGATGACGTAGATGCGAATCTGTGTCGACGATTTGGCATTTTCAAATATGGAAATAAGAGCCACCCCTAGATGTTGTGCGTATCGGCTATCTGAAGAGAAGACAATGTCGATTGGTTTGTCTTTCATGGTTGAGTCGTGTGCGCCAGAACAATTATAAAGGATAATAATCTCATTGGAGTTTTTTTGTCTCAATCGGCAACAGGGAAGCCATGTGGCCATAGACTTTACCGCCAAACAGCTGGTTCCGCTTATCGCGACTATCGCTTATGATTCTAAAATTGAAACCCTCTTTGGTGTCAAGATATTCTATGCTTGGTACTTGAATGCTGATATCAAGTCTGTATGTCCCAACATTGAAGAAAAATTCAGGTATTTTGAGCGTTGCTCTATATTTTCCCGGCATGTATAATCTAAGCTTGCCCTCTTTATCTGCTTCAGTGACTGCGTAAAGAATCTTTGAATCGGCAAAGAAAAGAAAACAGAGAACAGCTTCTAGTTTATTTGTTACGGTATATTCGATATCAATAGTAAAAGATAAACTGATTGGTAGGTTTGAGGACGGATTGCCGTTTTCGTCAGATATTCTTACTTTTGAAATGAAAGCGGACTTGTTTTTTGTTTCGAAATCTTTGGCCTGATATGAAACAGTGTCGCTCATGTATGCATCGACAGTCTCAATTGTTTTTCCGACTTGCTTGATGTGTCCATCAGAAATGTAAGCAACTTTTTGGCTTATGGATTGAACGACATCGAGATTATGACTCACAAATATCACCGTCCTTCCTTGCTCTTTTGATACCTCCTCCATTTTTCCCAGACACTTCTTTTGGAACTCGGCGTCTCCAACAGCCAGGACTTCGTCGACGATCAGGATATCCGGTTCTAGATGTGCCGCCACGGAGAAAGCTAGTCTCATATACATGCCGCTTGAGTAGTGTTTGACTTGAGTGTCGAGGAACCTCTCAATGCCGGCGAAGGCCACGATTTCATCGAATTTTTTGGACACTTCTTTGCGGGTCATGCCGAGAATAACACCGTTCAGGTAGATGTTTTCCCGGCCGGTTAATTCTGGATGGAAGCCCGTGCCGACTTCTAGTAGGGAAGAAACGCGTCCCCAGAGTTTGACTTTGCCTTCCGTCGGTTTGGTTATGCCTGACAAGATTTTTAATAGAGTGGATTTGCCGGTGCCATTCCGGCCGATGATGCCGACAATGTCGCCGCGGTTGACGGTCAGATTGATGTCTTTCAAAGCCCAGAAAGATTCATGGGTTTTTTTTGAGGCAAACGGATGGTGCAACGAATTCATTATAGTGTCGCGCAAAGTCCCATAACAGGCTTTCTCGTGGATAATGGGGTATTTTTTCCCTAGGCCGGTTATTTCGATGATTGGTTTCATGTAGTTTGTCGTATTTCTTTAAGGTCACAAATTGTGACCTTATATTTATATCACATCCGAAAAAGCTCCTTCCGCCCTCATAAAATAATACATTCCGGCCATAAACAACATCAGGGTAATTAGACAGGAAATTCCTATTGATGTCCAGGAAACCGGTAATGAAAATAAGGCGGATCGGAAAGCGTTAATGATCCCGGTTATCGGATTCAGATTCAAAAGCCACTGATATTTGCCAAGACTGGCCGATGAATAGATTACCGGACTAAAGAACAGTCCCATTTGGATGAAATAGGGTAGAGCGTATTGAACGTCACGATATTTGACATTAAAAGCAGACAAGATGATACCGATGCTTGCCGAAACAATTCCCAGTAGAATTACTATTGGAATTACTGAAATTAGACCGACGAAGGTTGGAAAAGAGTGGAAATAGATCATGAGAGCCGCCAGAATTACTAGAGATAATCCCAGGTCAATGAACTGAGTGACGATCTTGGCCAGTGGCACAATAATTCGAGGAAAATAGATCTTGGTGATCATCTGACTCGATTGGACTAGGGAAGTGCTGGCTTCGCTTACGGAATTTGAGAAGAACTGCCAGATTACCAAACCAGAATAGACGAAGAGCGCATAATTGATGCCATTATCGGTAATTTGGTTGAATTTGCCAAAAATAAAGACGAAAGCCAGCATGGCCATCAGTGGCTGGAATATGGCCCAGGCTATGCCGATGATCGTTTGGCGATAGCGAACTTTGTAATCTCGCCAAGCCAATAAATATAGAAGCTCGCGATGCCGCCAAACATCACCAATCTCGATAAAGGGATTGAATCCGACTCGTGGTTCGATGGTCTTCAGGGGCTTTTCATTCATGCCCATATAGTACATGATATAATCGCTTTATTAAACATGACAAATCTTTCAGTTGTAGTTATAACCCGTAACCGTCTGGACAAACTCATGCGTTGCCTCGATTCGGTGAAAAAGACATTAAATGGATGTCAAATTATCGTGGTTGATAATGGCTCAAATGATGGCACTGGTGATTACCTGAAAGCCAGACGAAATATTGAATCGGTAATATTACCCACCAATCTCGGCGTGGCCGGAGCAAGGAATATTGGTATCAAGAAAGCGAGCAAGGATTACTTAATGTTTCTTGATGACGATGCTTGGATTGATAGATTGGACCTGGTCGCTATAGAATCATATTTTCAAAACAATCCAAATGTGTGCATAATCGCACCGCGAATTTTGAATCCAAACGGTACTATTCAAGAATCTATGCGATCCTTTCCGACTTTTGCGGCATTATTCTGGCGGGGAACCAAACTTTATAAGTTATTCCCAAACGTTTCCTGGTACAGAAAATACATCGTTCAGGATTTATCAACAATCAAAGAAGTTGATTGGGCTATCGGCGCCTGCCAAATCATCAGGCGAAGACTTTTCGATAAGCTAGGCCCGCTGGATGAAAAATATTTCTTTGGCTATGAAGATACTGATTTTTGTTATCGGGCCAAGCAGGTTGGCTACTCAACGGTTTTTTGGCCTGATTCCATTGTCTATCATGATTACGCCAGAATTAGTTCCAAGGGTTTGAATAAACAGTTATTTCGGCATTGCATAAGCATCGGACGTTTTTTTCTGAAGAATTAGCATCAGGTCTAGTGACCGCTGTGGATATCTATTTGCCGAATTGTGGTACCATATTGCCATGAATAAAAAACTCGCTGGCGCCCAAAGTGCTTTTACCCTCATCGAACTTCTCGTAGTCATCGCCATTATCGGCATACTTTCATCTATTGTTTTGGTTGCTATCAATTCGGCCAGGACCAGAGCCAAGGATTCCCATGTAATCGCCGATGTTCAGCAACTTCGCGTTCAAATAGAAAGCGAATATGGTATCAACTATAACAACAGCTTTACGGCCAGCGGGAACGCGATTACAAGTCTCGGGAACTCCAATATCAACTACAATATTATTTTTGCCGATCTCCATAACAATACAGCTAGCAGTACCGCTTCGACAACGCGAGCAAGCGGATTTAGTTTTAATGGCTGGGTGGGAGCTTTTCCGGAATTTATCGCTGTTTACCCGGCAGGGGTAGCTGTGACAGGAAGTAGTATAACTGGCTCGGTAAATGCCTACGCTTTGTACGGCAAGTTGAGCCAGGGAACGGGAACCTTCTTTTGTCTTGATTCAACGGGCAATTCTCTCCAGAACGATTACACAATCAGCCCTTTGACCATCACCTGTCAGTAAAGGCGGATTATATGAAAGCTTGCTTCCATAAATCCTCACTTGGCGCTATAATTTGGCTATGAAAACAACTCACAACCGCGCCTTTACGCTCATCGAATTATTAGTCGTCGTGGCCATCATCGCGATCCTGACCGGCATGATCTTGAACAATATCATGGGCGCTCGAGTGAAGTCCCGCGATGCCAGGCGGGTTTCCGACCTCGGACAGATCCAGTTGGCTTTGGAGCAGTATTTTGACCGGTGTGGACAGTATCCTGATGCCGCTCATTATGCGACACCGACAGAAGTCTTATCGCAGCCTGACGGTTGTCCATCAGGAGCTTCAAGTGTTTCATTATCCCAATACATTTCTGTGATTCCGACTCCGCCAAGTTCAGGTTCTTATGTATATTCCGTGAATGGTACCAGTGATTATATTTTGCAGGCGACTTTGGAGCAGTCCAATAATGACGTCTTAAAGAATTCACTCGGCATGACATTGCAGCACTCTTCGAGCGGATATTCTCCTTACATCGACTGTAATACCACTACTTTGTACTGCATCGGTCCGAAATAAAAACAAATGGATACTCTTTTGCTGATCTTCTCCTTCATCGCCGGAACGATCATCGGCAGTTTCCTCAATGTAGTCGCCATCAGATTCAACACAGGGAAGGGTATAAACGGTCGCTCAATGTGTATGGCCTGCGGCAAGACTCTGACTTGGCAGGAATTGATTCCAATATTAAGCTTTCTAATCCAAAGTGGATCTTGTCGGAAATGTCGGAGCAAGATTTCCTGGCAGTATCCGGTGGTGGAATTCTTGGCGGGCGTATTCTTCGTCCTGATCTTCTACACTTTCCCGCCGGTGGCTTTGCTTCAAGGTATTACCACATTTATTTACTTACTAATTACTTGCTTACTTCTTGTCATTTCCGTTTATGACATCAAGCACAAAATAATACCCAACCCGCTGGTTTACACTTTCGGCGCGGTCAGTCTGTTGAATCTATTTGTCGGCGGTTCCTCTTTGATTCACGGCACGACATGGCTGGCGGTCTTGGCCGGACCGATCCTGGCCTTGCCATTCGCCTCGATCTGGTATTTCTCAAAAGGAACTTGGATGGGTCTGGGCGACGCCAAATTGGTTCTTGGTATTGGTTGGTTATTGGGTCTCAATGAGGGAATCAATGCCATTGTCCTGGCTTTCTGGATAGCGGCGGTTATTTCCATTGCCTGGCTTTACGCCACCCAAAAGAAGTTCAAACCGCGGACGGAAATACCGTTTGGGCCGTATTTGATACTGGGAATGTATTTGGTTCTGCTATTTGGTTTACAAGTGATGGATTTGAGTCTTTTGTTTTCGTAATCGGGAGGGCATTTGAATTGTCATTCCCGCGAAGGCGGGAATCCAGGATAATGCAAAATTTAAATATCAAAATGGAAAATGACAATTTAAAATGTAAAATGTCTGCTACAAATGCGATTTCATTTTAACTTTTGCCTTGTCATTTTCCATTTTGATTTTTTAATTTTCAATTAGGGTATTCAACACTGGATTCCCGCCTTCGCGTGAATGACAAACGCAAAATCTTCTTTTTGATCAAATACTAGTCCCCAGTCCCTAAAAACTAGTCCCTGCCCCCAATTGCCCAATCTGCTATAATAATCATGATGCTTTCTTCCCAAACAAACCCCCCGTCGAGGCGCAAGGGCTTCACCATCATAGAACTGATGGTGACCGTGGGGATATTCGTCTTCATGACGGCCCTAGTCCTCTACAGATACAATAGCTACTATTCCGGCACGCTCTTTTCCAATCTGGCTTACGATATCGCCCTCACTATCCGTCAGGCCCAGACATACGGCATCAGCGTCAGGGTGGCCCAAGATACTCCCATCAATTTCAAAGCCGCTTACGGCGTGCATTTTGACAAAAGTTCCAACGACAATTTCATTCTCTTTGCCGATCTCAATAACAATGGTTATTTTGACTATGACCATAACGGAACTCTTGGTGATGATCTTATCGAAAACAGATATTACCTGAAACATGGGGCGAAGATCAACCAACTCTATTATCGCGAGTCAAATAGTTCGGATTACAATCCAGTCGATGTCCTCGATATCTCTTTTGAGCGTCCGGAACCGATGGCCATTATTTGCTATAAGATTGTCTCCCCGGCCTCGAGCGGTTGCGGAAAAAATGAGGGAAAAATCGAGCTTATTTCCGGTGACAGTTCGGCGATCAAACGGATTCAGGTTTTCAATGTGGGCCAGATCGTGGTCCGGAACGGAAGTTAAAAATCCATGTATAAAAAATCATCAACTCAAAGAGGTTTTACGATGCTGGAAATGCTGGTTTCCTTGGGCGTCTTTTCCGTGGCGGCCGTGATAGCTATCGGAGCTCTGGTCAGGATGACCAGCCTCAACAGGTCGGCCCAAGCCCTGCAGTCGGCCATGAACAATGTGAGTTTTGCCTTGGAGTCCATATCCCGGGAAATGCGGGTGGGGACAAATTACACCTGCGCCTCTTATACGCATGATGTGAATGGTTATTCATTTACTGGATCTAATCTTTCAACACTACCGATTGTTCCCTGTCATTCCGCCACTCAAGATGGCCGCGATCAGGGCATTTTTTTCAAATCCACAAAGACTGATCCTGCCAATCCCAGTTGCGCCCTGATATATGCCTATTGGTTCATACGGGACAATAATTGGAGTTTCCGCAAATCCCAGCAGACTATATGTGGCAGTGAGATCACTTCCAATGACGCCAAGATGTTTGACGAGGTCAGTACCGTACTCACAGATTATGATCTTTCCAAGACCGAAGGTGTGAGCTATCCCTTGGTTTCGATCAGGTTGGTCGGCTACGCCGGAGTCAAAGCCAGCGAAAGGGAATCCTTCGATGTCCGCACGGCCATATCGCAAAGGATATCGAACTAATATTCATGAGAATAATTTCAAACAAAGGATTTACGCTGGTCGAGACCTTGGTGGCCATTGCCATCCTGATGGTGGCGGTTGTTGGCCCTTTGACGGTCGCCAACAAAGCCTACCGGGCGGCCATCGACGCCAAAAAACAGACCATTGCCTTCAATCTGGCCCAGGAAGGTTTGGAGTACATCAATAATCTTAAGGATAATAAGGATACGTCTTCAAATTGGGGTGCTTGGAACGGCAATAGTCACCCAGCGGTCTTCGATAATTGCGCATCGCCAACTTTGACTTGTCAGATCACTGCATTAGGAGCTTTACCTTCCGGTTTTACAAGATATTATAATTATCAATGGGTTAGCTATTACCAAGTACTGGCAACAGTCGTCGTCAGCTGGCAAACCGGTACCGTCGGCAATCAAGTCAGGCTTCAGGAATTGATATCCTATTACACCAGATAATATGAACAACAAACAAGGATACACGCTTCTTTTTGCGGTTATCATCTCCAGTGTGGTTTTGTCGATTGCCGCCTTCATCCTTTCGGTTAGCCGCAAACAGTTCATCCTTTCTTCCTTGGCCCGCGATTCGACCGTGGCGGTCTATGCCGCCGACGGCGGGATCCAGTGCGCCGTGGAAGCTTTCAACGGATACAGGGGCAATCTTCTGGCCACTTCCACCGATGATGGATATCCGTTGGACGCCATGATCTACTGCGCCAATCCCAATCCTTCGCCTTCGCCTGTTCCCGATGCCGAATCGAGCTTCCACTCGATTCCCGCATCAGACGTGTTAGACATGCATTTTATTCCGCAGATCATCAACAACCTGCCTGGAAATACGACATTTGACGGCACAAAATTCAATGTCTATCAGACAAACAGTCCGTTGCAGATCAATTTTTCCAATAATACCTGCGCCAGGATTGTCATAACTGACGGATATTATTTTGACAATCACTATAATCCGAAACATAAAACAGTCATCGATTCCAGCGGATACAATCTGGCCGATAGCGGTCCATGCGCCGGACCGAACAGCACTCCAAACGCTCGCGCTGTGGAAAGAACGATCAGGCTGGAATACAAGGGATAAAATGCTATTCTTAGGGGATGGAGAAGGAATCATTTATCGATATTCAAGAACGCGTATCCAAGCTTCGGGCTTCTATTGAGAAGCATCGGGTGCTTTACCATACTCAAGATCGGCCGGAGATCAGTGATGAGGCTTATGATTCCTTGGTCAGGGAATTGGAAGCGCTCGAGAGGCGGTATCCCGAATTACAGACTAGCAATAGTCCGACTTCGAGGGTTGGCGGTGAACCGCTCAAAGAATTCGTCAAAGTTCGCCACGAGGTCAAACAGTGGTCTTTTGACGATGTTTTCGATTATGAGGAATTGAAAAAGTGGCAGGAGAAAGTCAACAATTTTATAGAGAAAGCCAGATTGACTCAGGAGAAAGTCGAATATTGCTGTGAGCTCAAGATCGATGGCCTCAAAGTCATCCTGACTTATAAGGAAGGTAAATTGATTCAAGCGGCTACTCGCGGTGATGGTGAAGTCGGTGAGGATGTGACGCAAAACATCCGAACTATTAAAAGCATTCCGCTCGAACTTAAAAAGAAAGCTGATGTCATTGCTGTTGGTGAGATTTGGATAGGCGGCCAGGAATTGGACAAGATCAACAAGCAAAGAGCCAAAGATGGAGAAGCCTTTTACGCCAATACCAGAAATTTGGCCGCCGGGTCACTACGACAACTTGATCCCAAGATTACAGCGGCCAGGAAGTTAGACAGTTTCATTTATGACCTGGACAGTTTTGGTCCCGGTTCCATTCCTGCAAAACAAAACGAAGAACTGGAAATGCTCGCGAGTTTGGGGTTTCAAACAAATTCTCATTTCAAAGTTTTTGAAAACCTCGAAGGCGTTCAGCGATTCTATGAAGAATGGACCAAGAAGCGCCACTCGCTGGATTATGGATTGGATGGGATCGTCATCAAGGTCAATTCGCGGCAGATACAAACGGCCTTGGGTTACACGGGCAAATCGCCTCGCTGGGGTGTGGCCTATAAATTCCCGGCGGAGCAGGTGACGACAATCTTGGAAGATATCGTCTTTCAAGTCGGTCGAACGGGCGTAATAACTCCGGTGGCTTCCTTGAAGCCGGTTCTGGTGGCTGGTTCGACGGTCTCGCGAGCTACTTTGCATAATGAGGACGAGATCAAACGATTGGACCTGCGAATCGGTGACACCGTGATAATCCAGAAAGCTGGCGACGTCATTCCTGACATTGTCAAAGTCGTGACAGAACTCCGAACCGGCAAAGAGAAGCCTTTCAGATGGCCGGAATTCATTATAGCCTGCGGGGGTGACGGCCGGATCGAACGCGTTCCCGGTGAAGCGGCCTGGCGTTGTGTCTCCAAGGATTCTTTTGAACAGCAGAAGCGCAAATTCCACTATTTCACCTCCAAAAAATGTTTCAACATCGACGGTTTGGGTCCGCAAATATTAAATCAGCTGATTGAAGCTGGCCTAATTTCCAGTTTCGATGAGATATTTACTCTGGAGAAAGGTGATCTTCTGAATCTGCCGCGCTTCGCCGAAAAGTCCGCAGACAATTTGATAATCGCCATAGAAAAAGCCCGGACGATTACATTGCCTCGTTTCCTGACTTCGCTTTCAATTCCGCAAGTAGGTGAAGAAACAGCCTATGATCTGGCGAATGATTTTTCCCGGACTTCAACCGATTCTGCCAAGATAAGCCTTGAAAAGATATCTAAAGCTTCAAAGGAAGAGCTGGAATCAATTAATGGTGTCGGACCGATTGTGGCGGAATCGATTTCAACCTGGTTCAAACAAGCTGGTAATCGCAAGTTGGTTGCCAATCTATTAAAATACGTTAATTTAATCAATGCGGAAACGACAGCTAAGAAACTATTGGAAGGAAAGACCTTTGTTTTTACGGGGACTTTGTCCAGTTTGGAAAGGGAAGAAGGGGAGCGGTTGGTCAGAATAAACGGCGGCAATATTTCCGGTTCGGTTTCGACCAAGACCTCATATGTTGTGGCGGGAGAAAAAGCGGGGACGAAATTGGAGACGGCCAAAAAATTGGGGGTAAAAGTTATTACAGAGGATGAGTTTAGAAAGATCATTGGTGAATGAGCGCGGCGGCGCAGGTGTGTCACCCTTCGAGACACGGAAAATTTTCTGCAGAAAATTTCCCTAATCCTCGGCAATTTTCTGCTGAAAATTGCCTGCGGAGTCTCTCAGAGTGACACACCTGCGCCGCCGCGCTCATTCGCTTGCCGCAAATCTTCATCACTGTTACAATCCCAATATGATAACGATCAAAGAATTGGAGCATTTGGCGGTTCTCTCGCGCATCGAGCTCGCCGAGGAGGACAAAAAATCCCTCATCAAAGAATTCGATTCCATCCTTGCTTACGTCGACCAATTGAAGAAAGTGAAAGTCTCCACGGCGGCCGAAGACCGGGTGGGGGCGGTCAAGAACGTCTCGAGGAGAGACCTAGCGGAACCGATTTCGAAAGAGGATCGGGATAGGCTGATGGCTGAGGCGCCGGAAATGGTGGGGGAGTTTGTGGCGGTTAAGAAGATTATTGAACAGGATTGAGTTAGGGACTAGTTTTTAGGGACTAGGGACTAGGAACTAGGAAATCGCAGGAGATAAGAAGTTGGAATTTTGAATTTAGATAAAAAGCTCAAGATAAAGGATTTAAAAAATGAAGATTAATTTAAAAGATCTAACAATATTAAAAGCCCATGAAGCACTGAAAAGAGGGGACTTTACCGCTGTCGAATTGACTCAAGCCTATTTGGATGAAATAAAGAAAAAGAACAAGGATGTCAATGCTTATTTGGAAGTTTTTGATGTGGCAATTGAATCGGCAAAAGCGGCTGATAAGATAATTAAATCCGGAAAAGGCGGAATGCTTACGGGGATTCCGTGCGGTATAAAAGACAATATTTTGATCCAAGGCCAGATTGCCAGCGCCGCGTCAAATATTCTGCAAAAATATCGTGCTCCTTATGACGCGACAGTGACTTCAAGATTGAAGGCGGAAGGCGTCGTCTTTCTTGGCCGGACAAATATGGATGAATTTGCCATGGGCGGTTCGACGGAAAATTCTGCCTATGGCGTGACCAAAAATCCTTTGGACTTGAATAGGGTCGCAGGAGGCTCTTCCGGTGGCTCAGCGGCGGCTGTTGCTATGGATGGCGCTTTATTTGCTCTTGGATCGGATACAGGGGGTTCCATACGCCAACCGGCAAGCTTCTGTGGTGTGGTTGGGCTCAAACCGACTTATGGGGCGGTTTCGCGGTATGGTGTGATGGCGATGGGTTCTTCGTTGGATCAGATCGGTCCGATCGGTAAGACGGTTTCCGATTGCGAAATAGTATTCAATGCCATTCGCGGGAAAGACATTAAGGATGGCACAACGATAGATGAACAGACGTACAAATATCAAATATCAAATATCAAATATCAAAGCGGCGACCGAAAACCAACAATAGGCGTTCCAAGGCATTTCCTGGGCGGTGATGGGATTGATAAATCGGTTATGGAGGCTTTTGAAAAATCCCTGGTTCAATTCAAGGAAAAAGGCTATGAGATAAAAGAGGTAAAATTGCCGAATATTTCCTACGCTCTCATGGTTTATTATATCGTGATGCCGGCGGAAGTTTCCTCAAACATGGCGCGCTACGATGGAATGAGATTTGGTTTGCATGTCGACGGTAAGGACGGTATCGAGGACTATTTCAAGACAAGGAAGGCTGGGTTGGGTCGCGAAGTTATTCGTCGAATACTTCTAGGTACCTACGTTCTTTCTTCAGGCTATTACGACGCTTATTACAATCGAGCCAATGCCGTGCGTCGGATGATTACCAATGATTTTCTGAAGGCTTTTGAATCAGTAGATTTGATAGCGACACCGACGGCGCCTTCGCCAGCCTTCAAGATCGGTGAAAAGACCAGCGATCCACTTTCGATGTATTTGGAGGATATTTTCACGGTCACCGCCAATATTACCGGAATGCCGGCGATATCCGTTCCATGTGGATTCGCCAAGAAAGATGGCAAAGATTTGCCGATCGGACTTCAGTTGACGGCGACGCATGGAGCTGAGGAAACTATATTCAGGGCGGGGAAGGAGTTTTTGGGGAGTGAATAATAAAAAATCCCCCGTCCTTCGGCTACGCCTCAGGACACCCCCCTTTTTCAAAGGGGGATCCACCAACGTATAGCTTATGTAATATATGTCGCTACTGCTTAATTACTCTCTGGGTTAAAATCAAACACGAAGAGTGATTAGAGTCACAACGAGTTATATTAAAAATGTAGTTCGATGGAGGATCCCCCTTTGAAAAAGGGGGTGGCCGGCAGGCCGGGGGATTTTTTATTTGAACATTCGCGCTATAATAATCCCATGCCCGACACTGCTCATTACTCGCCACCTTTGCCGGATTTCTCCCCTTGGCTAGTCTCGGCCTTTCATTGGCTCGTTGATTCATTCCCGGCTGTAGTTTCATTCCTCAAGGCTTTTTACGGTTTCCTTGTGGGGATCTCGATTCCACTTTCGGTCTTTTTCATAATCGGAATTGTCTATTGCGTTGAAGGTTTGAAACGGATCCGCAAAAAGGAGGCCCAGATCCATGACCTCAAAGTGGAGCCGGCTTTTGACGCTGTCGAGACGGGAGATACGGTCATGGCTCATCGCTGGGAAAATGCTACCAGGCATGTCGAGTCGGACAATCCCAATGACTGGAAGCAGGGGATTATTGAAGCTGATATTATCCTCGACGATCTATTGACCAAACTCGGCTACAAAGGCGAGAGCATCGGCGACAAATTGAAGAGGGTCAATCCTGGCGATATGAAGTCATTGAACGAAGCCTGGGAAGCCCATAAGGTCAGGAATCAGATCGCCCATGAACCTGGGTTTGCCTTGAATCAGATCGAGGCCAAAAGGGTGATAGGGATGTACAGGAAGGTGTTCGAGGAGTTTTACTACATCTAGGTTATGTTCCATTCCAAATATAGAAACAAAAAGATAATTGTAAACAGGAAATAAACAGTTTTGTGATGCTTGCGCCTAATGGGCGTGATATGATTGTAATATTATGGCGACATCAAATATTCTTACTTCATCCACGATGCAGAGTTCTCAACAGGTAACACAAGCTGTTCCTGCAGTTCAAGCATTTTCGGTTTCTTTTTTTGATGTTATCACGACGATTGGTGTGGTTTCATTAATCGCTGGATTCATATATATCGGTAGAAAATTACAAGTTCTCGATGGGCTTGTAAAAACGTCTGAAAAGATAAAAACAAATGTAAAAGTAGTCTGTGATTTTCTGATAAAAAATCAAGGCGGGTTCAATCATACTGAATTACAGGCATATAGTCCTGTTCAATTAACTGATGCTGGAAAGAAGTTTGTCGAAACAATAGGATTTTTATCTGCGTTCAATGATCACCGAGATGATTTCTTCTCTTTTATTGATAGCGAACATCCTAAGGTTAAATATGATGTGGAGACATCGGCAACAAAATCTATTTATGCTCTGTACGATAGGGAATATATGAACTTTCTGAAACAATTCTTCTATAACAATCCTACTCGGAATCTACCAAATACGGCTCAAACTCTCGGTACACATGTTCGAGATGAATACTTAAAAGCACACCCAGAAATTACTCAATAACTTGTTGCGGGGGCCGGAATCGAACCGACAATCTTCAGGTTATGAGCCTGACGAGCTACCGTTGCTCTACCCCGCGATGTTCGGTACATTTTGCCATAAAGCGGTAATTTAAGCAATGGGAGATTTGCACAGGAGCCGTTTTTCGTCTATTGTATTGTAGTGTAACGTTTAACGCCGATGTAGCTCAGGTGGCTAGAGCATCTCACTCATAAAGAGAAGGTCCCTGGTTCGAGTCCAGGCATCGGCACAGCAACCCTTTGTTTTTTGGCTCAATTCTGGTACATTAGTGTTCATGCGCCCGTAGTTCAGTTGGCTAGAACGCTCCCCTGTCACGGGAGAGGTCGTGGGTTCGAGCCCCATCGGGCGCGCTCGAGTTCTTTGAATTAGTTAATCATAAGCCGATGTAGCTCAGTTGGTAGAGCACGCCATTGGTAGGTCGTAAGACCCTGCCCATCCTGACGGTAACGTCAAGATGAATCCCGAATAACGGTTAAAGTCCAGAGCCTTTTGTAATGGATAAGACCGTGGCCCAACAGATTGGGCCCGAACGACTGACAAGGGTCTCCAAAAGATTTGGAGAAAGATACAGTCTAGTCCTCCCGTAAGGTGAGGTGTAAACGAATGGCGAGGTCTCCGGTTCAATCCCGGACGTCGGCTCTTGAAGTCTCGGGTAAGCACTGATAGTATTGAAAAGTCACCAAGATTAAAATGTCTGATGGATTAGATACCCAACGGGCATGATTCAAGTGGTAGTCGGTGTAGGATGTTAATACCGTGGATATCGACACTAAAACAGCTGTTCATGTAGCACTCTTCTTGAGTCAAAACTTGGTGACTCTTTCGCCAAAGTAGCTCAGTTGGTAGAGCACCGCTTTCGTAAAGCGGGGGTCGTCGGTTCAATCCCGACCTTTGGCTCTCTTAATGAACCAAGATAAAGCCAAAATTCAAGAAAGGATCGCCGAAATTGAGACTGCCATGTCCGCGGGGGATTTTTGGATGGACAAGGAAAAAGCTCAGGCAACGATTAAAGAGCTAGCCAATCTGAAAGACAGTCTGGAAGGTATTGGCAAATACGACAAAGGCGAAGCTATTGTAACAATCCTCTCCGGCGCCGGCGGTGATGATGCCGAGGATTTCTCATCTATGCTTGTCAGAATGTACCGGAAGTATTGCGAAGGAAAGGGTTGGGGTTGGAGCGTTATTCACAGCAATGAAAATGATCATGGTGGATATCGTAATATCACGGTCGAAATTTCGGGTAAGAATGTATATGGTACTTTGAAGAATGAATCCGGTGTCCATCGATTGGTCAGGATCTCACCATTTAATGCCAATGAGAAACGTCATACTTCTTTCTCAATGGTTGAAGTCGTTCCCAAGCTTGAAAAAGCTTCAGCCAGCGACATTGTCATCAACGAAAGCGATTTAGAAATTAGCATCGCCAAGTCTGGCGGGCCTGGCGGCCAAAACGTCAACAAAAGGGAGACGGCCGTCCGTTTGGTCCACAAACCGACCGGTATCTCCATTCATGTCACTTCCGAGCGTTCGCAGGCCCAAAATAGGGAAAAAGCCCTGGAAATATTACGCGGCAAACTCTGGAAACACAGTGAAGATGTGCGGATCGCCAAGGAGCGCGGTATGCAGATCTCCTCAACAACTTCTATCGAATGGGGCAATCAGATACGTTCCTACGTTTTGCATCCTTACAAGATGGTCAAGGATCATCGGACAGATTTTGAGACCAGTCAGGTTGATAAGGTTTTGGAAGGAGAAATAGGGGAGTTTATTGAGGCGGAACGGGATATCTAAAAATCCCCCGCCCCTACGGGGCACCCCCTTTATCTTTCAAAAAATCCCCCACCCCTCCCGTTGGTCGGGGCACCCCCTTTTCCAAAGGGGGATCCACCAACGTACAGCTAATGTAATACATGACGCTATTGTTCAAATACTTTGAATTACGAAACACAAAGAGTGATTAAAGTCATGGCGAGTTATATTATAAATATGGTTCGATGGAGGATCCCTCTTTGGAAAAGGGGGTGTCCTGAGGCGGAGCCGAAGGACGGGGGATTTTCAGATTGAATCAAGGGGTTGACTGCCGAAGCGGGGGATTTTTTGTACCAATTTTGTTATACTCATTGAATGATATATTACGATAAGGTTAGCAAAGTCTACCCCGACAAAACGGTGGCTTTGGACGAGGTTAGTTTTGGTGTTGAACCCAAGGAGTTTGTGACTATTGTAGGCGCTTCCGGCGCAGGCAAAACCACCCTAATGAGGATGCTGATCGGCGAGGAATGGCCGAGCGCCGGAGCGGTTTTCCTGGAATCATTCAATGTCCATCGATTGGGAAAGCGCGATATGACCAAGCTGAGACGCCGCATCGGCACGGTTTTCCAGGATTACCGGCTTATTCCTAATAAGACTATTTATGAGAATATTGCCTTTGCCATGGAAGCTTCCGGCAAAACTGACGGTGAAGTGGCTTCAGACGTTCCGCGCGTCCTCGAATTGGTCAATCTGGGCCACAAGATCTGGAATTTTCCCAGTGAATTGTCCGGCGGTGAACGCCAGCGAGCGGCCATCGCGCGGGCGATCGTCACCCAGCCGGATATCGTCATAGCCGACGAGCCGACTGGTAACCTCGATCCGGCCAACACCTATGAGATCGTCCGGATTCTGCAAAAAATCAACGAGTTGGGCACGACCGTCCTTCTCACCACGCACAACAAGGGAGTTGTCGATACCGTCGGCGGCCGAATTATAACGATGGATAAGGGGAAGGTGATTAAAGATGATAGGGAGGGGAAGTACATTTTGTAAATTTCTAATTGACCTAATTATCTAATTTCTAAGAAATGACCAATGACCAAAAGAAATACGACTTAGAAGAAAGAACGGCAAAATTTGGTGAAGCCGCTATTAGGTGTTGTAATTCTGTTACCAAAGATGAAGTTACCCGACCAATTATATATAAAAAAGTCCGTGATTAGACATTGGTGCTTGGTTCATTTCTTAGAAATTAGATAATTAGGTCAATTAGGTAAATTTCTGTATAATTAGCACTATGATTCTTACAACCATAAAAAGAATAACACGAACGGGTTTCGTCAACTTCTGGCGTAACGGCTTCCTTTCTTTTGCTTCTATAGTTGTAATAACGCTTTCTTTGTGTGCTTTCGGTCTCATAATCTTTACGGGCGCTTTCGGTCGAGCCTTGATCGCCGACGTCAAAGACAAGGTCGACATCAACGTTTATATTTCTCTGTCAGCCCAGGAGAGCGACATTTTGGCTTTGCAAAAAGATATTGAGGCCTTGCCGGAAGTGGCCAAGACGACATATATCTCCCGAGACCAGGCTTTGACTGCTTTCAAAACCAAATGGCAGAATAATTCTCTTATCATGCAAGGCTTGACGGAGATCGGCGACAATCCTTTTCCCGCTTCGATCAATATCAAAGCCAAAGATCCCGGTCAATACGGCAATATCGCCACTTTCCTCAACGACAAGGGTCCGGCCGATGCCAGTGGCACGCCTCTCATAAGCAAGATCAATTATGAGCAAAATAAGCTCATTATAGATCGTCTTAGCAGAATTATTCCTCTGGCTGAGAAATCTGGCTTGATCATCGCCATTCTTTTGGTGGCGGTGGCGATAATCGTTGTTTTCAACACGATTCGCCTGGTTATCTTCACGGCCAAGGATGAAATCTCAGTCATGAAGCTGGTCGGCGCCAGCAATATTTACGTGCGCGGTCCGTTGGTCGTTTCCGGAATAATGTACGGCATTGTGGCGGCGGTGATCACGCTTGTTGTCATGGCCTCTTTTGCCTACTGGAGTGATACGGTTTTATTGCGCTTTGCCGGCGTTCAGGTGGCGGCTGACTTCGAGCTTATCGTCAATGTTCTTTCAACCTATTTTAATCAAAACTTCGGCCAGATATTCGGCATTATTATGGGAGCAGGAGTTCTATTAGGAGGAGTGTCGAGTTATATAGCGGCGAGGAGGTACCTTAAAGTTTAGGGACTAGTTTTTAGGTGGTAGGTTTTAGGGAATAGCAGAAACCGTCTTGTTTGTCATTCCCGCGAAAGCGGGAATCCAGTGTTGAACACCCGACACCGCCACGAAGGACAGCACGGCCACCGGCTAGTACCAAGAGAACCTTAGCTAGTGGAGTTTGTACAAGCCCCTGGATGATTCCGGGGACTTTTTTATTTAAAAAATCCTCCGCCTTGCTCTGTTCCGCATCCCGGATTCAATCTAAAAATCCCCCGGCCTATCGGCCACCCCCTTTGAAAAAGGGGGTGCCGAGCGGAGCGAGGCGGGGGATTTTCTGATTGAATCTGGAGGTATCGAACATGGCGAAGAGAGGGGGATTTTCTCCTGTGGACATTCTCTCCGCCTTTTATTAGAATATCCCCATGAAATCAAAAAAATCCATCGGTCTTTTACAGAAACCAAAACATCACCATAAATACATTTTTGTCATCGGCGGTGTGATGTCAGGCGTGGGCAAGGGGATCGCCGCTTCATCGATCGGAACTTTGCTCTCGGCCAAGGGCTTCAAGGTCAATCTAGTCAAAGTCGATCCATATCTCAATGTAGACGCTGGCACAATGAACCCCACCGAGCACGGTGAGGTTTTTGTTTTGAATTCAGGGTTGGAGACCGATCAAGATATGGGCAACTACGAGCGTTTTCTTAATAGGGATTTGCAGGCCACGGACTATATTACGAGCGGCATGGTCTACAAGCATGTCATCGAGAAGGAAAGGGCCTTGGAGTACGGTGGCAAGTGCGTCGAGGCGGTGCCGCATATCAGGGATGAGATAGTCAGCCGCTTCGAAAATTCTGCCAAACTGAACAAATCCGATATCTCCATCATCGAGATCGGCGGCACAGTCGGTGACTACCAGAACGTGATGTTCATCGAAGCGGCCCGCGTCCTCAAGATCCGTCATCCCAATGACGTTCTTTTCATTATGGTCTCATATTTGCCGATCCCCGGAACGCTCGGTGAGATGAAGACTCGACCGACCCAACACGCCGTTTATCACCTGGCTTCGTATGGCGTGACGACGGATATCATAATCGCAAGGGCCGCGTACCCACTCGATGAACGCCGCAAGGAAAAGATCGCTACGGCCTGCAACATTCCGGCCAATCGGGTCATTTCCGCACCCGATATCAAGAGTATCTATGATGTGCCGATAAATTTTGAGCACGATCATTTGGGCGAGATCATCCTGGAGTCGTTCGGTCTGCCAGTTACGAAGCCGAATGAGACATTCAAAGCCTGGAAAGAGATGGCACGTGGCATCAAGAATCACACCAAGCACACGGTCAATATCGCCATTGTGGGCAAATATTTCAATACGGGTGATTTCATTCTCTCAGATTCTTATATTTCAGTTTTGGAAGCTATTAAGTTTTCGGCGTACGCTTGTGGAGTGAAGCCGATAATACATACGGTGAATGCGAGGGATTTTGAAGGGAAGGGAGGTAAGAGGTTAGAGGTAAGAGGTAAGAATAAATCACAGAGTTCAGATTCAGAGCCTGAAAATCTTAACTCTTATCTCTTACCTCCTACCTCTAGTGATTCTCCTTATTCGCAACTTGATAACATGGACGGTATCATAGTACCTGGCGGATTTGGCGAGTCAGGCATAGAAGGAAAACTGAATGTTATTCGTTATGCTCGCGAGCGCAATATTCCATATTTCGGTCTTTGTTACGGCATGCAACTCATGACTATCGAATATGCCCGGAATGTTCTTGGGCTTGGTGGAGCGCAGACGGCCGAGATCAATCCGAAAGCGCCGCATCTCATTATCGACATTATGCCGGATCAGAAAAAGAAGATTGCCGAGGGGAACTATGGGGGGAGCATGAGGTTGGGGAGATATACGGCCAAACTGACGAGGGGGACGATTGCGAATGAGGCGTATTTTAACGCAAAAGTCCCTTCTTCGCTCGCCCAAAGCGAGCTACGAAGGGCAAGCAAAATCCAAATTACAAATATCAAATCAAATCCAAAGTCAAAAAATCAAACTAAAGGATTACAACTAGCGCCGGCGTTGACGATTCAAGAAAGGCATAGGCATAGGTATGAGGTCAATCCGAAGTATATTAAACAGCTGGAGAAAGGTGGTTTGGTATTCTCCGGTAAATCGCCGGATGGAGTGCTGATGGAAATCGCTGAATTGCCAAAATCTGTCCACCCATTCTTCCTTGGTACCCAGTTCCATCCCGAATTCCTGGCGCGCCCGCTTGCACCGCACCCGCTCTTTACGGAATTCATCAAAGCTTCCAAGGAACGCGAGCAAAAGAAGGTCAAGGTTGAGAATAAGGAAATATCGCTAATCGCCGAAGAGGTGGTCAATGAGAGCGCCAGGGAAGTGATGTAAAAAAGCCCGCATCCCACTCTTCTCATAAAGAAAAGTGAAAGGCGGGCTGTCTCGAATCTCAGACGATCTGTTTCCATTCAAAGTACGTGGTTTTGTCACCCTGAACTTCACAGTAACCTTTGCGGCGGAAAAGTTTCCGTCTGATGAGGCACAAATATATGTGTCTACGGAAGACCGCGTCCAAACCAGGCCATTTTTCCGACTCTTGTGGACCGATGACTCCCTCGTCCCACTTGATAAGCTCATAGTTACGAGGATTTTCAAAGCCGTTTTTATCTTGGTCAAGCTCTTCAACGAGCGCTCGGCGAGCGGCTTTTTCCATGCCTTCCGCATCGATATTCTCGGTCTCGTGCATTGTCTCGGAAATGCCATTGAAGTTCCTGGTCCGAACTTGTCCATTGTGAAAGACCTGCTTTGTCTCGACAAGTTCCCACCAATGCAATAAACCGAGATACTTGACGATGACGACAGCGTTGTCGACTGTCAACAATGGCGTGGCGGCGCTCTGATCGAGCGTTACCTGGCATCTGGTCAGGGTCGTCAGGAGCTTTTCCAACGAATCTGACGTTCCCGATCCCCAAGTTTGATAGGGGATGTCTTTCCTTTCAAAGAGCTCAACAAGATCTTCTTTCAAGAGAAACCGTCTGGCGGAGACACCGTCATTCTCTCCCGGAATGATTTTTTCGGGCTTGATCGTTGGCAACATAGCACCCTCCTTTCTGGTTGTTTTATAGCCTATTTTGCGGTATTCTGCAATGTGCCCCTCGACAAGCTCGGGGCTTCTCGCTTCGCTCGAAGCGCGATGAAATATATTGCGGGATCGTCTAATGGTAGGACACATCCCTCTGGAGGATGTTATCTTGGTTCGAGTCCAAGTCCCGCAGCATTTGAGAAATAGTGGCGTTTTTGGGTATGTTTGCGACTAACTCATAAGGACTTTTGAAGCTGTACTTAGCCACAGTTTTGTTTTTGATGATTGCGTTCGAAAGTAATTTTTCCAGAGTTCTGCGTTTTACTTCATCCGTAGCTTGTAAATAAGAATCGGCGGCTTTGTTGCAATCTAGAAATACATTTTTGATCCGTTCGATAGTAACTTCCGGCACTGATCCATTTTCAATTTCTTTGATCTGCTTTTCAAGTTCAACTTTGCGATTAGCAATCTCACGCATTTTTTCCTCATATAAATCCTTGCGAAGGACTTGTGAAGTATAACTGTCGGTAAGCATGGATTCCTTCGCAGGTAGTCCGTACAGTTCAGACTTCAAGTTGGATGTAGAAGTAGCTGTATAGGCCAATTTTGACTGATTCTGGGCTTTGTAGGCCTCGAATGAGAGCTCGATAAGTTCGGGTTCAATTTTCAGTTCCTGGAAGATGTCGGAGAGCAGATTGTCGATGAATTCAGAACGCATAAAATTCTTCTTTTGATCACAGATACCTTTGCCATTGGTGCAGTGATAGTAAGAAAAGCCTTTTTGTGTTTCGGCGGTTATGATACATCCACAGGTGCCGCAAATGAGGAATCCACGAGCTGAATAGAAATGAGTTCTGTGCCTCGAGTGGAGACGGCCATGAAGAATGTCCTGCGCCATATCGAATACATCGCGGGTGATTAGTGCCGGATGTTTACCCTCATAGACTTTACCATCGCGCTCCATGAGGCCGAGATAAAATTTGCTGTTAAGAATCCGGTGAATCTGATTTTGAAAGACTTTGTAGCCGGAGGCTGTTCGTAATCCTTCTTTGTAAAGAATTTCAGCGATATCTTTCAAGCTATGTGAGCCGGTGATATATAACTCATAGACGCGCTTCACATATGGTCCACGCTTCGGATCAATGACGACCTTCTTTGTAGCTTTGTCGTTCAAATAGCCGAATGGTGCGTGATTGGGCCATTCACCGCGTTCAAGTTTGGCTCTGTTGCCTCTCTTCACGTTTACACTTAAGTCCCTAATGTATTGGCTAGCCATAGCCTGTTCAATGCTCATGAGGAGAACATTATCTGATGGCAGGAAATTCTTTTCAAATGTTCGGATACACTGAATTTTTCCATTTTGCAGTAGCCATTGAATTTGGCCACCATCGACGGGGTTGCGTGTAAGGCGATCTATTTTCCAGCAGAGAATAGCGTCAGCCTTGCCGGCGTTAATTGATGCAATCATTTGGTTGAATATAGGCCTGCCGGGTTCCTTTGCAGAGCGGCTTTCGCGGAGGGTTTCAACAACGGACAAATTCAAAGTCTCTGCCAACCTCTTCAGCTCAGCTTCCTGTGAATCAAGCGAGAGAACCTGCTTGTCTTCGGTATCAGTGGATTTTCGGCAGTAAATAATATATTTCATGGTGTAAGTTTACTCTCAATATTTTCTTCTGACAATTTTTTCAGTGGATTTTCTGTGGAGAGTCTGTAGATTCTGTGACGAGCTTTGCCCAACCAGTGTGTGTCATACGAATTATCGATTTCTGGAGTGGCAACGCCGAATTCTTCTAGAAGTACATCTATACCAAAATTTGATATTCCGCCTTGAATTTGAGGACGAATAAGATTTCTAGAGCAGACATATGCCTTCTGATTCATCAACCTGCGATCTATGAATGATTTGGCCATATACTTAGTTAGATACGATGACAGTTTTTCATTTCCGTCAGTCATTTTGAGGTAAATAAATCCATGTTTCCAGAGTCCCGCAACCAATCGGGT
>CAIMKX010000041.1 GCA_903842025.1 uncultured bacterium | reverse complement strand
TGTGAAGTTCAACCATTCGTTCTCTGATTTCGTTGTCAGTTAAACTCATTACGACATATATTTTAACATGGATGAAACGAAACAACTGTGTTGTTATTCACAGGGCGGCGATTAGGTCGAGGAGGGGTGTGAGGGGTTACTAATATTGACGAAGCTCATTTATGTCCGCCCAGTTGGATTCGAACCAACGACCAATCGCTTAAGAGGCGAGTGCTCTACCAGACTGAGCTATGGGCGGATATCCGATAACGCATAGTAATTTAACAGGTTTATTGATTTTTGACAACAAAAAATACGAATGCTTTTCCCTTGCGTAAAATCCCCAAATATGTAATATTATTGTCATGGTTAACCGAATGCGCGCCACGCGAGCCCATCGCGACAATAGAAGGTCTCATCATGGCCTCACCGTTGTGAGGCTCTCCAAATGCCAGAATTGTCAGGCTTTGCATCAGAGTCACAGGATCTGCATGAATTGCGGCACCTATAACAGCCGCAAAGTCATCGACTTGGCCGCCAAAGTCGCCGCCAAAGCCAAGAAGAGAGACAAGGCCGCCCCTCGATAAAAACTCGGGGCAAGCCCGCAAGTATTCTGGCAGACCAAATAATTCAGGGACTGGTTCGGAGTTCATTACAACAGAAATACGGAAAAATGAAGCAAATTAACAAGAGGCACCTCAAATAAAATGTCCAACCGCCATCTTTCAAGATCAGTCGTTCTCCAGTCTCTTTTTGAATGGGACTGCCGCGGACAAGCCGATGACGGCATCTCGAAGATCATCGCCAGGAACGCCAAGGAGTTCGCGCCCGGTATGTCAGACTTTTCTTTTATGGAGGAATTGACCAAGGGGATTCTCTCAAAGAAGAAAGATCTGAACGACATCATCGAGAAGGCGGCGCCGGACTGGCCGCTCGAGAAGATCTCTCCGGTCGACCGGAATGTCCTGCGTCTCGGGCTTTACGAATTGCTTTTTTCGGACCGCGATGAAGTGCCGGCCAAGGTCGCCATCAACGAGGCTATAGAGTTGGCCAAGACATTTGGCGGGGAGACTTCCGGCCGTTTCGTGAACGGCGTTCTCGGCGCCGTTTACAAGGAATTGGGCGAGCCTGGCAAGGACGCGACGCCGGCCAAAAAAAGCAAGATCGTCGACATCCCTTACGAGAAGATGCCGGTTCAGCATTTGGGCGGGGCGGTCGTCTGCGCCAAGGACGGCGACAATATTTATCTGGCTTTTGTCCACGATGTCTTTGGCCACTGGACCTTGTCAAAAGGGAAGATTCCCGAGGGTGTGGAGCCTGGTGACGGAACTGTCGCCAAAGTCAAGGAGGAGATCGGACTTGAGGTGACCATAGAGGCTGATCTCGGTACCAATGAATATATCGCCAATGATCCGGAATTGGGCAAGATCAGGAAACAAGTCCATTATTATCTGGTCGATTCACCCTTCGTCGATCTCAAGCTGGCCAAAAAGCCCGGTCTTGACGACGCCAAATGGTTCAAGCTGTCGGACATTCTGGAACTCAATTTCTACAATGACATTTTGCCGATCGTGACCAAGGCGGTGACGATACTTAGTGAAGAGAGCGGAGGTAAGAGTTAAGAGATTAGAGATAAGATCTTACCTCCTAACTCTTACTTCTTACCTCTTGCGATTCTCATGACCACCAACTTCCAACAACTCTCAACTCTCCTCGGTGTCGCCTTCAACGACATCGGCCTTTTGCGCACCGCCTGTACCCATCGTTCTTATCTGAATGAGAATCGCGGCTCAGGATTGGAGCACAACGAACGTTTGGAATTCCTCGGTGACGCTGTTCTGGAGCTTGTCGTGACGAGCTTCCTCTTCAAAAAATACATCAATAAGGCCGAGGGCGAATTGACTGCGTTTCGATCCTCGATTGTAAATACCGTAAGTCTTACCAAAGTCGCCGAACATATCGGACTCAACGAATACATCTTGCTTTCCAGGGGCGAGGCCAAGGATACGGGTCGAGCCCGTTCCATAATTCTTGCCAATGCCGTTGAGGCGGTCATCGGCGCTATTTATCTTGACCAGGGTTATGAGGCCGCCGCCGGATTTATTTCTAATAAAATAACAAGCTTTATCGACATTGAAGATATCGTCGCCAACAAATCCTGGATCGACGCCAAGAGCCGCTTCCAGGAAAAAGCTCAAGAGAAGGTTGGGATTACCCCCGCTTATAAGACACTGAAGGAAATCGGTCCCGATCATGACAAGAGCTTTACGCTCGGCGTTTTTCTCGGCGATACGCAGATCGCCACCGGTTCCGGTCCGTCAAAACAGGAAGCGGAACAAAAAGCGGCCGAGAAGGCTCTGGGGATAAAGGGCTGGTAAAATATTTCTGCGGTGCTAATATTACCGCGGAGTTAGTTGTTTCTCAAACAAATATTGGAGGGTTTGTAATGAATTCAACGAAGAAGATTGTCGGCGACGGAATTTCCGCACTCAGTGAACATCAACAGAAGAGAAAAGAATGTCTTTCTGGTGTAAATGAAACATGCGATGCGTGTGGAGCAGTCTATCCGGTCACTGAACATCATCAGCATGTGTGTCTGGCTAAAATACTCGGACACGAGCCTGTTGTCAGACTGCCTGGTTTTTATTCTGGTAATTTCAACGGGCATGTCTCGATCGAGCAGGTGGGACAGCAGTTCCAACGCCATAACGGCGGGGATTAGGTCACTTTTCCTTAGGTTGTTTGTTTGTACATGGCGCTCCGATGGACATCGGAGCGCTTTTTATTATTCAAAAATCCCCTGGCCCCTTTATTTTCCAATTTGATCTAAAAAATCCCCCGCCCCTCCTTACCAGTCGGGGCACCCCCTTTTTCAAAGGGGGACTTTCCATCGTATAATCTTCTTGATGAAAATACGTTATAACAACAAACTCCATGAGAGAGCCAGGGATATGAGAACTTGGGGAACCTTAACTGAAGCCTTGCTATGGGAATGTGTACGTAACAGAAAGATGCTTGGATATAGGTTTCTTAGACAGAAGATAATCGGCGATTACATCGTAGATTTCTTCTGTCCAAAGCTTAGGCTGGTCATTGAGATTGATGGTACAAGTCATGTAGGCAAGAAAGATTATGATAAATACAGGGAAGAATATCTTAATCTGAATGACCTGAGCATAATCAGATTCAGAGACTGTGATGTTAAGAATGATATGACAAGCGTTCTTAGAGCCATTGAGAGCTATATTAAGAAGCATCTTGAGAGAGAAGTCCCCCTTTGAAAAAGGGGGTGGCCGGTAGGCCGGGGGATTTTCTTGTTGGGGGATTTTCTGAACAAAATACGCTACAATTAGCACATTAAATAAAATGTACCTAAAATCCCTTGAGCTCTCCGGCTTCAAATCCTTTGCCAAGAAGGCTGGTTTGAAGTTCACGACGCCCATTACGGGTATAGTCGGACCGAACGGTTCCGGCAAGTCCAATACTGCCGAAGCTTTTCGTTTTGTCCTAGGCGAACAATCCATCAAATCTTTGCGCGGAAAGCGTGGCGAGGACATGATCTGGAACGGCGGCGGTGACGGGCCTTCGGGGACTGGCCGGGCCAATAGGGCTAGCGTCAAATTGACTTTTGATAATACGGGCAAGCTTTTTCCGACTTTGGATTTCGATGAAATTACTCTTGAACGCGTTGTTAATCGCGATAATTCCAATGAATATTTACTGAATGGTAGCCAGGTAAGGCTGAAGGATATTGTCGAATTATTGGCGGCTGCCCATATCGGCTCGACCGGACATCAGATAATCTCTCAGGGCGAGGCGGACCGAATCCTAGCGGCTTCAATGAGCGAGCGCCGAGCGATGATTGAGGACGCTCTCGGATTGAAGATCTATCAATGGAAAAAACTGGAAAGCCTTCGCAAGCTGGAAAAGACCGAGGAGAACATGAAGCAGGTTGAGTCTCTGCGCCGCGAGATCGCTCCGCATTTGAAATTCCTGAAAAAGCAGGTCGAAAAGGTCGAAAAGGCCGAGGAATTACGCCGCGAACTTATTCTGCAATATAAAGAATACTTTGCCAGGGAAGAGTCCTATTTAAAGATCACCAAATCTGACCTAGTAAGAAAGTTGGAAGATCCAAAGAGAGAGATGGAAACTCTTGACCTTGAATTGAACGCGGCCAAAAAGAGTCTGGTTGATTCAAATATTTCTAATGAGAAAAGTGCCAAGGTTATCTCTCTTGAGGAAAAACTTAGAGAGATCCGTTCTGTTAAAGATACAATTATGCGTGAGCTTGGCCGGATCGAGGGTGAAATTTCGGCCAATAAGCGGGTCATTGAAAAGGAAGAGGAAAGACAAAAGAAAGAGGAGTTTCAGACCGTTTATTTGAAAGATGTTGAAGAAGTTATTGTCAGAATTGAAAAGCTGGAATCGATAGCTGACGTCAAAAGTCTTTTCAGTGAAGTGGTCAAGACTCTTAAAAGTTTTGTAGCCGGTCATCGGATTACAACCGATTCAACTTTGATAGGCGAAGCGAAGAAGGATATCGAACAACTTTTGTCCAAAAAGAATGGGCTCGAATCTAATTCTGTTAAAAATGCCAATGAAGAAATCCAAGTACTCAAAGAATGCCAAGAATTAAAAGAAGAAGCCGAAAAAGGCAAGGACGCTAACCGCCAGGCCGAGCGCGATATATTTAGAATTATTGGAAGACAGAATGAATTGCGCGGAACCATTTCAAGTTTGAATATCCAATTTGAAGAAGTCCGGAGAAGGGAAGAAATGTTCAAGCACGAATTGGGCGAAGCGGGCGTCATTGCCGGGCGCGAGGCCGTTTCTTATGCAGATTTCCAATTCGGGAGCGCACATCCGGAAAACGGCTCGCGTTCTATTCAAGAGGAATTATTGAAAAAGATCGAACGGAATAAGATCCGGTTGGAGGACGCCGGCGGCAGCGGCGGCAGCGAAGTCATGAGGGAGTTTAAGGAAACTGAGGAGCGCGACGCGTTCCTGGCGCGCGAGATTTTGGATCTGGAGAAAGCCAAGGAAGAGCTGAGAAGGCTTATTGTGGAATTGGACGGCCGGATCGATTACGAGTTCAAAAGCGGAATATTGAAGATAAATGCTGAATTCCAGAAATACTTTACTTTGATGTTCGGCGGCGGCCGTGCCGAATTGGTCGTTGTCAAAGAGGTGAAGCGCAAGAAGCGAGATGATATTGACGATCTGAACGGTCTGCTTGGCGCGGATGATTCAACTATGTCGAATCCGAATGATAGCGGTGAAGCTGACGATTCAAACGGACCAGAAGGTTTGGAGGTCAACATCAGCCTTCCAAGAAAGAAGGTGAAAGGTCTAATGATGCTTTCCGGCGGCGAAAGGGCGCTCACGTCAATCGCTCTCCTATTCGCTGTCTCTCAAGTCAATCCTCCGCCGTTTATAATCCTCGATGAAACTGATGCCGCTCTCGATGAGGCCAATTCAAAGAAATATGGAGACATGATCGAGAATCTTTCAAAGCATTCTCAGTTGATTCTGATAACTCACAATAGAGAAACCATGTCACGCGCCGGCGTTCTCTATGGCGTGACGATGGGATCGGACGGCGCGTCCAAATTGTTATCGCTGGCTTTTGACGAAGCCGTGGCGGTGGCGAAGTAAAATACCATTTTCTTTTGCGTTGTGATAATGTTGAACGACCAATATGAAGGACCGCCTGAACAAATTCCTGGCCCGATTTTCCAATGATATCGGCATCGATCTCGGCACCGCCAACACCCTGGTCTATGTCCGCGGCAAGGGCATCGTCGTCACCGAACCTTCCGTCGTGGCCGTCAACGAGAAGACCGGCCAGGTCGTGGCTGTCGGCAAGGCCGCCAAGGAGATGCTGGGCCGGACGCCGACCCATATCACCGCTGTGAGGCCGATGGTTGATGGTGTAATCTCAGATTTTGAAGTGACAGAAGAAATGCTTACCTATCTCATGAAAAGAGCCGGCGAATATTTACCGCGCAAATTATTCGGCCCTCGCGTGGTGGTCGGCGTTCCCTCTGGCGTGACCAATGTCGAAGTCCGGGCCGTCCGCGATGCCGCCAAAAATTCCGGGGCCCGCGAGGTTTTCATTGTAGAACAGCCGATGGCCGGGGCGATCGGCATCCATTTGCCGATCCACGATCCGGTGGGGAGCATGATCATCGACATCGGCGGCGGCACGGCTGATTTCGCCATTATCTCGCTTGGCGGCATCGTCCAGGCCAGGAGCCTCAAGGTCGCCGGCGACCGCCTCAACAACGACATCATCTCCTATATCCGCAATGAATTCAAGATCCTGATCGGCGAGACGACCGCCGAGTTCGTGAAGATAACCGTCGGCGCTGTCGTGCCGGGCGAGCCGCTGGAGACGACCATTCGCGGCCGCGATCTCATAACCGGTTTGCCCAGGGAAGTCGCCATCACCGATTCCGACATTCGTGAAGCCATCGGGCAGTCGATAGAGATCATCGTCTCCTCGGCTCGCGAAATTCTGGAGAATACTCCGCCGGAAATCATGGCCGATATCATGCGCCGCGGAGTTTATCTGGTCGGCGGCGGTGCTCTCATCAAGGGCCTTGACCGACTTTTGGCCGATTGTCTCCAATTGCCCGTGACTGTGGCCGACGATCCCATGACCGCTATTGCCCGCGGCGCCGGAATAATTCTCGAGGATATCGACAAATACCGCTCCGTCCTCCTCCAAAGCGATGATGAAATCCTTCGAAGCTCATAGCCGCCACAACGGTCGGCTTATTGGTTTGACGATATCATTGGCTACTATGACGATAGCCGCGGTGATATTCTTTGTCCCACGTTTCTTCCCGGGAATATTTCTGGCCTTCGCCAAGCCTTTTTGGCAGGCGGAATTCAGGATCGAAAGCGGCGGACTGAAATCCGTCGGCCAATTGCTCTCGGAAAATGAATCATTAAAGCGGCAGGTTGAGGAATCCAATCTTCGTTTGGATTCAGTCAAATCAATCGAGGATGAGAACCTGGCGCTTCAAGCCCTGATGGGACGGGCCTCGACCACGCCCGGGATTTTGGCGGCCGTTCTGGAGCGTCCGCCCTATGTTCCGTACGACGAATTGATCATTGATATTGGTTTGGATCAAGGCCTGTCGACGACCAGCAAGGTCTATGTCGCCGGCGATATTCTTATCGGTCGAGTCGCTGAAGTTTATCAAGCGATATCCAAGGTTATCCTCTATTCTTCTCCGGGACAAAAGCTTGAGGTGCAAATCGGCAGCGATCATGTTCCGGCCACCGCCATCGGTCGCGGCGGTGGGCAATATGTGGCGGAATTGCCCCGCGGTACGGCCATCGCCGAAGGCGACTACGTCAACACTTTGTCGCTCAAGGACAGGTCGTTCGGTACCGTCTCGCGCATCCTGCCGGATCCGGCCGGACAGTTTGAGCAGGTCCTGTTCGCCCTGCCGGTAAATATTTATCAGTTGCGGTGGGTGATGGTGGCCAGATAGAATGCAAATTTCTAATTACCTAATTTCTAATTGACCTAAGAAATGATTAAATGCCAATAAGAATAATAACTGATATCTTTATCTTCATCGCCATCCTCCACGGCTGGTGGTTCGTGGCCTTGCCGATCGCCTTCTTGTCCGTCTGGAATTTCCCGTATTTCCTGGAATTCGTCCTGGCTGGAATTATTTACGATTCGCTGTTCGGCCTTATCCCTGAATTGGGGATCCTGGGCTATGTTGGTACGATAATCTCAACGATGATTCTGATCGCGTCGGGGCTTTTGAAAAAAGTGATCAGGGATTAATATAGTCCAAATTGTTATGATATCATTGCCGTATGACGGGAATATCCTTTTGGCGCAACCATCTTTCGGAAAAGGGCAGGGAAGTCGATCCCGATGAGATCCTTTTGGACTCTAGCAATATCCCGAATTACGACACTTCGCAGTTCGAAGGCCGATTGGAGAAGCCGATTTCGAGGGTGATGCTGTACTCGATTGTCGGATTTTTCGTCCTCATTTCCCTCGGCTTCATCGCCCAGGCCGTCAAGATGCAGATTATTCAGGGCCAGCAATACCAAGCCCGAAGCGAGAACAATATGTTGCGGCCGGTGCCGATCTTCGCCGGCCGTGGCGACATTTCCGACAGGAACGGCCTTCTCTTGGCCTGGAATTCTCCGAGCCAGAACATCTCCGCCTTGAATGGAAACATCAATATTAGCGCGACGACTTCCGACCAAAATGTCAATGATCCGGTGGCTGTCCGACAATATGCCACAACAACCGGCCTATCCCACATTCTTGGCTATGTCCAATATCCCTCGAAAGACTCCAGCGGTTTCTATTATCAGGAGGATTTTGAGGGGATTTCTGGAGCTGAGAAATACTTTGACGAGCGCCTTCAGGGCGTTTCCGGATCAAGACTGGTCGAAGTCAACGCCCGCGGCAACGTCGTCTCCGGCAACATCGTTCGGCCGCCGATCCAGGGTGAGAATATTCGTCTGTCCATTGACAGCCGTGTCCAGTCGGCCTTGTACAATAATATTAAGGATATCGCGACGCGAGTCGGTTTTGCCGGCGGGGCCGGGGTCATCATGGATATTAAGACGGGGGAATTGCTGGCCATGACCAGCTATCCCGAGTTCAGTTCGCAAGTCATGTCGGACAAGACTGACAAGGCTTTGGTCAGGTCGGAATTGGTCAACCCGAACCTACCGTTTCTCAACCGGGCCGTCGACGGCCTTTACACTCCGGGATCGATCGTCAAGCCGTATGTGGCATTGGGCGTTTTGAATGAGGGCGTCATCGATCCGAGTACGGTTATTGTAACGACCGGCTCGATTTCCATTCCGAATCCCTATGACCCGACCAAATCCACTCTTTTTCGGGACTGGAAGAATCTGGGTGCCTTGGACTTGCGGCACGCCATTGCCATGTCTTCCGATGCCTATTTTTATACGGTCGGCGGAGGTTACAAGGATCAGAAGGGTTTGGGCATCATCAATATCGACAAATACCTGAGAATGTTCGGCTTCGGCACGACGACCCTGGACGGAAGCTCCTCTTTTTTAGAAAATAAGGCCGGAACGATACCGACCCCGGAATGGAAGAAGAAAACTTTCGATGAAGATTGGTTTATAGGCGACACTTATCATACAGCGATCGGTCAATATGGTTTTCAGGTTACACCGGTTCAAATTGTGCGCGGGATGGCGGCGATCGCCAACAAAGGTTCATTGCTGTCGCCGACCATCATCAAAGACGGTCAGCGGCATGTCGAATCGAACGTCCAAATCCCGGAGAAATATTTTGACATCATCCATGAAGGAATGCGCCTGTCTGTGAAGATCGGGACAAGCGTCGCCCTGAACGTGCCCTATGCCGATTTTGCCGGAAAGTCCGGAACGGCCGAATTGGGCGTTTCCAAGGAAAATGTCAATTCCTGGATCACCGGCTTCTGGCCTTATGAGAATCCGAAATATGCCTTTGCCGTGACCCTAGAAAAGGGGTCCGTTCACAATCTGATCGGCGCCGCCGCGGCCATGAGGCAGACGATAGACTGGATGAGCCTGAATACGCCTGAGTACTTTAGGGACTAGGGACTAGTTTTTAGGGACTAGGGAATCGCAGTTTATGCGATTCCCTAGTCCCTAGTCCCTAAAAACTAGTCCCTGATCCTTGAATTCCACCAGCATATTTGCTATCATTCTTGTCAACTACTACTAATCTTTAATCAATCAAATGTCAACAGAAGTCCAATATCTTACCACGGAAAAATTCAACGAATTACAAAAAGAGCTTGAACACCTTCGGATCGAGCGCCGCAAGGAGATCGCCGAACATCTCGAATACGCCAAACGGCTCGGAGATCTTTCCGAAAATGCCGAATACCATCAGGCCCGCGAGGATCAAGCTGAGGTTGAAGACCGCATCGGCAAGCTGGAAAACCTTCTCAAAAACGCCGTAATGATCGGCAATGGCGGCACGGAAACCATCACTATCGGTTCGACCTTCCGCCTTCAAAAGGACGGCGACAACAAATCCTATCTTTATACCATCGTCGGCTCGGAGGAGGCTGACATGACTCAGGGCAAGATCTCCAATCTTTCGCCGTTGGGTTCCGCACTTCTCGGCCACAAAAAGGGCGATCAGGTCGCCGTGAGCACGCCCAAGGGCAAAGTGACGTATACCATAATGATCCTCAAATAAAGTCCCATGGCTTCACTCGAAGAACTTCATCAGACCCGTCTCAATAAACTGGCACTCATAAAAAAGGCCGGTATGGATCCTTTTCCTGCCAAAGTACCGCGAACATTCTGCTTGGAGGATGCCAGGAAGAGCTTCGCCGACTATGAATCCAAGAAGACCGAAGTTTCTTTGGCCGGCAGGATCATGGCTATCCGCGGTCAGGGCGCCATCCAATTCTTCGTGCTCGATGACGGCAAGTCTACTTTTCAGGCAGTCGTAAAAAAGGACGTTCTCAAACCGGAGTTATTCGAATTGCTCGGTGCGGCTGTCGACATAGGGGATATCATAAGCGTAACAGGGACATTTTTCATCACGCAAAAAGGCGAACCAAGCCTTCTGGTCACTTCCTGGACCATGGCTGCCAAAGCTCTTTTGCCTTTGCCGGAAAAATGGCATGGCCTCACCGATCCCGACGAAAAATTCCGCAAGAGATATCTCGATTTCATAATGGATTCGGAGGCGCGCGACCTATTCAAGAAAAAAGCCAAGTTTTGGAAAGTCACCCGGGATTTCATGGAGGAAGAAGGTTTCTTGGAAGTCGAGACTCCGACATTGGAGACGACTACCGGCGGCGCCGAGGCGACACCCTTCAAGACTCATCACAACGATTTTGATCTCGATGTTTATTTGCGCATATCGGTCGGTGAGTTATGGCAGAAGAGACTTATCGCCGGTGGATTTCCCAAGACTTTTGAGATTGGCCGCGTTTACCGCAACGAAGGCTCCAGTCCGGAACATATGCAGGAATTCACCAACTTGGAATTCTACTGGTCATACGCCGATTATAACGATGGCATGGATCTGGTTGTCAGATTATATCGCCGCTTAGCCTCTGAAGTTTTCGGTACGACGAAGTTCACTTATCGCGAACACGCCTTTGATTTTGCCAACGAATGGAAAAAGATAGACTATACCGACGAGATTCTTTGTCAAACTGGTATTGATATCAGCAAGGCTAAAGATTCCGAGATCAAAAAGAAGCTCGACGAGCTCAAAGTCAGCTATGAAGGAACCAATATGGAACGCCTAGTGGATACTTTGTGGAAATATTGCCGCAAGAACATCGCTGGTCCGGCTTTTCTGATCAATCACCCGAAACTAATAGCTCCGTTGGCGAAATCGGTCAAAGGTAATGAATCAATCGTCCAAATGTTTCAGCCAATCATTGGCGGCAGTGAGATTGGCCGAGGCTATTCGGAATTGAATGATCCGATCGATCAGGCGGAACGCTTCAAAGAACAGAAGAAATTATTGGAAAGTGGGGACACTGAGGCAATGATGCCTGACACGGAGTTTGTCGAGATGCTCGAGCATGGTATGCCGCCGACTTGCGGTTATGGTTTTGGTGAGCGTCTGTTCGCTATTCTGGCCAATAAGCCACTGAGAGAAACACAGATGTTTCCGTTGATGAAGCCAAAGGCATAAAAAACGGAAAAAAAGGGGTCAGTGCTGCAGCACTGACCCCCACCTACAGTTGTCTCGTACCGCATCTGGAACGAGTAAAATGTATCGCATTAACTTATAATTGTCAAGCGCTAGTTGTGGATATTACAATGCTCAAAATATGCTATGCTTACACACCAGAAGCAGTAACCGCTCACACCCTCTCTTGGCCCCCATATTTCAAGCCATTGCAACAGGATTGACGAGAGCTCCAAGTTCGGCAAAGAAGTTTTTAGGTTTCCTCCAAAAGAGTGAAAGCAACACTGACGCCAG